>VBIS01000014.1 GCA_005880605.1 Chloroflexota bacterium
TCCCTACACCAAGGCCCTCCTCAGTTCCATTCCGGTGCCGGATCCCGACCGGGAGGCGCAGCGCCGGCCCATCCTGTTGAAGGGCGAGATCCCCTCCCCCGTCAACCCGCCGAGCGGATGTCGCTTCCACACGCGCTGCCCGATCGCCCAGTTTCCGATCTGCGCCGAGCAGGAGCCGCCATTGGAAACGAAAACGTCCGGGCACTGGGCGGCATGCCACTTTTCCGACAGGGTGTCGGGGTTCTAGCCCCCTCGCCCGCGACCCCTCGATGATCGCGCCGGGCCGCCGTCGCTCCTTCCAGCGTCGGGTGCTCGCCTGGTACGCGGCCCACGGCCGCGACCTTCCATGGCGCAAGACGCGCGACCCCTACGCCATTCTCGTCTCCGAGATCCTTTCCCACCAGACGCAGATTGCGCGAGTGATCCCGGTGTATGAGGCGCTCCTCAAGCGCTACCCCACCGCGCAGGCGATGGCCTTAGCTCCGGTCGAGGCGGTGAAGGCGATCACCGATCCCCTCGGCTACAAGATCCGCGGGCAATGGCTGCATGGCGCCGCCTTACAGGTGGCCGATCGATTCGGCGGCGTCATGCCGCAGACACTGCCGGAATTGCGACAGCTGCCGGGCATCGGGCCCTACACCGCGGGCGCGGTCATGAGCTTCGCCCACCAGCGCGACGCGGCGGTGCTTGACACCAACGTGGCCCGGCTCCTGCGCCGGTATTTCGGCGTAACCGCGGCGGCCTCGGCCCGGACTCACGAGCTCTGGTCGCTGGCGGCCGCCGTCATTCCCAAAGGAAAGGGGTACCTGATCAACCAGGCGTTGATGGATCTCGGCGCGATGATCTGCCGGGCGAAGGCGCCGCGCTGCAACGCCTGCCCACTCCGACGCAGCTGTGACTTCAGGCGAGAACGAGGCTAGGGGTCAGAGGACCCCTGCCCTAACGCGTCGCTTCGGCTTCGTCCAGAAACACCCGACCCGTCTCCGCGATCCGCTCGGGTTTCCTGGCCGCGAAATAGATCAATAGGGCGATGCCGGCGAGCATCCAGATGCCGATGATCAGCGGAGCCAGGTTCGTTGGCGGTAACAGGGGGCTGATTCCCAACCCGGCGAAGTCGATGCCTAACGCGGCGATCAACGCCGGCAGGAAGATGAGGCTGCCAACCACCGGCACGATCCCGTTCCACAGAAGGTTGAACTCGTCGCGTCGCTCGCGCAGGTAGAAGACCAGGTTGCTGAGGTTGGTCAGGATGTAGATCGTGACGACGATGATGGTGGCCACCGTCCCCAGCAACGCGAAGGCAGGAAGTGCGCCACCGGCAACGAGGCCGAGCCCGACCGCCAGCACGATGCCCCCGATGGCCTGAACATTGACCGCGACGTACGGCGTCCGAAATTGCGGATGCACTCGCTGCAGCATTTGAGGCAGTAGGCCGATCCGGGCTAGAGAGTACCCGACACGGGTGGCGGCGTTCGCGCCCGCGTTCGAGTTGGCGATGGCGCTGTTGAGCACGGCGAGGATGACGATGATCAGCCCGGGACCCCACACCGCCTGTGCCATACCCGACCAGGGGTCACCGCCGTTGAACCCGATGAAGTCCTTGACCATCTTATTGGGTCCGAAGTACACCGTCGCGGCGTAATAACAGAAGAGGTAGAAGAGACCGATCAGCAGCGCCGAGAGAAAGACGGCGCGCGGAATCGTCTTGCGCGGTTCCTTGACCTCCTCTGCCAGGGGCAGGGATGCCTCGAAGCCAATGAACGCGAGGATAGCGAAGATCATGCCGGGGAACACCGATCCCCAGCCGTTGGGGTTCCCCGTGTGTGGGCCGAAGACCGAAAGAGTATTGTTGCCCCCCGCGGCAATGATCAGCGTCAGCGCAAGCGCGAGGAAAACGACGATCTCGAAGGTGCCGAGCGCCACACCTGTCCGTGTCGAAAGGCGGATGCCGCGGTAGGTGAGCCCCCACACGATCAGGCCCGCGGCTACCGCGAAGGGCGCCCAGAGCCAGGTGGGCCAGCCAAAGTGCGACGTGAGGTTTGCCGCGAGCTCGTTACCAAAGATCAGGTAGAGCAGGGGTGCGACGAGGGGCTCGGCCAGCATGAAGCCCCAGGCGACCAGGAACCCGATGTAGGGATGAAGCCCACGGGAGCTGAAGGTGTAGAGGCCGCCCGCCGATGGAAGGTGGCGGGCGAGCTGCCCGATGCTAACCGCGACCAGCAAGCAGGCGACCAACGCCAGTAGCACCGCGAGCGGGATGCTCCCACCCGCATAAGGAACGCCGACGATGATGGAGAATGCGACCGCCGCCGCCGGAGCCATGTGGGTGATGGACTGAAACAGGGTGGGCGCCAAACCAACGGCATTTCGCTCGAGTCGTTGCCCCTCGACAGATGTGGCCATGGGTCCCTCCTTTTAGGCGCGAACATAACATTTCGCGCGAGCCACCGCAACGCCGCGCCGGGCTAGCTGTCCGTCCCGGTCGGCGCGGCCTGTTCGTGCGCCAGGGTCGCCTCGGCGTCGGCGCGCGAGATGACGCCCAGGAGGCGGCCTTCAGCGGTCGTCACCAGGCTGTTGGTCTGGATCTCGTGATCGCGCATCGACTTGAGCAGTTCCTGCAGGGTCACGTTGGGCCGGAAGGTCTTGGGGCCGGGCCGCATCACCTGCTCGGCGGTCGCCCGTGGGTCGGCGTCGAGCTCCTTCTTACGCAACAGCCCCACCACGATCCCCTTCGAATCGACGACGACACAGGTGTCCCAACCCTCGGTACGACGCCGGATGTCCCCGATCGGCTCCGTCAGACTGCAGGTCGGCACGTCAGAGCCGGCGACATCGCCAATCCAGATTTCGTCGACCGCCTTGCCCTCGCGCGGCTGGTTGTCTTCGTACCAGGCCGTTTTGCCGGGCACGTAGTCGAGCACGGTCTTGAATCCCAACGTCTCGAGCCGCGACGCGGCCCGCGGTGAGAGGTCTCAACCGAAGTCATTGCAGTAGACGAGGACGGGCCGGCCGCGATCGAGTCTCGACGCCGTGGTCGCGTCCAGCTGCTTGAGCGGGATGTTGATCGCCCCCGGGAGGTGATCGTGCTCGAACTCGTCTTCGCCCAGCACGTCGACCAGCTGCGCCCCCTGGTCGAGCAGCTGCTTGACCTCGGACACGGAAAAAACCTGCGCAGCCATCGATCTACTTTAGCGCTCTATCTTTCCCTCTCCCTTTGGGGGAGGGCAGGGTGGGGGCGCTTTCAGCGAGCTCGCATTCGGTTGTTCTTCGGATTGTGCTCGACCTCGGCCAGTCCCATCGCCTCCATGACCGGTGGGACATACATGCCGAAGCGGCCGCGCAAGCCCTTCTTCAGCCCGTACCAGCCGCCAACCGGATTCTTGGGCGACCGCGCCCAGGCCTCGACGGTCCCCTCGGCGGCCGGTTTCTGCTCATCGGCGCTGCCGAGCGGCATCCAGTCACCGTGTTGCTTGAGCATCTTGTGCAGGTCGTCCAGCCCACGCAGCTGATAGCGCTCAGTACCCATGGTGACTGCTTCGTCCCCGATCCTTTGACCTTGGTTTTGGCCATGCGGAGCCGCCGGGGGATCAGCGAGCCCAAACGCCGACCGGCCGGAATTCTGCGGGGACGTCGACCAGGATCAGCTCACTCGGTTGCGTCGCCGTAAGACGCAGATCCGGCTCGTCCTGGATCTTGATGGCATCCCCGGTCGAGAGCTCTTCATTGCCAGCCCGAAGGCCGCCCTCGATCAGGTAGAGGTAGCCGCCACGGCCAGCGGGAAATGCATGGGCAACCTCGGTGCCGGCGGGCAGCGCCGCAACGTACACCGCGGCCGCGTCCTGGCGCACCTTCAGCGCATCGGCATCGGGTCCGATCACCTGCAGCAAGCGACCGGCGCGCTCCTCCTTTGAGAACTGACGCTGCTGGATGCCGGGTGGCAGGCCGGGCGTGTCGGGGAGGATCCAGAGCTGCAGGAACTCCATCGGCTCCGTTCTCGACGCGTTTTGCTCGGAGTGATCGGCGCCAGCGCCCAACGTCATCACCTGCACCCCACCCGGCTGCAGGATGCCGTCGTTGCCGAGGCTGTCGGCATGTCGGAAGCTGCCTTTCCAGACATAGGTAATGCCTTCGATGTCGGCGTGCGGATGCATCGGCCAGACTGCACCCGGAGCCAGCTGATCGTGGTTGAAGACACGCAATGGCCCGACGCCCATCTGCTGCGGATCGCGGTAGCGGTCGAAGGAGAAGTGCCAGCGGGCCACGAACCACCCGCCGTCTTCCCTGTGGATCTCGCGGTCGCGGCGCACCTCGATCATGGCGTTGCCTCCAGACTAATTGGTCCACTTCCAAGCCGCATCGGGACTAGGCGATCTGGATCGAACGCTTGGACAGGCCCATCCAGTAGCCGTCGATGATGCTCGGTAGGGGCTCGCCGTTGCTGTCGCCGGCACCCAGCGTCACGAACAAGGGCGCCAGGTGTTCCGTCCGAGGATGCGCGTACCTGACGGCCGGGGCGCGATGAACGAAGTCAGATAATTCGTCGAGGTCGCCGTGCTCGAGCGCTTCGTGGGCCCAGGCATCGAACTCGCTGGACCATGCCGGGGGTGGCGCATCCAACCGGAAGTCGCGGATGTAGGGCAGGCCGTGGGTGAGAAAGCCGCTGCCGATGATCAGGATGCCCTGGTCGCGTAGCGGTCGTAGGCTGCGACCGATGTCGAAGAGCCTTTCCGGGTCGAGGCTCGGCATCGATATCTGCAGCACCGGCACATCAGCGTCGGGATACATCACGGTGAGCGGCACATAGGCGCCGTGGTCCAGCCCCCGATCGGGTTCCTCTGCGACTGGCTGATCAGAGAGCAACCGGCGCACGTCCGCGGCGAGCTCGGGAGCGCCGGGCGATCGGTACTGCTGCCGGTAATAGCGCTCGGGGAACCCGCCAAAGTCGTAGACCAGCGGCGTGCCGGTGCGCGTCGCTCCCATCGTCAGCGGCGCGTTCTCCCAGTGCGCGGAGACCATCAGCACAGCTTTCGGACGCGGTAAGGCGCTCGCCCAGGCCGCCAGCTGTGCGACCCAGAGCGGATCGTCGACCAATGGTGGTGCGCCATGACCGATGTAAAGCGTCGGCATGCGACCACCACCCTGGATCTGCTTTGCGCGCTTCATAACCTCGTTCGCCGCGCCCTCAGGCTTTACCGGCGGACCCTGCTGCTCCGGCTTCAATTCCTCGTCCATCACGCCTGCCTCCTTACTATCTTATGGATGGCAGCGGACCACGCAGTCTCGGCCGAGGGGTTGGTCAAGCATTACGGGCGCGTCAAGGCACTGGATGGGCTCGATCTCTACGTCGACGAGGGAACGCTGCTTGCAGTGCTCGGACCGAATGGGGCGGGCAAGACAACCGCGGTGCGCATCCTGACCACGTTGCTGAAACCCGACGCCGGTCGCGCCACCGTCGCCGGCTTCGACGTCGTCAAGGACGCGAACCGGATCAAGTCCCAGATCGGCCTGGCCGGCCAGTCGGTCGCGATCGACGAGTACCTGACCGGACGGGAAAACCTGGAGATGATCGGGCAGCTGTATCACATCTCGCGGCACGACGCCAAGCGCCGCGCCGAGGAATTGCTCCTGCAGTTCGACCTGATCGAGGCCGCCGGCAGGATTGCGAAGACCTACTCGGGCGGGATGCGACGGCGCCTCGACCTGGCCGCATCCCTGGTGCTGTTGCCGCCTGTGCTCTTTCTCGACGAGCCGACCACCGGGCTCGATCCCCGAAGCCGCCGACAGGTGTGGGGCATGATCAGTTCGCTGGTCAAGGACGGCTCGACCATCCTGCTGACCACGCAGTACCTGGAGGAAGCGGATGAGCTCGCCAACCGGATTGCGGTTGTCGACGCCGGACGCGTGATTGCGGAAGGCACCTCCGACGAGTTGAAGGATCGCGTTGGCGGAAACCGGATCGAGATCGCGGTCGCGAAAGACGGGGACCTCCCGCGCGCCGCCGAGGTCGCCCGGCGTCACTTGTCGGACGAGGTCGCTATCGATCCGGCTCAGCGGCGAATCTCGGGTCCGTCAAAAGACGGGACCAGTCAGCTGGCCGTGCTGGTACGCGACTTCGACGCCGCAGGCATCGCCATCGTCGACCTGCAGCTCCACCGCCCCAGCCTGGACGACGTCTTTCTCACCCTGACTGGTCACCAGGCCGAGCAAGAGAAAGAGGTCAAGCCCGCCGGCCGGTGGGGACGGAGGTCGCGCTGACGGCCACCGCCGCTACGCCGCTTTCGGCGGGAACCCGCTACCGGCCGATCTCCGGACGCTGGCCCGTTGTCTGGGCCGTCCTGGACGCGTTGGTGCTGGCCAAACGGAGCGTCCTCGAAACCGTGCGCGTGCCGGAACTGATCATGTTCGTCGCCATCCAACCGGTGATGTTCGTGCTCCTCTTCCGCTACGTCTTCGGGGGCGCCATCCAGGTCCCCGGCGGGCAGTACGTCAACTACCTGATGCCCGGGATCTTCGTGCAAACGGTGGCGTTCGGCGGCGTCACCACCGCGATCGGGCTCGCCCAGGACATGCAACGTGGCATCATCGACCGTTTCCGCTCGCTCCCGATGTCGTCCTCGGCGGTGCTGACCGGTCGCACGCTTGCCGATCTCGCTCGAAACCTCTTCACCGTGATCATCATGCTGCTGGTTGGATTCGCCGTTGGCTTCCGACCGGGCGGGACGCCATTCGAGTTTTTGCTCGGCATCGTGGTCCTGTTGGGTGTCAGCTTTGCCTTCTCCTGGATCTCGGCCTTTATCGGCTTGCTGGTCCGCAGCGTCGAAGCGGCCCAGTCGGGCGGCTTCATCTGGCTCTTTCCGCTGACGTTCGCGTCCAGCGCCTTCGTGCCGGTGGCGACGATGCCCAGCTGGTTACGGGGCTTCGCCCAACACAATCCGGTCTCGGTCCTCGCCGATGCCTTGCGTGGTCTCTTCCACGTGAACCCCGCGTTGACCACGGGAGACACCCGCTGGGCACTGATCCAGTCGGCGGCCTGGATCGCCGGCATCCTGCTGGTCTTTATCCCGCTATCGGTAATTCGCTATCGAAATACCATGGCTCGGTAGGGGCCTCGCCCGGTCGACTCAGACGGCGCGTTCTGAGCGCGGCCAGACTAACCAGCCATCCGCAGAGGCACAGCAGCGTGACGAGTGGCCAGATCGGCGCACCGTA
>VBIS01000015.1 GCA_005880605.1 Chloroflexota bacterium
GGTCACGACCGACAACATCCACGAGCTGTGCGATCCATTGTTGACAAGACATATGTCGCGTGAGTAATATGTTGTCATGCCCGACATCTTTCAAATCCTGGCCGACCCGACCCGCCGGCGCCTGGTGGACGCGCTGCGGGCCGGCGAGCGTTCGGTCAGTCAGCTGGTCGACGTCGTGGACATCGGCCAACCAGGAGTTTCGCGGCAGCTCGGCATCCTGGAGGAGGCTCGGTTCGTCGTGGTCCGCCCCGAAGGCCGCCGGCGACTCTACGCGCTGCGCCCGGAGCCGTTTCGCGAACTCGACGATTGGATGACGGGGTATCGCGGGATGTGGGAGGCCCGACTCGACCGATTTGCCGCAGAACTCGACCGCCGGGGCAGAACCCGACCGAAACACAAGGAGGAAGGCGAATGACCCAAGCAAGTTCGCAGACGACGACCGTGGCGAAGAAGACGAAGGTGCAAAGCGTTCGACCCTGTTTGACATTCAAGGAGGGTGCCGAAGAAGCGATCAATTTCTACGTCTCGGTGTTTCCGAACTCCAAGGTGCTCAGCATGTTGCGTAGTGACGGCAACGGTCCGCTCCCGAAAGGCAGCCTGTGGCACGCGAGCTTCCTGCTCGACGGGCAGGAGTACACGGCCTTTGACGGCGGCTCGTCCTTCGCGTTCACCGAAGCGTTCTCGTTGGTCGCGACCTGCGAGACCCAGGATGAGCTCGATCAAATCTGGGCACGGCTCATCGACGGCGGCGAGGAAGGACCGTGCGGCTGGCTCAAGGATCGGTTCGGCGTCTCGTGGCAGGTCGTGCCCGCCGCGTTGGGCCGGATGATGAGTGACTCGAAGTCCGGGAACCCGGCAAAGATGATGGAGGCGTTGCTGAAGATGCGAAAGCTCGACATCGCGACCCTCGAGCAGGCGTATCGGAGTGGCGTCTAACTTGGCCTCGCAAACCCATCCGGCACGCCAGAGGGTCCGCCTCGAGCGCACCTTCAATGCGGCCATCGAACAGGTGTGGGAGCTGTGGACCACCAAGGACGGGATCGAGTCCTGGTGGGGCCCCGACGGCTTCGAGGTAAAAGTTCGCAAACTCGACTTCCGCCCCGGCGGCGAGCTGCTCTATGACATGACTGCGATCGCCCCCGACCAGATCGAGTTCATGAAGAAGGCGGGGATGCCGCTAACCACCCCGTCTTTCGTCAACTACACCGAGGTTGTGCCGCTGACGCGGTTCGCCTTCACCCAGCTTGTCGACTTCATCCCCAACGTCAAGCCGTACAAGGTGGCGATGACGGTTGAGTTCGACGCGAATCCGCAGGCCGTGCGGATGGTGGTGACCCTCGACGCCATGCACGACGAGTACTGGACCAAGATGGCGGTCATGGGCTGGGAGAATGAACTCGACAAACTAGCGAAACTGCTTAAGCCCGCGTGACAGGAGGCACCGCGGTAGCGCGCGCCTGAAGATGGCGGGCTAGATCGCTGGCGAATCCCTGGAAGTTGGTCGCGATCTGCTTCATGCCGGAAAGCCCGGGCTCGTCGGCAAGCTTGAGCGACACATCGGCCAGGGTCTCGAAGCGCTCGCGAAGAATTTTCCAGGCGGCGTCGCGGTGGGGCAGGACGAAGAACGCGGGGCGCACGATCTCGAAGGCCGGCCCGGCCGTCTGACCGGGGTGCTGCGGACCCACCGGCAGCGCCGTCATCATCGGACCGAGGCTTCGCATCACCCAGTTCATCAGGTGCTTGGCGGTCTTGGCGAGCGTTTCGAGTTCATCCGGCGTCTCGCCGTGATGCACGAAATAGCGGCTCTGGACCTGAAGGATGACCTCGTAGGCGGCATTGAAGACGTCGGCCACGCGTCTGGTTAAGGGATCTTCGATCAGGGTTACCAGGTCGTCGTCGGGCGGCTCTCGCAGGTACACGGTTATCACCGGACGCCCAGGCTCGAACGTCGCGTCCGCCCGGCGAACCGCCAGATAGTCTTCGAGGATCCCGACGAATTTGCCGAAGTGAGAATTCACCCAATCGCCGCGGGCGCCCTCACCTTGCTCGACGATGATCTCGATCGCCGAGCTGGCGGTGGCGAGGTTGGTCACGGCGGTCAGCTCCGGCCACTCGAAGACCTGGGTTGTTGCCTGCGCTTTCGGCGGTCCGATGAAGACGTCCGATTCGCCGTAGCGATCGACGAGGTGGGCGAGTCCCCGCTCGATGCCGCGGTAGAGATGGCCGACGGTATGCCATTCCTCGGCACCCCCCGTGATCTGCGGATCGTCAGCGGAGAGGGGCCGCATGTGACCGAGCGCCCCGAAGCCCTCGGCATCGCGCAGCGCCATCCCCTCCGGGCGCTCGAGGAACATGAAGTGACGCAGCGCCCGCTCGCCAAACGGCACCAGCGCGATCTGGACGTCCTCGGGATACCAGCGGGAGAGAATCGGAAAGTTGGGCCGCTCGAAATGCGGCGCGGCCCCCAGGGCCGTCAGGATATTGGTCGCCAGCGCCAGGTGCAGCATCTCCTGCTTGACGACGTCGATGATGGTCAGCTCCCAGGCCTGGATCCGTGCCAGCTGCTCCGGCGTGACGCCCTCATCGACGCTCCGCTTGAGCGAGAACTGCGCGTACAGGTATTCGCACAGCAGGCCGTGCTCCAGTTCGCAGGCCTCCCCCAGCAGATAGACGAGCTCCTCCCGGCTTTCGACCCGAAGCACCGGCTCCTGCCCGTTCCCGCTCGCGGCCATATCGGCATTCTGGGCGTCCCCGTGGCCGGCCGGCAACTGGGTCGCTGGAAGCCGCCTGAACGCACGTTGTATTTGGCGCTGCATGGCCCAAAACGAACGGATTCCTGTCGACTTCCACCAGGGGATGTTCCGTATCGCCGCCATTGCCTTCGTAACCGCGGCGACCGTCGATGTCGGCAGCAGCTTCATTGGGGCGCCGCACCTCGACTTCGGGGGTATCTGGATCGTCGGCATCCTTTCTTATGTGGGGGCCGCGGTGAGCTGGTTTTTCCCATGGCACCGACTGCCGGTCGAGCGATTCCTGGTCGTGATCGTAATGCCGGGTCTGGCCCTGCTCGGTTTCATGGTCATGTACACGGGCGGTACGCACTCGCACATCCTGCCGATCTTCATCGCGCCGGCGGTGTTCATGGCCGCGGCCTACGGGTTCCGTTCTGGCGCTGCGATCGCCGTGCTGACGGCGGCGACCGCAACCCTCCCGCTGTTCATCAACGGCTGGGACAGTTATTACGTCCGCACCGTGGTCGTCCTCGCGGTGTCAACCATGCTGTGCGCGTTCATCTCGGCTCGGGTTCGCCGCGCGCTGCTCAACGAATACGAGAGCCGGCGGCGGCAGCAGGAAGAGAGCTACGTGGCAACCATCGGGGCGCTGGCTGCGGCGCTCGATGCAAAAGACCGGTACACGGAGGCCCATTCGAGGGAAACCGCAGACCTCGCCGTCAACGTCGGAAAGCGGCTCGATCTGCCGCCCGACCAGCTGCGCCTTCTCAAGTACGGCGCGCTGCTCCACGATATCGGCAAGATCGGCATCCCGGGCTACATCCTGCAGAAGCCAGGGTCACTGACGCCGGAAGAATTCGCCATCATGCGCGAACACCCCGTCATCGGCGAGCGCATCGTCGCTTCGGTGGCTTTTCTCGCGCCACTGGGTCCCATCGTCCGGGCGGAACACGAGCGATGGAACGGCACCGGCTACCCCGACGGCCTCAAGGGGGAGGAAATTCCGGTCGAGTCGCGCATCATCCACGCGTGCGACGCGTTCCACGCCATGGCCTCGGATCGTTCCTACCGCAAGGCCTTGCCGCTCGAGGCAATCGTGGCGGAGTTCCGCAAAGAGAGCGGCCACCAGTTCGACCCACGCGTGGTCGACGTGATGCTGGACCTGATCGAGCACGACCCGCCTCACATTTCCGCCGCCGCCGAGGCGGTCGGCCAGCCAACGCCCGACGCCACGGTGTCTGGGCCACGCGGCTGGGCGCAGCACATGCAGACGGTGGAGGCCCTTGGCCAGCAGCTCGCCCGGGCAACCAGCATCGAAGACATTTGCAACCGTATCGGAGAGACCATCACCACCCTGCTCCCCCTCGACCAGTGCCGGGTGCTGCTGATGAGTGAGGATCGCACCCGTCTGGAGGTCGTGTACCTGCGGGGAACCGACCGTGAGGAGTACCGCGAGGTAACCGCCGCCAATGCGACGGTTGACGTGGGGGAGGGGATTGCCGGTTGGGTCGCGGAATCGCGACGCGGCGCGGTGCTGGGGGATACCGAGCACCACCCCAAGGCGGCACATGTGACGGGAACCACCGTGATCGACGAGTCGATGCTGGCGGTCCCGGTCATGTTCCAGGACGAGGTCCTGGCGGTCATCGTGGTCCTCAAGCTAGGACTGAATCAGTACTCGCTCGACCAGCTGCGCCTGCTGACGATCCTGGCCAACCAGGCCGCGGTTTCGATCGCCAATGCGCGCCTGATCGAGCGGCTCGCCGCGGCCGCCACCGTCGATGCCTTGACCGGCTTGATGAACCGCGGGGCGTTCGAAGAGGCGGTCAACGAGCAGATGCTGCGGCCTCAGTCGTGGGGAACTTTGCTCATGATCGATGTCGTGAACCTCCGTGAGACGAATGCCGCTTATGGCCACCGGGCCGGTGATGCTGTCATCAAACGGATAGCCCGGGCGATTCGGGCGTCGGTCCGCGGCGACGACATGGCCTCGCGCTGGATTGGCGATGATTTCGCCATCCTGGCACCCGGGATCGATGCCTCGCAGGCCGCGGTCATGGCCGGCCGGATCGAAACCGCGTTGCAGTCCGACCGGATCTCGATCCGGTGGGGCACCGCCGAGTACCATGGCGACGCCCTCACCGCCCAGGATCTGCTGACGGCGGCGCTCAAGTCGCTGTCCGAGCGAGCTGGGGAGGGCGCCGGCCGAGGTACCGACATCACCGCCCAGGCTTCCTGAGATCGTCGCTGACCTTTGGGCAAGGCCCTGCGCCCGAATGGGCAGGATGCGTCGAGTTTCGCGCAATTTCCTTGACGGTCCAAAACCGGTCGCCTAACGTCAAAATCCGCCGCTGAAACTTGACCGCGGGGGTCGTGACCCGTGCCGAGGAGGGTGTGAGGCTAGACGTACGTCACCGGCTGAAGCCGCCATCTTCGCCCGCCGAGATCCTGGCGCGCCATGCCTGGAAGCTCGGGCTGGGTGTCGTGGTGGCCGTGCTCCTTACCGCTCGGGGCGCCGGCCCTGTGTACACGCACCCGCACGGGTTTCCGGCCAGCGTGGTCGCGACCAGTGTGCCCTGTGGCGACATCAAGCTCGATGCCGGCAGCGCCGACACCGCCACCTGGACCGCCACCAGCAGTCCCTACGGGACGGGCAGCCCCTACATCCTGCCGCACAACGATCCGAATCTCCCCACGACCGACCCCAACAACCCGAATTGCCTGACGGTCGCCAACGCGGCCGACGAGGTCCATGTTCCCGCCGGCGTCAAGCTCGTGATCGATGGCAGCCAGGGTCCGGTCCAGATCTTTTCACACGGCACTGGGATCTTCGTCAACGGCGGTCAACTCAAGACCATCGGTACCGATGCGTTGAACACGGTCGTCTTCGATGCAGAACCAGACGTCGCATCCTGGGACGGCATCGATGTCAGTGCCGCCGACCCTGCGCACCGCGGCAACGCGTCGTTGTCGTTTGTCAGCATTCAGCATGCGCTGACCGCGATCGCGATCACCAGTGGCGCCACGTCGTCGCCCGATAACGCCAGCTATGGGCTCACCGTTCGCAACAGCGGTATCGGCCCGTCGTATTTCGACGGGATCGACGCCACCAACACCCCGATCCTCTTGTCGGGCCGCGTCGACCCACTGACGCTGCGACCGGACGGCCAGTTCGGCACCCTGAACAACATCGGTTCCCAGGGAATCAAGGTGACCTACGATCCCGCCCAGCCCAACTATCCGGCGAGCATTCCCGACAAGGCGCTCGATGTCGAGAACATGACATTTGGCAGCTCGGTGCCGTTCGGGGAAACCACCTGCCTGCCGCTGCAGCCATGCGCGGCGGGATCGATTGGCAACGACGCGATCCAGGGTAACTTCGTCACCGGCCAGCCTCCCATCAAGCTGGACAACAACAGCTTCTTCCGCGCTGGGTCGTACGGCCTGGACCTGGCCAACGCGAACAACCCCACGATCACCAACAACGTCTTCACCTGCAACGGGAGCGGATCACCCAAGCCGGTGATCAGTTGTGTCGGAAGTGGCCTGCGTTATCCCGCCATCTATGTAGGCGGCGTGACGAACCTCAAGGTTGGCACCGGTGGCCTCAACAACAATACTGGTCAACAAAACGGCCTCGATGCGATCGGCCTCAATGGCCAGGTGGTTTCAGATCTGGCCTGGCAGACGCCAACTAACGATGCCAACGCGCCATCGCCCGTTCACCTACCCCATGCCCTGGGCTATGTCGTCGCCAACGGCGATCTGCAGCTCGTCAACTCGAAGCTGACCGTAAAGGATGGCGATGTGGTCAAGGTGAAGGGCGGCGCCATCCTCATCAGCAACGGCAGCCTCGACGCCAGCACTGCCGGGTTGAAGACCTTCACCAGCTTGCGCGACAACACAGTTGGTCTGCAGGCCTGTCCGTCGGTCTTCGTTCAGAGCTGTCCTTCGCCGCTTCCGGCGAATGAATGGATCGGCATCAACCTGGTCGGCAGTACGGGCCGTATCGCCAACGCCAGCATTTTGTTCCCCACCAAGGCGATCGACATCAGCGGTGCCCAGGCCTCGCTGATCGGGCCCGATGGGGGTTCCTATGGTCTGGTGGTCAGCAACAGCCGCCTGGGGCCGACGTTCTCCGACAGCATCGCGGTCAACGCGACGCCGGTCTACATCAGTGCGAGCAAGTTCTGTCGCATCGACACGATTACCACCGATCTCAATTACCTGCAGTGCACGGGAGCGGGCCCCGGTGATCACGGGATCAACGCGAGCTACACGGGGACTCCGCGGCCGTTGGCCGGGGGCGGACTCAAACTTCTCGGCAACGACTTCCAGGGCAGCACCAATGAGGCCATCCTCGGGACGGCGCTCGGCGGGAGGCGAGTCGATATTGAGAACGACACGGTTGAGGGAGCCGGTACCTACGGCATGCACCTCGTCGCTGCCGACGACCTGAAGCTGCTCGGGAATAGTGTGACCGGTAGCGGCATCGGCAACCCGGCAAATACGACCACCTATGCCGCGATCTACCTGGACGGCATCAGTAAAGGCGACTTCAGCAGCCTGATCAGCGCCAATACCGGGACCGGCAACGGCCTCGACGCGATTGCATTCCATGGGTCGACCGCCGACGGAAAGCCGCTCAAGTGGAAGACGGTGGGAGCCAGCAGTGCCCTCGGCTATCTCGTCGACGGAGACCTGGCCGTCAATGGCGACCTGACGCTGGCCGCCAACGACTACGCGCCGGTGCTCGGTGGGGCGATCACGATCAATAACGGCACCTTCACAGCGACCAGCGCGGCGCTCAGCAGTCTCAAGGAGCAAGCGCCACATCTGCCCAGTTGTGGCTCGGTGTTTGTTCCCAGGATCTCCGGGGTGTGCCCGGCTGTGGGTCCCGGCGACTGGACAGGTCTCAGCCT
>VBIS01000016.1 GCA_005880605.1 Chloroflexota bacterium
GCGCGAAGGCTACCGCGTCCGAATCTACGTGCCCTATGGGACGGAGTGGTATCCATACCTGATGCGCCGCCTGGCGGAGCGACCGGCCAACTTACTCTTTATCGTCCGCAGCCTGATCCGGGAGCGCCGCGCCGCCTGACTCGGGGGGCTCGGGCTCTCCCGCCCGGGTCGCAAACTCCACCTTGGCCTGCGGTGGCGGAGGCACTCGATGCCCGAAGATGCCGCCAAACCACATCAGGAAGCCAAACGCGACCCCACGGAACTCGCTCGTCCGCCAGCCGTCGCTGTAGCGGTAACGCTCGAACCAGCGGAAGGCGAGGAAAGCCACCACGCTGATGGCGGCGATGGCGACGAGCACCGGGAGCATAGGCAACCTTCTTAAGGTGATGTCGGGGCGCCGGGATTCGAACCCGGGATCTCATGCTCCCAAAGCATGCGCGTTAGCCAGGCTACGCTACGCCCCGCGTGGTGGATTTTACGTTGCCTGCGGCCTTAGCCGGCAGAGGTTGGCGGAATCGCCAGTTGCTGTGACCAGTGATAGCCGCCATCGGCCGTGGCCGCGATCACGTAGTCCCCGCCGGCATTCCTGGTCAAGACCCACCCCGCGGTGACGCTGGTAAAGGCCGCCGCGAAGGTTTCGGGTGCATTGTCGATGCGGCCGGTGCGGCGGATGGTCGCGCCGCCGTTGCTTGCGATGACGCATTGCGCCACATTGGTCGCCGGGCCATCGCCGATGAAGACGGCGTCGGTCGGGTCCACGACGCTGAAGCTTGGCGGATAGGTGTCGGGTCCCGCCGGCACACCGGGCAAGATCTGCTGTTCCGACATGGCTTCTTTCATCACGGCTTTCCAACTCGTGCCGTCTACGGTCGCGTAGGCGACGTACGGGCTATGACTCATGGCGCTCTGGCCTCCGAGGAACAAGACCCAGAGCGCGTGCGGCGCCGCGCACTCGATCAGGGTCACCTGCGGCACGCCCTGCTGCTGGTCCGGCCGCGGCAACGCCAGGCTCCAATTGGATCCCTGGTCGGTCATCCGAAGCAGGTAGACGCCCTCCGCGGCGCCAACCCACCCCTGGCCCGCCTCGCTGAAGCAGACGGTCTGTGGGTTCGATGGCCCACCCAGCGACCTCCAGGTCGCTCCACCGTCGTTGGTGATGACCAGCGTGGCACTGTCGTGAGGAACCAACCATCCGTGAATCTGCTGCGGGTCGGTCCCGCCGGCAATCCCCCACCCCGAGGTGGCGCTGATGAAGTGCACCGACCGAATCGGTGCTGGTGGCTCGCCCAACTGATGCCACGAACGCCCAGCATCGGTCGTGCCCAGCAGCGAACGAGTAGCGACCGCCCAACCGGTGGTCGCGCTGATGAAGTCGACGCCGACGAACTCCTCGGTCGACGCGTACTGTTTTGTCCAGTGCGCACCGTCGGCGGTAGTGAAGATCGCGTGGGCGCCGACGGCCCAGCCAAGACGCGGCCCAACCATCTGAATGGCCCCCAGCGAGGGCACGAACACGGGATCGATGCCAGACGGGGTGGGCGTCGGGGTCGGTGAGGGAGTCGGGGTCGTTACGGCGGTTGGCGTCGGCGAATCGCTCGCGGAGGGCGGTGCACTGGCACTCGGGGTCGGCGTCGGCTTGGTCGCAGACGCCGCGGTGCAGCCGGTCAGGACAACGACGATCGCAGCGACTGCCCCGAGGAGGGCGATGCGGAATGCCATGGTCATGCAACGGTGGAAGCCCCCATGGCGTGCGCCACGAAAACACTCAACACCCCGCCTTCCCACATCGGAGGCGGCTGATGCTATGATGCGCTCGAGGCATATGAACTACGCTCACAGCGAAGACGCAAGTTCGATTCGACTCGCGCTTGGGGCCATCCTCCGCCGGCGACGCCAGGAAGCCGAGCGGTCGCTGACCGAGCTGGCCGAGGCCGCCGAGCTTTCTCCTGCCTACCTGTCCGAGGTGGAGCGCGGACTCAAGGACGTCTCGATGGAGCGTCTGCTCGCGATTGCAAAAGCCCTCGAAGTCCCTGTCGCCGACCTCTACCTCGACCTCGCGCGATCGCTCGGGAGCCGGGAGGCGATGTCGCAACAGCGCAGCTGGCCTGACGATCCCCGGTTGCAGCTGCGGATCGCAACCGCTAACCTTCGTCCGCAAGCTTTACGCAGCGTCGCGCATTTCAGTTTGTACCTGGCCGCGACGCAGGCGACCCCGCCGAGGCGGCGGATCGGATTCACCTTCGACCGGTAAGGAGGACATTGATCATGGCACTGGTACCCAACGTCGTCGAGACCACGGCCCGTGGTGAGCGCGCCTACGACATCTATTCGCGCTTGCTGCGAGACCGGATTATTTTTCTTGGCAGCGAGATCGATGACGACCTCGCCAACCTCGTGATCGCGCAGCTGCTCTTCCTCGACAGCGAGGATCCCGACAAAGAGATCAGCATCTACATCAACAGCCCGGGTGGCTCGCTCTCGGCGGGACTCGCGATCTACGACACCATGCGCTATGTCCATCCGCCCGTCAGCACCCTGTGCACCGGGATGGCGGCGAGCGCGGCCTCCCTGATCCTGGTCGGGGGCGCGAAGGGCAAGCGGCTGTCCTTGCCGCATTGCCAGATCGTCCTGCACCAGCCGAGTGGGGGCATGCGGACCTCCCAGGCGACCGATATCGAGATCCATGCTCGCGAGATTCTCCGCCTCCGGGAGATCATCGTCGGCATCTATGCGGACCACACCGGCCGGACGAAGGAGCAGGTCGAGCGCGACATCGAGCGCGACTTCTTCATGACGCCGGAGATGGCAAAGGACTACGGCTTGATCGACGCCATCATCCAGCCAACCGAGAAGAAGCCCTACATCGCCGCGGCATCGCCGAACGGCCATAGTCTGATCCCCAAGTCCTGATCCTCGATGTTGATGGGTCAATCGTGGGCACCGGGTCCGCGCCCTATCCGCTGCTGACGCCCCAGCCGGGATGGGCCGAGGCTGAGCCGGAGGCATGGTGGGGGGCGGCGGCCATCGCCGTCCCGGAGGCAGCGGGCGTGCACGCGTCCGACATCGCGGCCATCGGGCTGTCAGGCCAGATGCACGGCGTCGTGCTCAGCGATGAGCTGGGGCAGGCGCTGCGGCCGGCGATCATCTGGGCCGACTCGAGAGCGCGAAAGCAACTGGCGACTTATAGGAAGCTGAGCCCGGAGCTTCGACGCACGCTCGCGAATCCCATTGCCACGGGAATGGCCGGCCCGACCCTGCTGTGGCTCAAAGAGCACGAACGACAGCTGTACCGGCGGGCACAGTGGGCGCTACAGCCGAAGGATTGGCTGCGATTGCGGATGATCCACGAGGCCGCGACCGAGCCGAGCGACGCTTCCGCCACGCTGCTGTACGACATGGCCACCGACTACTGGGCCAAGGACCTGCTCGAGGCGCTCGACCTCCGACTCGACTTCCTGGCGCCAATCCGGGAGTCGGTCGAGATTTGCGGCATCCTGACCGCTTCGGCCGCGGAGCACCTCGGGGTTCGTCCCAACTTGCCGGTGGTTGGCGGCGCCGCCGATGCGGCCGCGGCGGCGATCGCCGGCGGCCTCCTCGACCCCGGGCCGGTCCAGCTGACCATCGGCAGCGGTGCCCAGGTGGTGGCGCCGCGTGATCGTCTCGCGGTCGACTCGACCGCGCGCACCCACCTGTATCGGGCGGCCGCGCCAGATCGGTGGTATGCGATGGCGGCGATGCAGAACGCCGGCATCGCGCTGGAATGGGTTCGAACCATGCTGCGCGCCAGCTGGGATGAGGTCTACGATGAGGCCTTCGCCGTTGCGCCCGGAGCCGAAGGCCTGCTGTTTCTGCCGTACCTCACCGGAGAGCGCACGCCGTACTTCGATCCGGATGCCCGCGGCGCCTGGATTGGCCTGCGACTCGTGCACACGCGCGGCCACCTGCTCCGCGCCGCGCTGGAGGGCGTCGCCTTTGCGGTTCGGCAGGGGGTGGAGGCGTTATTGGCGACGGGTGTTCCCGCCACCGAGTTGCGGCTCGCCGGCGGTGGAACCTTTGATCCGCGCTGGCGTCAGCTGCTCGCCGATGTTCTGGAGCAGCCGTTGCTCGCGACCGCGACCTCGTCCGCGTCATCCCTCGGCGCCGCGCTGCTGGCCGGTGTCGGCTTTGGCGCGTGGCCCGATGCGAAACGGGTCGCGGCGCTCGCCGCGCCGCCGACGCTGGTCGCCACGCCAGGGCCATCGAGCGAGGCATATGTGGAGCCGTATCTCAGGTATCGCCAGCTCTACATGCCAATCGCCGCGGCCATGTCCTGAGGGGCCTCGTCCGGAGCCGCTAGGGCCAGCCGGTTCGGCGCATCAGCCACTCCAAGGCCGGGAGGCCCTGGTCGCGTTGAAACGCCCGGAGCGTGGGGAGGCCCGGTGGCGACGGCAGCCGCGATTGGCGAACGAAGTACCCGGCCACCGCCGCCAGCACCGCGATGACCTTTCCCTCCCGTGCGCGACGGCCGAGGGGATGCGAATCGAAGATCTCCCATGGTTTTGGCCCTCCTTGCATCGCAATGCTCGGTAGGATCTGGAGCAGTTCCATCCAGCCCGCACCCAGCGAGGCGTGCGGCCAGTCGACGACGAGCACCCGGTCGGCCGTCAGCAGGATGTTGTCCGCGCGCAGGTCGAAATGCAGCAACGTGGCACCGGCGGACGCCGCCTCCCACTCCGATTCGAGCCGCGCCAGCCGCTCGAGGTTACGCCGCGCCCAATCGGGCACGCCGCTGAGATCGTCGGTTTTAGTCCGGGCTGCCGCCTCCAGTGCTCGCCAGCCTTGCAAGGCTTCGTGCAGGCGCTCGGCGATCGTCTCGACCGCGATCGGGGAGGGCGTTAGGCTCTCGACCAGCTGGGTGACGGCATCGAGGACGCGGTTCAGCTCCTGCGGACGCCATGGGGTGACCGGCGTCCAACCCTCGATGTCTTCGAAGACAATCGCGACCCAATCCCCGTCGTCATACGACCATAGGAAGCGTGGTGTCGGCACCGATGCGGGAAGGGCGGCGGCGATCCGGGCTTCACGTCGGTGCATCGCCGGGGAGTCCGGGTTAGGGTGGCTACTGATGGCCTTCAGGAAGACGCGCCGGCCGTCCGCCAGGCGGAGCCGAGCGGCGACCCCGGGTGAAAACCCGCCGGGCTGGGTAACGGATCGGGTGACGGTCGAGCCAAGCCGGGCTTCCAGGGCATGCTGGAGGGTTCCGGGGAGTTGATCCCAGTGGAGGCGCGCTCCCGTTGCCGCTGTGAACGTAAGGTCGTCAGGTGGTTTTGAGATGCGCAACTCTGGGCGCACAGCCTCGCGTTGCTCAGCGACGCCGGCCACATCGTGACCGACCTCGTCGTCCTCGGACTCTCCAGCTTCGCACTGGCGCAGGTGCAACGGCCGGCCAGCGCGCGGCGCACCTTCGGCTACCAGCGCGTGGGCATCCTGGTGGCGCTCGTCAATGCGCTGCTCCTCGCTGCGGTTGTCCTCGGGATCGTCGTCGAAGCCATTCGCCGGTTGCAACATCCGGCCGCGGTGCAGGGCGGGATCATGGCGGCAGCCGCCGTGGTCGGGCTTGTCATCTCGCTGGTCATCGCCCGCTCGCTGGAACCGATGCGGGCCGACCTCACGGTGCGCAGCGCGTTGATGCACATCTGGGGCGACGCCTGGGCTGCCGGCGGCATCATCGTCGCCGGGTTGCTGATCGCGGCCACCGGCTGGTTGACGATCGATCCGCTGCTCAGCCTCGCGATCGCAGCCCTGATCGCGTGGAGCGCGTGGCGCGTCGTCGCCGCCGCCATCAACATCCTGCTGGAATCGACACCCGCCGACTTGCGGACCGAGTCTGTTGTCGCCGCCGTCAAGCGGGTACCGGGCGTGAACGACCTGCACGACCTGCACATCTGGTCGCTCGGCGCGCAGACCCGCGCCATGAGCGCCCATCTCCTGATCGACGACCAGCGGGTCACGCAGGCGCAAGACATCCTGGCCGAAGTCCGCGAAGTGCTGGCGCACGAATTCGAGATCGAGCACACCACCATCCAGTTCGAGAGCCTGGTCTGCCGTCCGGGCGATGTCTTCTGCGTGCAACCCGATGGCCATCCGCACCTCGACGACGCCCACGACCGCATGACCCGCCGAGCCGCCGGTTGACCGAGTGAGTGGCGCCGACCGGCG
Source organism: Chloroflexota bacterium (assembly GCA_005880605.1). Classification (GTDB taxonomy): domain Bacteria; phylum Chloroflexota; class Dormibacteria; order CF-121; family CF-121; genus CF-13. Next base: position 6,199 of record VBIS01000016.1, read on the forward strand.
CCGGGCACTCTTCGTCGTCAACCCGGCGTTGCTGGGAACCGGTAGCGATTTTGGTGGCCGCCTCATCGCGCTGGCCGAGCAGCTGGGCTGGGATGGCATGGTGCTCGAGACCAGCGCCGGGCTGAACGTCGAGGCGATCGGCGCGGCGCTGAGCCGTCGGGAGTTCCAGCTCGTGCTGGCGGCGGGTGGCGACGGCACGGTCGCCGAAGTGATGGCTGCCGCCCATCAGCAGGATGTGCCGATGGGCATCGTCCCGCGAGGCACCGCGAACATCGTGGCCCGCGAACTGGGGCTGCCGGCCAGTTGGAAGAAAGCTACCCGGCGGGCGCTCGAGCGCTTTCCTTCGACCCGGGCGGTCGACCTGGTGCGCGTCAATGACGGCTACTCGGCGCTGGCCTCGGGCATCGGCTTCGACGCCACGGTGATGCGTAACACGCCGCGCGCGCTCAAATACTGGCTTGGTCGTGCCGCGTACTTGGTCGCCGGCGCCTGGTGGCTCCCGGGCGCACCGCTCTTCGACTGCACCATCCGTGCCGATGGCGAGGCGATCGAGATGACGGCGGTCGTCGTCCTGGTGGTAAACGCGGGCATGCTGGGCGCGGCCCCTTTTCGCTTTGCTCCAAATATCGCCATCGACGATGGCTGGCTCGACATCGTGATCTATCGGCCACGCACGATGGCTCAGCGCGCCGGCGTTCTCTGGCGGATCTTCCGCCAGCGTGCGGATGGGAGCAACATGGTCCAGCGCAAGGCGCGGTCGGTTGAGATCAAGGCGCCGGATGTCCAGTGGTATGAGGTGGATGGCGAAGTCCACCGTGGCAACGTACTGCGCGCCGAGATCGTTCCCGGTGGGGTCCGCGTCGTCGCGTGACGACTGTCAACGCGCGCTTTCCGTGGGCGCTCTTCCTCCCGCTGGCGGGCGTCACCGAGGTGGGTGGCCTGCTGCTCTTGCTCTCCGGTCGGAGCATCGGCTGGGCCGCGGTTGCGGCGCCGCTGGTCGGGTTTTTTGCCATGCGCGGCCCGGTGCGTCCGCGCTTCGAATTCTTAAGCGACGGCGTGATCTTTCGGCGCTCCGGCAAAAGTCCGCTCCTGCCGTGGGATGAGATCGCGGCGGTCGCGCTGGTCAAAGCCAGCGGCCGCACGGTGCTCGCGTATCGACTCAAACCCGGGGTCGCCGTGATGAAGCGCCACCCCGGCGCGGGCTTTCTGCGGGCGAAGGGCCTCGACTTCGACGGCGGGTACTTCGTCGACCAGATGACGGAGACCCCGGAGGAGATCCTCCACCGGTTCGAGCAACACCTGCGTGCCTGATGAAGAACGCGCCGAGCCGTACACAGATGGGATAGATGAATGGTGGCAGCTGTCGCGACCATCGCCGGAGCTGCTCGAGGCGCTTGACGCTGGATGGTTGCGGCCGGGGATGCGCGTGCTCGATCTGGGCTGCGGCCTCGCGACTGACATTGCATACTGGCTAGAGCGCGGATTCACCGTGGTCGGGGTCGACCAATCAGAGGCTGGCGATGTTCGCGCCCTGCCCTCCGAGCCGGCATCGTTCGACTACCCGCTCGACCCCGGGTGCTGCACCCGGGAGGCGAATTCCTGCTACGCGCCTGCCTGCACGCGCAAGGCCTCCGCAATGACATCACGGCGCAAACCATCGAGAACGTTTTCGCCGATTGGCGCCTGCTCATGCTCGAGGCGCACCGTTCGGGCAGATACCGGGGAAGCCATGGGGGCCAGTTTCTTCAGGCTGAAGATCATTTCCGAGCCGCCGACGTATTCGACGCTCTCGATCTCGAAGCCTTTGCCCTGTAGGTAGGGGCCGAGATTGGCGCGGCTGTAGTGCGTGATGTGCTCGTCGGCGTAGCCACCAGGTGAGACTCGTCCGTAGACCCACTCCAGCGCACGCCAGCGCCAGCGGTCGTAGTCCGGGGTGCCGAGGATCAGCCGCCCGCCGGTCTTGAGCACGCGGCTCAACTCGTCGAACGGCTTCTCCTGCGCGGGGATGTGTTCGACGACCTCGGAACAGATGACGCAGTCGAAGCTGGCGTCAGCGAAGGGCAGCTCGAAGATCGAGCCGTGCACGAGCTCGTTGCCATAGCGGCGCGAGTAACGCAGCTTGTGGAGCTGGATGTCGAGTCCGATCATGCCGGGGATGGCGCCAAGAATCCGGCTCGAGCCGCAGCCGACGTCGAGCACCTGGGTGAAACCGGCGGCCTGCCGCGTGATCGCCTTGAACCGTCCCCGCTGCCAGTAGCGCTGCAGGGGGATGACGCTATCGTAGGCGCGGGCATCGTAGTCGGCCGAAGCGATCGAGTTGCGCAGCCGCCACATGGCGAGGAAGGTTCGCAGATAGGAAAGCCCGAACTTGAAGAGGCGCGCGTGGCTGTGCCCGGCGACACGCGCCCGATATTTGAAGGGAACCTCGTGGACCTGGTAGCCGGCCGCCAGCGCCCGGATCAGGATTTCCTCCAACACGTCGAAGTCGGTGCCTTTCAGCTTGAGGTGCTGGAGCACCGACCGGTGATAGAGGCGAAAGCCGCTGGAGAGATCGTGCACCGGAAGCGAGAGGCCTCGGCCGAAGGTGACATTGAGGACGCGACTCAGCAGCCGGCGCCAGGCTGGCATTTCCGCCGCACCACCGGGGATGTAGCGGGAGGCGATCACGACGTCGCCCTCGCCTCGAGCCTTCCACAGGTCGCTGAGGAAGGCTGGATCGTGCGAGCCGTCCGCGTCGAGGGTCAGCAGGAACTCGCCGCGTGCCTGCTCGAAGCCGGCGCGGTAAGCGCCGCCAAATCCGGGAAGCTTCTGGGTCACCAGGCGGACCTCGTGTTTGCGCACCACGTCCTGGGTGCCGTCGGTCGAGCCGCCGTCCACCACGATGATCTCGTGGGTGGGTCCCAGGGCGGCCAGAGCCTTTTTCAGCTCGGGGAGAACCCGGTCGAGGTTTTGGGCTTCATTCAGGGCGGGGAGGATCAGGCTCAGGGCACAACCCGGTAGCGCCATCGGCTCGGCGGCGGGCATCATGAACGACGGGATGCCATCGACGATCGGATATCGGGTGCCGTCGCGCCGGCAGCGGAGTTCGCGCCCCGGCTCGCCTGTTAACGGACCGTGGCATTTTGGGCAGACCAGGTTGGCGAGCGTCGGCATGGGCTACCGATTAAACGGAAAAGTGACATCCGAGCTTGCTTTGGGCAACGGGGCAGTCGGGTGAGCGGCCCGCGCATCCTCGCCATCGACGTCGGCACGGGCACCCAGGACGTGCTCGTCTTCGAAGCCGGCACGGTGATCGAGAACGCGGTGCAGCTGATCATGCCGTCGCCGACGGCGCTGATCGCGCAGCGGGTCAAGCAAGCCACCGCCGATCGGGCGGACCTGCTACTGACCGGGGTGACCATGGGCGGTGGCCCCGATCATTGGGCGGTGGAGGCCCATCTGCGGGCCGGGCTGCAGGTGTATGCAACCGCGGACGCGGCCCGCACCTTCGACGACGACCTCGAACGGGTCCGTGCGATGGGGATCCGAATCGTCGATGGGCCGAACGGCGCCGGCGGCGCTCGACAGCTGGAGCTGCGGGACGTGTACACGGCAGAACTCATGACCGCGCTGCGCGCCTTCGGCGTCAGCACCAGGTTCGATGCGGTCGCGGTGGCGGTCTTCGACCACGGTGCGGCACCACCCGGCGTGAGCGATCGCCGCTTTCGCTTCGACTACCTCCGCGAGCAGGTCGATCGCGGCATCGGGCTCACCGGCTTCGGGTTCCTCGCCAGTGAGATTCCGGAGCGCATGACGCGGATGCGCGCCGTGGCCGGCAGCTGGACCGGCGCGCAGCCGCTTTTCGTGATGGACACGGGACCGGCCGCGGTGCTCGGCGCCCTGGAGGACCCGCGCGTGGGCTCGACGGACCCCGTGATCATCGCCAACCTGGGCAATTTCCACACCATCGCAGCGCTCCTCGACGGGCGCGAGATCCGGGGGCTGCTCGAGCATCACACCGGCGAGCTGACGAAAGCCGAGCTCGAGGCCTATCTCGAGGCGCTGGCAACGGGGACGCTGTCCGATCAGACGGTGTTCGACGACATGGGACATGGCGCGCTGCAGCTGGGCACGGTGTCGTCGCCGCCCGAGCTGCTGACAGTGATCGGACCACGACGCGCGCTGCTCGAGGGCTCGCGGCTACATCCGTACCTCGCCGTGCCCCACGGCGACATGATGCTGGCGGGATGCTTTGGGCTGCTGCGCGCCCTCGCCGCGCGGCTACCGGCCTATGCGGCGGCGATCGACGATCAGCTGGGGGCGCAAAAGCCGATCTGAAAGACCGGTGTGAGAAAGCGCGGCTCGTAGAATCTGCGCAGGCGTCATCACCATTCCCATAGAGGTTGTCCCTTGGCTCATCCCACGACCATTGCCCAGCTGCGACAGAGCGAGTACCGCGTGCTTCCCGTCAAGGAAGAGATGCGCAAGAACCTGGTGCGGAAGATCAAGGCCAGCGAGGAGCTCTTTCCGGGCATCATCGGCTACGAGGGGTCGGTCATCCCGCAGGTCGAGAACGCCGTCCTTTCCGGCCAGGACATCGTCTTCCTCGGTGAGCGCGGCCAGGCCAAGAGCCGGCTGATCCGTTCGCTGGTGCAGCTGCTCGACGAGCAGGTCCCGGTGATCGAGGGCTGCGAGATCAACGACAGTCCGTACGCACCGATCTGCCGGGCGTGCCGCGACCGTGTGGCGGCGCAGGGCGACAAGGTCACGGTGCGCTGGATCACGCCCGATGAGCGGTACAGCGAGAAGCTCGCCACCCCGGATACGTCGATCGCCGACCTGATCGGTGAGGTGGACCCCATCCGGGTCGCAGAGGGCAAGTACCTCGCCGACGAGCTGACGATTCACTATGGCCTGGTACCCCGCACCAACCGCGGCATCTTCGCCATCAACGAGCTGCCGGACCTGGCGGAGCCGATCCAGGTCGGGCTGTTGAACCTGATCGAAGAGCGCGACGTCCAGATCCGAGGCTTCAAGCTGCGCCTGCCGATCGACGTCTATGTGGTGGCCAGCGCCAACCCGGAGGACTACACCAATCGCGGCCGGATCATAACGCCGCTGAAGGACCGCTTCGGGGCGCAGATCCGTACGCATTACCCGCGCAACATCGACGACGAGATTCGGATCGTGGAGCAGGAGCGCACCGATTTCCAGGACCGTGAGCTGTCGGTCACCATGCCCGACTTCATGAAGGAGATCGTCGCCGAGGTGACGCAGCTGGCCCGGCGCAGCCCGAAGATCAATCAACGCTCGGGCGTCAGCGTTCGGATCTCGATCACCAACTACGAGAACCTTGCCTCGAACGCCTCGCGCCGCGCGCTGCGGACTGGGGAGACCGACGCCGTGCCACGGATCACCGATCTGCCCTCGATCATTCCCTCGAGCGCTGGCAAGCTCGAGATGGAGACCTGGGAAGAGGGCGACGACCAGACGGTGCTGGAAAAGATCATCAAGACGGCGGTGCTCAATGTCTTCCGGCGCCACTTCGAGGCCACGCAGTTCAACGAGCTGGTGCAGCGCTTCGACGCCGGTCTCACTTTTGAGGTCTCGGAGTTGCAGGCCGCGGAGCGCTACGCCACCATGATGCGTGAGCTACCCGGGATGGAAAAGGCGCTGAAGAGCCTAGGGTTGGACAAGCGGCCGGCGCTGGCTGCTTCGGGGGTGGAGTTCATCCTCGAGGGGTTGCACCTGAGCAAGCGGATCAACAAGACCGAGCTCGACGGGGCGGCCGTTTACGCCGGCTGAGTGGTCGCACGCTCCAACCGCTATGAGCGCTGGGACGGTTCGCAGGAACCGTTCGGCCGCGATGCCGAGGAACTGTTCGATCGCCTAGCCGAAGACCTCTTCCAGGGGGGCGACTTCGACTACGCGCTGCACCGGTTGATGAGCCGCGGTTGGCGTGACAAGCAAGGCCGCAAACTTCCGGGCTTCGAGGAGATGCTGGAACGGCTCCGCCAGAAGCGGCTGCAGCAATTGAAGCGATATAACCTCAATGACGTTTTCAGCAACATCCGGGAGCGATTGAGCGAGATCACGCGACGCGAGCGACAGGGCATCAACGAGCGATTGGAGCAAGCGCCGGAAAGCGCCAAGCGCGTCCTGCAGAAGATCGCGAAGAAGAAGCTCGAGGCGCTCGACCGCCTACCCGAAGATGTGGGCGGCGCGATCCGCGAGCTCAACGATTACGAATTCATGGACGAAGGCGCGGCCCAGGCCTTTCAGAAGTTGATGGAAGAGCTGAAGCAGCAGGTTTCCCAGACGTACTTCAAGAACATGACGCGCACCATGCAGCAGCTGAAGCCCGAACACCTCGGCGAGATCAAAGAGATGATGAAGGCGCTCAACCAGATGCTGCGCGACCGCCTCGAAGGGAAAGCGCCGAAGTTCGAGCAGTTCATGCAGCGCTTCGGTCATTTCTTCGGTCCCAACCCGCCCAAGACGCTCGACGAGCTGATCCAGCACCTCGAGCGCCAGATGGCGCAGATGGAGTCCTTGATGCAGTCGCTCTCGCCGGAGATGCGCCAACAGATGCAGGATTTGCTCGCCTCGACCCTCAACGACCCCGAGTTGCAGGACCAGATGGCGGAACTGGCGGCGCACCTCGAGCTGCTGTCACCCCGCTCCGGGCTGGGCAGCCGGTATGCCTTCTACGGCTCCGAGTCGCTGCCGCTGCAGGAGGCGCTCTCGCTGATGGAACGGCTCCAAGGGATCGAGGACCTGGAGTCGGCGCTGCGCGACGGGTACCAGGGCCGCCAGCTGACACCGGAACAGTCGCAGCAACTGCAGCAGCTGCTGGGCCCCGATGCGCGCCAGGCGGCCGACCAGATGAGCGAGCTCGCCGCGCAGCTGGAGAAAAAGGGTTACGTCCAGCGCGGCAAGCGGGGCATGGAGCTGACACCGCGCGGCATGCGTCGCATCGGCCAGAAGGCGCTGCGCGACCTCTACACGCGGCTGAAGCACGACCGCTTCGGGGACCACCCCATCAGCGTCCGCGGCCTCGGCTCCGAGCGGTCGGATGAGACGAAGGTCTACGAGTTCGGCGACGCCTTCAACCTGAATGTCGAACAGACACTGATGAATGCGCTTCGCCGCGACGGCTCGCAGACCCCGATCCGTCTCAAGACCGACGACTTCGAGGTCTACCGGTCGGAATTCAGCGCCCAATCGGCGACGGTGTTGATGATCGACATGAGCCGGTCGATGCCGCTGCGCGGCTATTTCTACGCCGCCAAGAAGGTCGCGCTGGCGCTCGACGCGCTGATCCGCAGCCAGTTCCCGCGCGATTTCCTGCAGGTGATCGCCTTCAGCGACTATGCCCGTCCGGTCAAGTCGCACCAGCTCGCCGAGCTGACCTACAACGAGTCGATCTATGGAACCAACATTCAGCACGGCCTCATGCTGGCCCGGCAGTTTCTGAACCGGCACAAGACGGGCAACAAGCAGGTCATCATCGTGACCGACGGAGAGCCCACCGCCCACATGGAGGGCCAGCAAGCGGTCTTCTTTTATCCGCCGCTACCGGAAACCTTCCAGAAGACGCTGCTCGAGGTGCAGCGCTGCACCCGCGAGCACATCGTGATCAACACCTTCATGCTCGACAACGACTATCACCTCGTGTCATTCGTCAAGCAGATGACCCGCATGAACGGCGGCCGCGCGTTCTTCGCCAGCGCCGACCGGCTGGGCGATTACGTGCTGCTCGATTACGTCGATCGGAAACGCAAAGCCAGCCGCTGAGCGCTAGGGTCGCCAACTGCTGACCCACCGATCGACAAGCCAACCAGTCCAAGCAGGCTGAAGCCGAGCGCGTTCAGGTCACCGTGGATGAGCGCCATCCCCTGGATGTCGAGCGTCGGAAACCCGAAGACGTGGCCCGCGCTGTACTCGACGGCCAGCACCATGGGCAGGAGCGGAGCCAGCGCCGACAGCCGCAGCAGGAGGCGGGCCGAGGTCGGTGCCACCAGGCGTCCGCTGCGGAAGAAGAGCACGCTGGAGGTCGCGACCACGCCGGTTGCCACCAGGACCGCGCCGGCCACCTGGAGGAGGTGGACCGGTGTCGCCCAGCCGAGCGCAAGCACCGGCGAGCCAGCGACGAGGAGCAGGGCGGCCGCGATCGCGGCGCGCCCGGCGAGGCTGCGATCCTGACCCAGGCGAGTCAGCAGCAGGGCGGCCATCAGCGTCGCCGCGAAGCCCGTGAAGTGGAAGTGGACGGCGGTCATCTCGACGATGATGGGGGAGAGCCCGATCGGCGCTATGCCGGCGCGCGAGAGCACCAGCCAGATCGCGCCGAAGGCCATGAATCCGACCGCAGCGGCGGTCGCGAGCCGCACCGGGTGCAGCGATCGTCCCTGAATCAGGTAGGCAAGCGCACCGAGGGCCGCGACGGCGCAGACCAGCAGCCACCCGGACGCCATGGCGGCGGCCGGAATGCCGATCGGCAGCAGGAACGCCAGCACGGCGAGTACGGCCCCGAGCGGCTGGACGCGGGTCGCGACCAGGAGCAGGCTCGACGGCAGGCCCCCGTCGAAATCAATCAGCGCCAGCCCGAGCGGGGCGATAACCAGTGGAGCGAGCAGGAAGAGCAAGTTGATCAATGTCAGGCGGGTCAGGCCGCCAAGCCGGCTGGCGACGAGCGCGAGCCATACGACGCCG
>VBIS01000017.1 GCA_005880605.1 Chloroflexota bacterium
CACCGCACGGGCTCTCGCCCGCGAAGGCTTCACCCTGGTGCTGGGGGCCCGTCGCGAGGACCGCCTGGCAGGGGTCGCGAGGGACTTGGGGGCGATGGCCATTCCCATCGATGTCCGCGATCTCACCAGCATCCAGGCCTTTGTTCGTGCTGTCGAAGCCAGATATCCGGCGGTCGAGATCCTGATCAATAACGCCGGACTGGCCGCCGGGCTGCAGCCGCTGGCGGATGGCCATGACGACGACTGGGTGCAGATGATGGAGACGAATGTGCTCGGCGTCCTTCGGATGACAAAGGCGATGCTCCCGCTGCTTCGGCGCGCCCCTCGTGCGCATATCGTCAACCTGGGCTCCGTCGCCGGCTTTGAGGTCTATCCCGGCGGCGTGGGGTATACGGCCAGCAAGCACGCCGTGCGGGCGATCACCCGGACGCTTCGGCTGGAGCTCCTCGGCGAGCCCATCCGGGTGACCGAGATCGAGCCGGGGATGGTGGACACGGAGTTCAGCCTGGTCCGGTTCAAGGGCGACCAGCAGCGCGCGGCTGCCGTCTACCAGGGCATGGAGCCGCTGACCGGCGCCGATATCGCGGACTGCATCGTTTGGGCCGTCACCCGGCCACCCCATGTGAACATCGACGAGATGGTCGTGCGCCCGATTGCACAGGCGACCGTTCGCGACGTCGCCCGCAAGGCCTGAGCAGGCGGTCGGCGCTTATACACGAAGTTTCCACTTATGCACACCGGCCTCGGTTTCTCTGAGTGACCGACGCAGGGATCTCCTGATAGCCAGTCTGTCAGCGAGCCGGGCCCGCCAATGTGGCCCTCAGATTGACGTCGCGACAGGCAACTGATATGATAACGACGGTATCACCTAAGACGTACCAGGGAGGTATTTATGGCAGTCGTTCATGAACATGACGATGGCGATGGCGGCTCGAGCGCGGCGGTGGTTGCGATCTTCTTGATCGCCCTGATCGTGATCCTGGCGATCCTCTTTTACGGCTTCGCGGTCGCGCACTGGTTCGGCGTCGGCGGCAACACGACGATCATCAATCCGCCGTCAACCGCACCGTCGCTGGCACCCTCGGCCTCGGCCTCGGCCTCAGTCTCTCCGTCCTAATCACCGGGCAGCCAGGAACGGAAAAGACCGGCGCGTTGCGCCGGTCTTTTGCACCTTTGACCTGAAACGGTCGCGTAACGGATTGTGAAAGGTCGGTCACGGACAATGCAGGCATGCATTTAGGTGGACTTTTCCGACCCGTTTTTCGTCGGATGCGTAGCGAGCGCGGCCAGGGAATGATCGAGTATGCGCTGATCCTGGTCTTGATCGCGGTGGTCGTGATCGTGTTGCTGATCATCCTGGGTAACCAGGTCGCCAACGTCTTCTGCAACATCAGCGGAGCGATCGGGCAGTAGCCGGGCCGTTAGGCTCATGCCATGCGAAGCGGCTGTAGCCTCGTGATCCTGGCAGGCGGGCTGAGCCGGCGCATGGGCCGCGACAAGGCGACCTTACCGGCGGGCGATGGGACGCTGATCGAGCACCTCGCTCGCCGGCTTGCACCGGTGGTCGACGAGATCATCATTGCCGGCGGATCGGATCGCCCACCGTTTCAGGGTGTCCGTGCCGTCGCCGACCATCAGCCGGGTCTCGGCCCGCTCGCCGGCATGCTGGCGGGTCTGGCCGCGGCGAAAGCGCGGCATGTTTTTGTGGCCGGCTGCGATCTGCCCGACATCGAGCCGGCACTGGTCGGCTTGGTGCGCGCGCTGGCCGGCGATTTCGAGGCGGTGGTGCCGCGCCCTGACCTCGAGCCGGAGGGCGTGTGCGCGCTCTATGTCCGCGAGCTGGCCCCTCGCATCGAAGAGCTCCTCGACGCCGGCGAACGCAGCATCAAGAGCCTGCTCGACCGCAGTTTTGTGCGCTACGTCGGGTCAGACGAGCTGCGCGCGGTGGATCCGGAGCTACGATCCTTCCGCAACATCAATACGGCGGCGGACTACGAGAACTGGCTCAGGATCCAACCGGACTTGCGCTGAACGCGTCCAGTTGGCGGGCGAGCTCGAGCGGGTCGGTCGTGGGTGCCTGGCACACGAAGCCCTCGCACAGATACGCGGTCACGTTTCCATCAATCGCTGCACGGTCGCTGAGCAGCGGCATCGGTCGGTGCCGGCCGCCGGCCGCGGCGACGGCAATCAGCCGGTTGGGCAGGTAGCGCAATCTGACGACCTCGAGAAAGCTATTCGTCTGCGGCTCGGCCGGACTGCCGATCACGGCCAGCTCCACCGGGCGGCCGAGATAGAAATCAAGGGCAGCGAGGAGGCGGCCGAACGCCTGCGGCGCCTTGGCCGCGGTTGGGGCCAGCCGTTCGAGGGCGACGCGCGCTCGGTCGATCCACGATGGCTCGCCCAACAGTGTGCCGGCGCGCAACAGTACGTCGACGGCGATCGACGTTCCCGACGGTATGGCGTTGTCGGTGACATCCTGCGGTCGCACCACGAGCCGCTCCTGGTCCGCCGCCGTATCGAAGAAGGCTGCCTCGGCATCGTCCCAGAACGCGCTCAGCATTTCGCTCAACAGTCCGTGGACGTCGTCGAGCCAGGCCGGATCGAAGGTTGCTTCGTAGAGGCTGAGCAACCCATCGGCGACGGCCGCCTGGTCCTCGAGGTAGCCGGCGAGGGGAGCGCGGCCATCCTTATAACTGCGCCGCATTCGATGACTCGTTCGCATCTGCGATAGCACGAAGTGCGCATTGCGTTCGGCGACCGCGACCAGGTCGGTCCGGCGCAGCACGCGTCCCGCCTCGGCAAACGCCCGAAGCATCAGCCCGTTCCATCCCGCGATGACTTTCTCGTCGCGATGTGGTCGGGCGCGCTGTCCGCGTACCGCCAGCAGCCGACCCCGGGCCACACCGAGCAGGTCGATCGCGCCTGGCGCGACCGGATGAAGGATGCTGCGGCCTTCGAAATTACCCTGGGCGGTCACGTCAAAGGCTCGCCCCAACGCGGCTCCCCCCTCGGGACCGAGTACGGCGTCGAGCTCTCGCGGCGTCCACACGTAGAAGCGGCCTTCCTCGCCTTCGCTGTCGGCGTCGAGGCTGGAGTAGAAGCCACCGTCCGGCGCCGTCATCTCGCGCTGGACGAAGGCGAGGGTTTCTTCAACGACCCGAGCAAAGGCAGGTTCCTTGGTCAGCTGCCAGGCATCGAGATAGGCGCGGGCCAGGAGCGCGTTGTCATAGAGCATCTTTTCGAAGTGGGGGACCAGCCAGCGCTCGTCGACGCTGTAGCGATGAAAGCCGCCGCCGAGCTGGTCGTACATGCCACCGGCGGCCATGGCGCGCAGCGTATCGGTTGCCATCTCGAGCGCGGCTGGTTGGCCGGTGCGGACGTGGGTGCGCAGGAGAAACTCGAGCAGCATCGGCTGGGGAAACTTGGGAGGCCCGCCGAATCCGCCGTTGGCGGCGTCGTACTCGCGCGCCAGTCGCGTATAAGCCTCGTCCAGCAGGGTCGGTTCGAGTGATCCTGCCGCCAGCGGCAGCGGAGGTCGCTTCAAAAACTCGCGGACCTGGTTGGCTGTCTGCTCGATTTCCAGCTGCCGGTTGGTAAAGGCTTCGGCGACCGCCGCCAGGACGCGACGAAACGAGGGCATGCCGAAGCGTTCGCTCGATGGGAAATAGGTCCCGGCAAAAAAGGGCGTTCCATCAGGCAGCAGGAAGACGGTCATCGGCCATCCGCCGGACCCCGTCATCGCCTGGGTCGCTCGCATGTACACCTGGTCCAGGTCCGGCCGCTCTTCACGGTCGACCTTGATGGCGACGAAGTCCCGATTCATCACCGCCGCCGTCTCGGGATCTTCAAAGGACTCGCGGGCCATCACATGACACCAGTGACAGGCGCTGTAGCCGATGCTCAGCAGGATCGGTTTGTTCTCCTTACGCGCCCGTGCCAGCGCCTCGGGGTTCCAGGGGTACCAGTCGACCGGATTCTCCGCGTGCTCCAGCAGGTAGGGACTGGTCTCGTGCGCCAGTCGATTCGCCATGACTCCACTCTAGCGGCCCTCCAAATGGCCGCCGTAATGGTCCACATGGACTATCGGCTCGAAATGGACGGCCCGTACCATGCAGTTCGTGCCAGGGGTACCGGGCGTTGCTAGCGGCCGCATGGTGTCGGCCGCGGCCATGCTCGTCGCCGCGGCCGGCCTTGCGCTTTACCAGCTGACCTCGCTGCTGTTGGGCCCGGTCAGCAGCCGCCAGCTCGATCTCTCGCTCACGATTCCTGCTGCCGTCGAGGTTCAAGACCGGTCAGAACCGATGGTGTCGACCACCAACGTCGTCGTCGGCACGCGCGCTACTCCAGCCGCGCCACCCTCGCGCGCGATGCGGGTCGTGGCGTCGCCACGAGCCGCCTCTGTGCCGATCCCGAAGGCCTCGAGCCGTCCGCTGCCGACCGTGCTTCCGACCCCGAATCCACATCCGGCCGACAAGAAGCGCCCCGTCGACGACTGACTACACGCGGCCTTTCCACACCGGGGGCCGCTTATATCATGACCCGATGAGCCGAGCCCTGGACTGGCTCGCCGTCGGTGACGTGGCGCAGGAACGCACTGCCGACGGGCTTGCGATTCTGGGTGGAGGAGCAGCCCGGCTCGCAGCCCACGCCGCGGCGCTGGGGGTTCGCACTGCGCTGGTTGCCAAGCTGGGAGAGGACGATGCCGGCCGCCAGGCGCGTGTCGCCCTCGAACGGCTCAAGGTCGAGCTGCAATGGCTGCGGACCGCGACCGGCATGCGAACCACGGAATGGCATCAGCCCGACGGGCAGGCACCGGATCGCCGCGTTGACCGCGGTGCCGATCTAGCGCTACGACTCGATGAGCTGCCGCCGACCGCGGTGACCGCCGCGCTGACGGTGGTCTCTGGGTACAGCCTCTCGGTCGAGCCTGCCCGTTCGGCGGCGTTGGGAGCGCTGACCATGGCCCGAGCCCGCAGCGGTCATTCCGCCTTGCTGCTCGAGGCCGACCTCCTGTGGTGGACCAATGCCCGGATGACGCGACGGGTCCTGGAACCGGCGTTGAGCGCGGCTGATAGCGTAGCCCTTACGGCGGCCGACGCCCACGCCTTGTTCGGTCCGGTCGACGATCGCGAGGCCGTTCGCTTGATCGCCGAGATGGGTCCGCGCCTGGTCTACCTCACCCAAGCCGACGGTGGCGTGCTCCTCCGCGACGCCAGCCGGGTCTATGCCTACGCCGCGGACGAGGTGCCTCGCGATCGATACGCCGGCCCTGCCGCATTCTGGGTCGGGCTGGCGCAGAAGGTGGCGCCTCGAAAAGCCGCGCTCGATTCCATGCGCTACGCGCGGTCGGTGCGTCGGGCGGGCGCACCCCGCCAGCCCCACGCATTGCCGGCGGCGAGCCCCCGGCTGTAACGCCCGCATGGCGCGAGTGGAGCAGCCCGGCGACGCCGGGTTGGTGCCGCCTGCCGCCGCCGTTGCGTCACCATGGGCGGTTCCTGGCGTCGTTGGTTGCTCGCCGCCGCCGCCTGTGCCACCCTGCTGCCGTCTGCCGCGGCGCTTCCCGCACGGCCCCACCCGGCCTTGAGCGTTTCGTTCCTGGTGGAACCGGCCGCGGTCGAGGCCTCGGCTACCCCTTCGCCAGCGCCGACAGATGGGGCTGAATCCGTGACCACGCGATAGCGTGGGTCGGAATGCCGGCCTGGCTGAGGTATCGGTCGCGCAAGCCGCTCAGGTCAGGGTAGCCGTGCACGTAATAGATCGATCGGATGCCGGCGCTGATCAGGAGTTTGACGCACTCGATGCAGGGAAAGTTGGTGCAGAAAATGTCGGCACCGGCGGTTGAGGAGCCACGGTAGGCGCTCTGCGCCAGGGCGTTGGCCTCTCCGTGGGCGCAGTACTTGAGCGAGAGGTCGGCGCCACTGATCCCTCCAACGCAGGGACAGGGCTTGGGAAACTCTTGCGGGTGCCAGGTGCCCTTCGGCGTGCCGTTGTAGCCGGTCGCGATCACCTGGCCGTCGCGCACGATGACACAGCCGACTTTGCGGCTGAGGCAGGTCGAGCGCAGCGCCGCTGCAAAGGCCAGGATCATGGCATACGACTCTTTATCCGGGCGGCCCTGCTGATTCGCTGCATGGACCTCGACGGCGTCAGGGTTGGGGGCGGCCCGGCGGGCGCGGCGCGCGGCAGGCCGGGACGGCCGGGACGTCACCGATCGATGTTAACTTGCCTTGAGGATCCGGGTGATCGTGGTCCCGCAGTGCGCGCAGGTGCCGATCCGCGCCCAATGTCCCGACCGCAGTGCCGTCGTGGTGGCGCCCAGGTCGACGGCGCAGTGACACTGGTAGCAGAAGGTCAGCTGAGCAGGGGTGCGATATTCGTGCGGTACCGCCGGAGAGCCAAAGCGCAGCGAGAGGATATTTCCTGGCTGGTGCATCTCTCTAATTCTCGTAACGTTTAGTATTCGCCTCTCTGTTCGCGGTTAGCCGCCACGATTGCGTAACGCTTTCTCATCCAGTTCTCAGGATTACGGGCCGCCTTTCAAACGGGCGACTTGACGGCGTCGGCGTCGGCCACGCCTAATAGGTTGGGAGGGCAGGCAACGCCGCCTGCGCGGGAAGCATGAATCACTCGCCGGCCACCGGCGTGCCCGATGCGCCCGGGTCTCGCCGGGTGCGCTGGATCGCGCTGGGCGCAATCGCGCTCGCCCTGGTGATGATCAGTGGCCTTCTTATCTATCTTTCCCCGGTGCTGGCGCTGCTGGAGCCGCATGACCCATCGCTCGGGCGGGTCGCCGGCGCCCCGGTGGCGACCCCGCCGCCGCTCGACTCGAAACGGCGAATCAATATCCTCCTGCTCGGCAGCGACAATGACCAGAAGTTCCGCCAGGATGCGCTGCTCTCGCAGACCATGATCGTGGTCTCGATCGAGCCTGCGACCCACCAGGTCACCTTGCTCTCGCTGCCACGCGATCTCTGGGTCGAGATCCCCGGACATCCGAGCGCTAAGATCGACCTGGCCTACGCGGAGGGTGGCGCCGCGCTGGCTCGCGCCACCGTGGAGAAGGCCTTCAAGATTCCGATCCATTACTACGCCTGGGTCGGCCTCAACGGTTTGGTGCGCGTCGTCGATCGCGTGGGCGGGATCGACCTCGACGTGCTCCATCCCGTGCTCGACGACAACTATCCGAACGATTTCAGCGACAGCGGATATGGCACGGAGCGGGTGTATCTCGCCGCGGGTCCGCAGCACCTCGACGGCCGGCACGCGCTCCAGTACGTCCGTTCCCGGCACGGCGACCTATTGAGTGACTTCGGCCGATCGGTTCGCCAGCAGCAACTGCTGCTCGCCATTCAGCAACGGACCGCCGGCATGGACCTCGTGACCGCCCTGCCTACCTTCGCCCAGGACCTCAACGGTCACGTCAAAACCGACCTCGACCTGGTGCGCCTCACCCAGCTCGCGCTCTTCATGCGCAATCCACGGCTACCTGCGCCAGCTCTTTGGCGGGGACCTGCTGCCATGACCCGAGGTCCAGTAGTCATTCTCTTGTCGGCGATACTGGCCCTAGCCGGATGTACGTCAAGCACCCCGGTCGCGCACGATCCAGGACGAGTCGTGCTGCCGGTCAAGCAGCTTCCCGTTCCAGGCCGCCTCTACGCCACAAAAGGTCGCGCTCTCTACCGCTTCTCGGGGACGCAGCTGACCCGGCTACGGTTCGCGTCTCGTGTGAAGGACCCGGCGGTGACCCCGTCCGGCGATCGGATTGCCCTCGCACAGCTCCAGGACCAGAGCTCGACCATCGTGGTGAGCGATCCGAACGGCCAGAACCGTCAGACCCTGACGCCGTCGTCCGCGGCCGAGGGTTCACTCTGGGCGTTCGCCCCCGGCTTCGACGGTGCGGGCCAGCGGATCGTCTATCTGACCGACCGCGGCAAGCAGCCCTCGAGTCCGCAGAACCTGCGGCCGAACGACCTCGGCCTATGGTCGTACGACCTGGCGAGCGGCCAATCGCGACGATTGGTGCAGCCCTTCGCCTACACCGGCGGCGACAGCGACCCAAGCTACCGTCCGGGCGTCAGCGATCAGCTCGTCTACACCACTTATCTTTATGGTGGCGCGCCGCCGGAGCCGGTCGCGCGGCTGACCTGGATGTCGTTAAGGACGGGCGCGACGGTCTACCTCTCACCGGATCTTGGCCGGAATTTCGAACCTGCCCTCTCGCCCGACGGTCGCTACATCGCCTTTATCCGCGCCGGCGCGGGGAGCGACGACCTCTTTGTGATGCCACTGGCGCCCACCTATACGCGCGAGCAGCGACCCTACCCGAGCGAAGCAGCGGTGCTGATCCAGTCGGGTGTGATTTCCCAGCCGGTCTGGTCGCCCGACGGGAGATCGATAGCTTTCCTGATGCTGACCAAGGGAAGCTTCGACCTGTTCATCCTGCCGATCACAACGGACATTGCGATCCACGGGGCCGGCGTCGCGCAAGCCGTGACGCACGGCAGCTTTCTCGATGCCGATTCCCGGCTTGCGTGGTCGTCCTGACGGGTCGGCGACGCTCCCAGCGGCGCTAGGCGCGAGTCGGGGTCGCCGCTGGCCGGGCGACGCGAGTCTCTTGCGGGCCGCCGGCCTTTTCCCAGATCTGGTCGACCTGGTCGATCAGATCCAGGAACTTCTGGGCATCGTTCAGGTCTACCGATGCCTTGACCTTTGAGCCCTGCGAGACGGCCTGCTTCAGGGTGTCCTTGAGTTGCGGGAACTTGGCGTCATGCTTCTCGGGCTTGTACCAGTCACTCCAGAGGACATCGAGATGATGCTTGGCCAGCTCCGCGCGCTCCTCTTTGATGATGATGGCCCGCTGCCGATAGACCTCGTCTTTCGAGTCGTTGTATTTCTTGATGATGTTGTAGACGGACTCCGCCTCGATGCGCGCCTGCTCGGGGTCGTAGATTCCGCACGGCAGGTCGCAGTGGGCTTCCACGGTCCGGCTGGGGCGAATCCATTCCATCAAATTCATGGTGTCAATTCCTCCTACTAGGATGAACCACTGATCCTGAAATCAGTCTACCCGCTGCGTGTAAATGGCGACAGCATGGCACCGCGATTACCTTCGGGTTCGCTGATCGTCGCGCGGCCCATCGATGAGGCGACGCGCTTGCAGATCGGGGACGTGGTCGTAGCCCGACGGCCCGATCGGCCCGATCTGGAAATCGTCAAGCGGATCCAAGCGATCGACCCCGAAGGCGCGTTTTTCCTGGCGGGGGACAACCCTGCGTCCAGTACCGACTCGCGACAGTTTGGACCGGTGATGCGCCGCCACATTCGGGCGCGCGTTGGCTGGCGCTACTGGCCCCTGCCGCCGATCCGGCCTTAACCTGGCGCCGGTTCGCGAAGGCTCTGGCCGGCGCGATCCAGCCGACCAACGACCGTATCCTTGCCCAGCCGGCTGATCGATTCGATCAGCGGCGGCGTCACGGTGCGACCGGTGATGGCGACCCGCAACGCCATGAAGAGATCCTTGGACGACCACCCGAGTCGCTCGGCCAGTCCACGCAGGGTTGTCTCGATCGACTCCGGCGTCCAGCTGGTCAGTGCCCGCAGTGTGGTCGCGGCCTCAGCGAGCGCCTGGGCGGTGGCGGCGGCGTCGCGCCCCTTGGGAACGAGCTGCTCGGGCCGGTAGCTGTCCGGGTTCTCGAAGAAGAAGCGCAGCATGTCGGGAGCCTCGTTCAAGGTGCGCAGGCGTTCCTGCACCAACGGCATGAGCGGTTTGAGCGAATCCACCGGCACCTGCGGCATGCGGGCCGCCAGCCGCGCCGCGAGCTCATCCGCCGTCAGCCGGCGGATGAACTGACCGTTCAACCAGTCCAACCGCTCCAGGTTGGCCATGGCGGGGCTGGCCTGAATCTTTTCGATGGAGAATTTCTCGATCAGCTGATCCATGGTGAGGATGTCTTCTTCGGTCCCCGGTGACCAGCCGAGGAAGGCGATGAAATTGTCGACCGCCTCGGGAAGATAGCCGGCCTCGCGATACTCGAGTACGTCTTTGGCGCCATGTCGCTTGGCCAGGGGCTTTTTGTCCGGACCGAGCACCAGGGGGAGGTGCGCAAAGGCCGGCGGCGGCCAGTTGAACGCCTGGAATAGCAGCAGATGCTTGGGCGCCGAGGGAAGCCATCCGTCGCCCCGGATGATGTGGCTAATCCGCATCTCGTGGTCGTCGACGGCGAAAGCCAGGTGATAGGTGGGGAAGCCGTCGGACTTCAGGAGGACGTGGTCGTCGAGTGTCTCGTTGCGAAAGGTCACCGTGCCCATCACCAGGTCTTGCAGGGTCGTCGTGCCTTCGAGCGGCATCGCCTGGCGTACGACGAAGCGCTCGCCGCCGGCCGCGCGGCGCTCTGACTCATCCAACGGAATGGCACGGCAGCGACGGTCGTAGCGCTCGGGTTCGTGCCGGGCACGCTGCTCGGCCCGCATCTGCTCCAACCGTAGCGGCGTGCAGAAACAGCGGTAGGCGGCGCCGCTGGCGATCAAACCGGCGGCCGCCTTCTCGTAGATGCCCTTTCGTTCTGACTGGACCAGTGGGGTTTCGTCCCAGTTCATGCCCAGCCAGTGCAGGCCCTCCTCGATCTGCTCCTGACTGCCGGGCTTGAAGCGGGCCCGGTCGGTGTCCTCGATGCGCAGCAGGAACTGTCCCCCCTGGCCACGGGCGAACAGGTAGTTGAAGAGCGCGGTCCGGGCTCCTCCCAGGTGCAAGGCCCCGGTCGGGCTCGGGGCGTAACGTACGCGGACGGTCGAATTCACCTGGGCCATTCGACCATCGTACTCAGCGGGAAATCGTGGCTTCCTCCGTCACACCCTCGATGCCTCGATACGCGCTCGGCTGCATCAAGGACCCCTACGACCACCGGGACTACAGCATCACGCCCTTCCTGAAGGCGACCTCGCTCGCCGAGCAAGTTGACCACTCACCCTTGCTGCCGCCGGTCTTCGACCAGGGTCCGGCGGGGACCTGCGTCGCTTGCGCGACGGCCTATTACGACAAGACCTTCCAGAAAGGACTCGAGCATCACTGGACGCTTGCGGATCCGCATCACCAGTTCTCGCCGCTCTACATCTATAGCCAGCGGCGCAAGCAACCCGCCGATGAAGGGATGACGATTCGCGAGGCGATGAAGATCATCCAGGAACAGGGCGTTTGCAGCCTCGACTGCATGCCCTACAACGTTCAGCGCATCAACGTGCCGCCGACGCCGGAGCAACGTAAGGCGGCCACGCCGTATCGTGCCAAGAGCTACGCCCGGCTCAACAGCGTCATCGAGATGGAGGCGTACCTGATGACCAACTGCTTCGTCGCCGGCGTCATGGTGCACGAACGGTTCATGGATGCCCCCGGCGGCATCATCCCGATGCCCGAGCCCGGTTGCCAGTACCTTGGCGGCCACGCCATCTGCATCGTCGGCTTCGACCGGCGGAATCGCATCTTCAAGTTCGCCAACAGCTGGGGCACCCAGTGGGGCGACCATGGCTTCGGCCACATCGGTTACACCACGTTGCAGGCACTCCTGATGGATGCCTGGGGCATGGTCGACGCGCCCGAACGCGGCTAGTGCCTAGGGGTCGTGGTATTTGGCGACGATGCCGGACCGTGCTGCTGCAACCCAGACGGTGTCGGTGACGGAATCGGCCGCAATCGTCGCGGCTTGCTTTCCGGTTCCCACGACGCCCACGGGCTTCAGGTTGACCGTGTCGATGACCGTCACGTTGTTGCTTCCGGCGTTCGCGACATAGACATGATGCAGATGGGAGTTGAAGGCGACCTGGTCGGGGGAGTGGTCGACATCAATCGTCCCCAGGCACCTGTCGACCAGAACGTCGATCACCGAGACTTCGTTAGCGGTGTGCGGGATCGAATTCGCGACGAATAGACGCTGCTGATCCGGGTCGAAGGCCACACCGGTGGGGGACTTGATATCGCAGCCCTTATAGGTCTTCACGACGGATCGGGTCACGGGATCGATCAACAGGACTTCGTCCTTGTCGTTGATGGCCTGAAACACCTGCCCTTGCTTGTCGATCGCCCTCAACTCGGGCTTCCCCGGGAGTGGCATTTTGCCGGTTTCCTTGCGCGTCTTTTCATCGATGACGCCCAGGACCTTGCTGTCGAGACTCACGAGGACCAGGCCGTAAACCGGGTCGTAGTCGATCGCATCCGCAGAGGTACCCATCTTGATGTTGTCAAGAACCTTGAGGAGTTTGAATCGATGATCTCAAGGGTGTTGGCGCTGCCGTGGGGGACATAGAGACGGCCGGCACCCGAGTCCAGGGTGAGCAGATCGATGGCCGGCGAGCCGACGTCCTTAGGAAGCTGGATGTTCCTTTGGAACGTGAGGGGCACGTTGAGCGGTTCCGCCGAACAGGCCGCCAGGACGGCCAGCATGGCCAGCGGGGCAAGGAGGAACCTGATCCTGAGGATGGCCGAAATCATAAAGGATGAGCCCCAGGCTGCGGAGGGGTCACTCCCTGCGATGCTGCCACCGCTGCTGTCAGCTTTTGTGTCTGCCACTTGACATCGTACTCGGGCAGCGCCTACTGTTAGGACTAAGTTCACAACTCGACGGATCGTTGCCGCCGTTAACTCACAGTTACATAACGGGGAGAAACCGGGAAACGCTGGAGGGAAACAGAGAGTGACTACCGATGACACGTTTTTGCGTGCCGCGAAGTACGAAACCGACGACGAAAACGACGTCCTAATTTCCAGGTCGACCTGGTCGCTCAAATTATCCGGCCTGATCGCCGGTGTCTTGCTGGTCATCGGACGTTCCGCCAGCTACGGCAACATCACCTGGTCTCCCGCGTACCACCAGGCAAGCACGCCCTTGATGGTTATTGTCTCGAGCAAAGCCCCGACGAACCCAGTCCCAACAATCCCTAAAACCGCCCCTTCGGCAGATCCGGCAGCGATCAGCAAGCGGAGTGCGGCCTCGGAAGTCATCACGTTCTCCCCGGGGAAGACCGCTTGGAACGGGCCAAGCGATGACGGCGACGCAAACGGAAGCTCGGCCAGCGCTGGTGACAGCCACCAGACGACCACCTCCGCGCAGGCATCGGCAGACTCGGCGAACGGCAGCGGTGACACGGGGGCCACTCCGCCGCCGGACACGACAGCGGTAGAGACGGGCACGGAGACCAGCAACGACGCCACCGGGGCGAGCCCGGCCAGCGTGCATACCGGGGTCGAGACCACCACCGAGT
>VBIS01000286.1 GCA_005880605.1 Chloroflexota bacterium
GATCCCCATGGCTACGAGGTGCGCCGGCTCATTGCAACCGATGGGCATGCATCCTGTCGTACGTTGGAGATACGCGACCCGTGTGCCGTCAGGCGAGATGACCGCGTAGTAGAACCGGTGGAGACTGGTCGAGTCCGGGAGCTTAGTGTCGTTGTTTCCACCGACGCCCACAGCGCGGACCCCTAGCCCATCGCCCGAATCGTCGGTGACGATGTACAGGATCCTCGCGTCGCCGGCGCTCCAACCCAGGGACCCAGGCGTAGCGCCAGTCACCGGGATTAGTGTCGACCCGCTGCCGTCCATACGTACCACCCGGATATGCCCAGGATGCCCGGGCTCCGACACGGCGATGAGGGACCCGTCGCGAGACCACTCAAACCCCTGCTGCCCCCATGGCGCCTCGGTCACCGGGAACACGGCCGTCTTCCCTGAAGCGGCGTCGGCGACCCAGAGTTCGGATCCGACGCGGAAGGCCACGTGCCTGCCGCTTGGGGACCACTTGGGGCAGGCGATCTGCCCAGGATCCCTGGGAAGAGTGACCCGTACGATCGGTGAGGATGGGTCGCCACGGTCGTTTATTCCGACCACGACGACCGCTCGATCCGAAACCGGCCAGACGCCTCGGAAGGTCGTGACCGGATCGGAGGCGCGGGCTTCACCATAAGCGAGCCTCCGCCCATCAGGGGAGAACCTTGGGCACGCCTGGGCGACGCCGTCGCCAGCGGAACCGATGATGCGCCTTGCGGCGGCGCCTTCGTGCACAAGATAGATGTCGCCCACCTCCCCGCCGGTGACGTTCTTCGGGTTTGCCGAGACGGCGATCAACCCGTTTGCGGGGAGCGTCGTCCGCGACAACGGCGGATAGACCACAATCGATTTCGAATGTGGTGAGGTGACGACATTCGTCGGATGCAGCGCACGAATCACAACCGATACGCCGACCGCCGCAGCCGCGACCAGCACCAGGGTGATCCCGGCCAAGGCCGTCCGTACCGGGCGATCGCCAGTGCTGCCGACGGTTGCCACGCCCAGCATGCGGCTGCTAGCCGAAGACACGTCGCCCAACTGGCCTTGCTGCCGGGCAAACACCGCGTTGATGTCTTTGCGGAGGTCGTTCATCCCAGTTCCTCCAGGGCCACGCTCGGCCGGAGCCGGTGGCAGGCCCGATAGATACGAGACTTCGCGGCGGCCGGCGAGACGCCGAAGGTAGCGGCGACTTCTTCGATCGGCAGGTCAAGGTAGAAGTGCATGAAAAGGGCGCCGCGGTCAGCGGCCGGAAGTTGACCCAGGCCCCGCTCCAGGTCGAGATGTTCGACGTCGGGCTCCGGCGCCGCCTGGCGGTGGACCACGTCGACCACGGAGGTCAGCCGGAACCATGGCGTCCGCCGCAGGTTGCGGCACTGGTTGGCGACGATCGCGAAGAACCAGGACCGCACCGGCATCCCCGGCCGGAGCTGATGGAGCTTGCGCCAGGCGCGGGTCAGCGCCTCCTGGGTGGCGTCCTCGGCGTCGCGGCGATTCCCCAGCATCGATAGGGCGAGCCGCAAACCGGGCTCGACCAGTGGTCGGATCAGCGACTCGAAGGCCGCTTCGTCGCCGGCAACGGCTCGCTGGCGAAGGGGCTCGTCAGTCGGCAGGCTCAAGGCGTACGCCACACCCTATGAGACACCGGCAACCCGGATTCCGTTGCAGCCGGGACCAAACTGGGTGGCCGCAGTCTAACGAACGCCTGGTGAGGACGCTTACCCGACAGTAAAGCTGTCACGTCCGGTCAAGGTCCCCCGCATTGACTGAACCTCGACTTGTCGACACAATAGGGCGGCCCCATGAACCACTGGTTGCGTCGCCTACTGCCGATCGCGGCGGTCCTGTCCACTGCCGGGGTCCTCGTGGCCAACCAGGTCGGCGCCATGGCCTACATCTCGGGATCGACCGGCTACGACATCAGCTACCCGCAATGCGGCGGCCACTACCCGACCGGGGCCTTCGGCATCGTCGGCGTCAACGGTGGCTACCCCTTCGTCCACTACAACCCGTGCCTGGCGGATGAATATGGCCACACGCCCAACGCCGCGCTCTACATCAACACCGGCTACGACCCGATCTACACGCAGGTCGACGGCAAGCACAGCACCCCGGAGTGCGTAACGCAATCGGCCTCGATCCAGGGCACCTCGCCCCAGCAGGCGGCCTGGGGGGTGGGCTGCAGCGAAGCCTCGCGCTCGATTGCCTATGCCACCTCGCAGGGCGCAACCAGCCCCAGCAGCTGGTGGCTCGATGTCGAAACCAGCAACAGCTGGTCGTCCGCGGACCTGAGCTTGAACCAGTACACGATCCAGGGCATCGTCGACACGCTCCTCCGGCAGTCGCCGGCGGCGGTCGGTGTCTACTCGACCGGCTACCAGTGGCGCACCATCACCGGCAATCTGCCGGTTTCCGGTGTCCTGGCCGAGTGGGTGGCCACCGGGTCAAGCTCCGCCGGCCGGGCCCGCGCCTCCTGCGGGACCGGCTTTTCGGGACGTCCAGTCTGGTTTGTGCAGTACCTCCACGGAGGCTTCGACACCGACTACACCTGCTGAACACGAACTGAAACCGCAGCCTCGGCGGCGGAAAACCGTAGCCTTTCTATAGTTCAGTCCGTTTGCTAATCCAGCGAGCGGGTGTTACCCTGCGACGTTTCTTAGCAATCTCCAATTTGAAAAGCGCATGATTCGTACGTTCTGATGGAAGATCGGGGGCCTGCAAGGCGGCGTCGCGCATCACGTTTGCACCCTGTGCGTCTGCTTAGCCTTACCCTCTTTTGCCTGCTGCTCTCTGGGACGGGGGGCGCAGCCGCTTACTTCCTTCCCGTGGTGGTTGCGGGGGTCGGACAGACGGGCCAGACCGTCGTGGTGCCGCCGAGCAACAGTCCAGGTGTAAAGGCAAGCCCGAACGGGTCGACCGCACCGGGCGCGCCGTTCACGGTCCTGCTGCTCGGTTCCGACGACGATGGCAAGAACAAGTCCCCCCTGACGCAGTCGATGATCCTGGTACGGGTCGAGCCGGCCACCAAGCACGTCACCATGCTTTCCATCCCGCGCGACCTTTGGGTACCGCTTTCGACCGGCGGCAGCGCGAAGATCGACGCCGCCTATGCCTACGGCGGCCCGGCCGCTGCCATGGCGACCGTCGAGCGCAACTTTCATGTCCACGTCGACGAGTACGCATGGGTCGG
>VBIS01000018.1 GCA_005880605.1 Chloroflexota bacterium
CAAACCAAGCCCGCGGTGGCACGGAATCTTCATCTCGGCGACGCATTGCGGAGCTGGGTGCGCGCTGGGCGACATCATCGGCGAGTGGCTGGTCTTCCTCACCGGGGTGGCCATCGCCGGCGCGGTCCTCTGGCCCGAGTACATCATCGACTTCGCGTTAGCGTACGTGTTCGGAATTCTCTTTCAGTACCTCGCGATCAAGCCGATGAGCAATCTGTCAGCCCGCGTAGCGCTCTCCCAGGCCATCAGGGCGGACACGCTCTCCGTGATCGCATTCGAAATCGGCATGTTTGCCTGGATGGCGCTCGTCTTCTTCGTGTTCTTTCCGCATCCACATCTCACACCGGACCACGCAGCGTATTGGTTGACTATGCAGATCGCCATGGCCCTCGGGCTGGCTACCACTTATCCGGTCCAAATCTGGCTGGTGAGCCGCGGGATTAAGCACGCGATGCACCGACCCATGTTGCCAGCCGCTGCGAAGCCCGGCTGAAGCACGAACGCTGTTCTGTGCTGCGTCACAGGTACTTCGGCTGATGCGTCTCACTTTTCCTCATGAGGGGAATAGTGGCGGGCGGTCATGGAGGTGGCGAGCCAGAGGGGCGTGAGCCGGCGGACGGTGCACCGCTGTCATCAGACGGGCGGGAGGGCAACGTTCCACGCGTTTGATGACTTCGATTGGCAGCGATGCGATTGAGCAGCTTTCGAGAAGCCAACGCCGCAACAGGCACCATAGTATGAGGGTGTTCCCATCAATACTGGCAGGGAGGAAGCCTCTAATGAAAGCCACCCGGAAGTCCGCCAAGAGCACCACCCCGAAAAAGAGTCGGGAGGCATTCTCGGCCGAGGAACGAGCCGCGATAAAGGAGCGCGTCAAAGAGACGAAGACGGCCGCGAACAAGGCGGACGGGGAAAGAGACTTGCTCGCGAAGATCGCCGAGATGCCGGAACGAGATCGCGCCATGGGCAAGCGGCTCCATGCTCTCATCAAGGCCAGCGCGCCAGCCCTCTCGCCAAGAACCTGGTACGGGATGCCCGCGTATGCCAAGGACGGCAAGGTCGTCTGCTTCTTCCAAAGCGGGCAGAAGTTCAAGACGAGGTACGCGACGCTCGGATTCAGCGACGCGGCGCACCTCGACGAAGGCACTATGTGGCCGACCAGTTTCGCTCTGACGAAGCTGACCGCCGCCGACGAGGCAAAGATCGGAGCGCTCGTGAAGAGAGCGGCGAGCTGAAGACTGGCCCCAAACAGACCAGACCGATCAGGAATCGAGAAGCGCCATTCACCGAGCCCGCTCCACCCTCACCGGCGAGCACCTCGCGGCCTATGTCGGCACCTGACTGACCAGACCGGTCAGGAATCAAGAAGCGCGGTCACCGAGCCGCACCTACACTCGGCATACAGGCAGCAATTTCAATAGGAGGATTCTTTAATGGCTCAATCCATCAAACTCATCGTCTACCCGGCAAAGGATTTGGAGGGTGCAAAAGTTCTGTTTGGCAAATTTTTAGGAGTTGAGCCCTATGCCGATGCGGCATATTACGTCGGGTACAGGCTCAATGACCTAGAAGTTGGCTTAGATCCCAACGGCCAAGACGTCATCGCCTACACAGAGGTTGCCGATATTAAAGTAACCCTAAAGACGTTACTGGAGGCTGGCGCGACAATGCATCAGGACATCAAAGACGTCGGCAGAGGTCTGCTAATTGCCCAGGTCAAAGATGCTAATAGGAACGTTCTAGGCCTTAGGCAGTCGCCAAAGTAAGCCACAGCGACGGCTCGCGCGACGGCGGGGATGCCATCGTGCGTGGCGAAACAGGTGACCAGACCCATCAGGAATCGAGAAGCGCGGGTCCTGGGCTGACTGACCGCTGAGACGAGAACTCCTCGTCTCCTCCGCTTGCCGGCCGGTGCTCGCCAACCGGGTGTTCCGGCGACTGATTCGGCGGCGCCGTAGACTGGGCCGATGCCGGAAACGAAGCTGATAAAGCCGTCAATAACCAGCCAGCGTGGAGGGTGGTGGGGGATCGCATTCGCCGTGACGCTGTTGGTGGCTGGAGCAATGGTCTCGCTCCCCAGCGCAAGGTGGACCGGTCGCGCGATCGCCGACTTCTACGCGGCGCATACGGGGGTGATCCTCGTCCAGCAGCTCCTGGGCGTGGTGACTCTAGCCTTCTTTCTCGCGTTCGCCCTGGCGCTCGGCGCGCCCTGGCGCCGGTGGCTGCTGGTCGGCACCGCGTTACTCGCCATCTCTGAGCTGGTCACGAACATCGTTGCGGTCATCCTGGCGCTGACGAACCCTGGTCCGGACGGCGCCCACGCGTGGACCGTGATCGAGGACTTTGCCGATGAGGCACTCTTCATTTCCATCGCTGTCTTTTCGGTCGCGGCGGCGGTTGACGAGGTTGGGTGGGTTCGCGCAGTCGGCCTGGTGGTTGCCGCCATCTCCCTGCTGCGCGTTGTGCTGACGCTTTTTGGTGTGGCGACGCTTGATTCCCTCGCGCCGATTGCATTTCTGATTCTCATCCTGATCCTGAGTGTCCGCATTCTCATGGGACTGAGCCAGCGGATGCCCACCAGCACCCCGTATTCGTAGTCGTCTCCAAGCGGATGGAAAAGCCCCTTGCCCGGCCGTTCTTCATTCGCAATCTCGATGCCGGCAAGTTGCTGGAGACCTTCCTTGTGTCGGCGGTAGCGGCCTTTCTCGGCGTGCGCTTCTTCCTTGGGGTGACCGGCTATCCGCGCCTTGGCGGGGGCGGCCTCCACATCGCGCACATGCTGTGGGGAGGCGCACTGATGGTTGCGGGAGTCCTCCTGTTGCTGAGTTACCTCGGGCAGCGGGTCCGGAGGGCCGCGGCAGTCGTGGCCGGGCTCGGATTCGGCCTCTTCATCGACGAGCTGGGTAAATTCATCACGAGCGATAACAACTACTTCTATCGGCCTGCCATCGCGCTGATTTATGTCGTTTTCGTGCTGCTCTTTCTCTGGTGGCGCTCACTGGAGCGGCACCGGGAATGGGATGAGCAAACGTACCTCGCCAATGCTCTGATGCTGCTCCAGGACGCCTCGCTGCACGACCTCGATCCAACCGAGAAGTACCACCTGATTCGGTGGCTGCGCCAGAGCGGGAGCGCGGGCACAACCCTACTCGGAAATATCGAGGAGGTGGTGGCCGCGCGGCGGCCGGACCTGCCGCGGAGAAGTGCACTCGGGGTTCGGTTGCGATGGATCCAGAGGCGCGTCGAGGGCGTTCTTCGCTCGGGCTGGACGGGTCGCATCGCCATCGCCGTGCTGTTGATCAGACTTCTGGCGGCGATTACGGCCAGCCTGGCTCTTGTCTATGCGCCGAACGCCACGGGACCCGGAGAAACTGTCGATCTGCCGCTACTCCTGGCCTCCGCCGTTTCGGGCGGGTTAACCCTCGTCGGCGTCGTCTATCTGATCCTGCGCTCGCGGGCGCACGCATTGCGCTGGTTCAGGCGCTCCATTCTCGCGTCGATCTTCCTGACGGACCTGTTCACGTTCTATTACCAGCAGCTCGGCGCGGTCGCCGATCTGGCGGTCGACCTCATTCTGCTGGCGGTCTTCGAGGCGCTGCTGGAGGCCGAGCACCGGCGCGCCGGCCGCGTTGAGGCGACCGCCGGCTAACTCTCCCAGCCTGTGACGCATCGCCCAGGCTTGCGAGCCGCCTGATTTGTAGCCGTCGTACTCTTTTCCAGTAGCGTCGGGAATTCGAAGGCTGGGAGGCTCAGGATGACCACCTCGACCGATCCATCGCAACTTCCACCGGGTCTACCGGCGCCGGTCGACGACGGTGCCGCAGCTCACCTCCAGGGGTCGCTCGTTCCCGACGTCCAGCTGCGCTCAACGAACGGTCCGCTGGTGTCGCTGGCGCGGCTGGGAAAAGGTCGGGTAGTCGTGTATGCCTATCCGCGAACCGGCCGGCCTGGCGAGCCTGAGCTGACGGACGATTGGGATTTGATCCCTGGCGCCCGAGGGTGTACCCCCCAAGCCTGTGGCTTCCGTGACCATTACGCCGAATTGACTGCGGCCGGTGCGAACGTGTTCGGTCTCTCAACCCAGTCCACTGCCGACCAGGAAGAACTTGTCGCCCGACTCCACCTACCCTTCCCTGTGCTGTCCGATGCGAATCTCGCGCTGGCGCAGGCCATGCGCTTACCCACGTTCCGAGCAGCCGGTCAGACGCTGCTGCGCCGGCTGACACTCGTGATCCGCGACGGCCGGGTGGAGCATGTTTGGTACCCGGTGTTTCCACCCGATCGTCATGCGGCAGAAGTCCTCCAATGGTTGTTGACGGCTAAAGCATGAGACTCACGAATGACGGCAAGCCGCTGGAATAGGGCTCCGATGAATTCGGCCAATCGACGGAGTCTTCATCTTCGGCACCAATTTCCATCGAACACAAAAGGAGCAACCCATGAAGACCGATTGGACCACTGACGTAAAGGGCACCGGCCAGTACGCCGACGTCAACGGCATGAAGCTCTACTACGAGACGCACGGGGCGGGGCGCCCAATGATCCTGCTGCACGGCGGTCTCGGGTCGGGCGAGATGTTCGGGCCAGTTCTACCGCAGCTCGCGGAGCGCCACCAGGTCATCACCGTCGACCTCCAGGGACATGGCCGCACCGCTGACATCGATCGGCCGATCGACATCAAACTCATGGCCGATGACATCGCCGCCCTGATCGACCACCTCGAGCTAGCCAGCCCCGATGTTGTGGGCGTCTCGCTCGGTGGTGGCGTCGCGCTGCAGACCGCGGTGAAGTACCCGAAGAAAGTCCGCCGGCTCGTCGCCGTGTCAGCGAACATCCGTCCCGACGCGATCCCCGCGGAGTTGCGGGCCCAGCAGAACCAGGTGAATGCGGCAGCCGTCGAGTTCATGAAGGACACGCCGATGTACCAGCTGTACCAGAAAGTCGCGCCTCGCCCTCAAGATTTCCCTCGCCTACTGGATAAGCTGGGGGCATCGATGGCGAAACCCTTCGACTTCACGGAAGACGTCCGCGGCCTCCAGGTGCCGACACTCATCGTCGCGGCGGACGCCGACATGGCGCCGCCGAGCCACTACGTCGAGATGTTCAAACTGCTCGATGGCGGCCTCCGGGACGGCGGCTGGATGGGCGAGGGCCGGCCGAAGGGCGGACACGCGCTCGCGATCCTGCCGGGCCTAACCCACTACAACATCTTCGTATCGCCCCTCTTCGCTGCGGTCACGCTCGCCTTTCTCGAATAGCATTCGCCATGCCGCGAAGCGTACCGCGCCATGGATGAGCGGCGTGCCATCAAGTCCCTCCTGCGGATAGGGACGGTCTGACTAAGATCAGCCGTATTGCTAAGGAGGTACGACGATGAGCGAATGGACCAGCGATGAACTAAGCAAGATCGGATCGGCTGAAGAGGTACAGATCACGTCCCGCCGGCGCGACGGCACGCTGCGCAAACCAGTGACGGTCTGGGCGGTCCGCGACGGCAATAGCGTCTACGTCCGCTCCGTTACGGGGCCGAACGGTGCGTGGTTTCGTGGCGCCCAGGAGTCGCACCAAGGTCGGATCCGGGCCGGGGGCCTCGAGAAAGACGCCACGTTCGTTGACGCCAACCACGATATCGACGACACCGTTGACGCTGCATATCGGGCCAAATACCGGCGCTACGCTGGAAATATCCTCAACAGCGTGCTGACCGCGCAGGCGCGATCCGCGACGATCAAACTCGTGCCGCGCTAGATACCGCCTCCTCGGTTTGGAAAATCTCTCGGATCTCGAAGATCCCGCCATCGAAGGGTGCCCGCTTAAGCCACTCGACGGCTTCGTCCATTGAGCGCACCTGCCACAGCCAGTAGCCGCCCACTAGCTCCTTGGCTTCCGCGAACGGCCCGTCGATCACTGTCCGCTTCCTGCCGTCGAATCGAACGCGCTTTCCCTTCGAGCTTGGGTAGAGGCGGCCAGCGGCGACGACCACCCCTGCCTTGACTAGCTCGTCGTTGTAGTTCTGGAACTCGGCGAGAGTCTCCGGCGACGGGGGCCTCACGCCATCACTCTGTTCGCCTTCCTTGGCGAGAACGAGAACTTGCATCTCTGTCTCCTTCTATTTTGGATCTGATTCCGCCGCTTTGGCCCAGCCTCCTTATTCATACGTCGAACGACAGGTGTCATTTTCGACATGAGATGTGTATAGTCTCCCCGGGAAACGTCTCTCCGGTCCGTATGAAGATTGGGATTAGATCGGTTTCAGCACCGACGCGGTCATTCCTGTCACGGGGTGGCCTGATCGGGGTGATGCTGCTCGCGGTGTTCCTGCTCGGGCACCCAGCGGCGGCGCCTCAGCATGAGTTGCTGGCGCAATCGGCATCCTTCACACGCCTGCCGATCTCCGACGCGCTGCCCCAGCGAATCCCGCGGCGGCTGAGCCAGCAGTGGCTGCCACCATCCGCGCCGCCCCGGGCCACCGCAGCCCTGGTGCGGACGCCGGCACGAGCAAAGCCTGCGCCGCCGACCCCGCCGCACGTCGCCGTTGGGACGGGCCAGTGGGGCTTGATCAACCAGGACCGCCAGGCCGCCGGTCTCGCGCCACTGCAGTGGAGCCCGTGTCTGGCAAACGTCGCGACCGGACAGGCGGCGCGCATGGCGGCGCAGGGCTACATCTCGCATGCGAACGGTCGTATCCTCGACCTCGGCTGTCACCTGGGCCTCCAAGCTAGCGAGAGCATCGGGTTCCAGGGAGGCGGGATCAATGACGCGGCGATGAACGCGTGGTTCATGGGCGATGCGCCGCACCGGGCCAACATCCTGGGGCCCTATCACTACGTTGGGGTGGCCTGGGTGTTGGCACCCAACGGCACCGCCTATCTTGCCGTCGAGTTCGGTTAGTCCAGCGCGACGCCGGCGCAACTACTCAGCGCTTAAGGTCTCTGTGGCACTCGCCCAGGCGAACCACTGCTGGATCAGGCCGCGAAGGCCGTCAACATCGAAGGCGACGGCATTGTCCAGGTCGGGCATCCGGTAGCAGAGGCGGACGTGCCCAGGATCCGGGGCGACGGCGACAAACACCGTGTCCCCCTGGCGAGTCAGCGTCCCCAGAATTCGCCGCTCCCCCGCATTGAACTCGGCCAGGTCATTGGTCCCCTTGAGGTAAAGAAAGCGTCCGTTCAGCTGCAAGACCCGGACCGAGCTGATGACGAGATCTTCGGCCCCCTCCGGGACAATTGAGTTATCTTGCGCGAGCCAATCGAATGAGCCCGATTGCTCAGCCTGAGGGTCAACCATCTCTACCTCTATAACGGCGCATGGCGGTGGGCTCTTTCGCGCCTCTTATTTGGCAGAAGCGATGAGTTTCGCTGCCGACGACTGTCATAGGGGCAGGACCATGATCAAGGAAGACCTCGCGAGGGCAATCGACGGCGATGTCCTCGCCCCCGGAGACCCTGGCTATGACACGGCGCGCGCGGTATGGAACGCGATGGTCGACCGGCGGCCGCGCCTGATCGCTCGCTGCCACAACGTCGCGGACGTGCGGGCAGCGGTTCGGGCGGCGCGCGACCTGAACCTCGAGATCGGCGTCCGTTGCGGTGGACACAGCGTGCTGGGCCTGGGAATCCCAAATGATGGGCTGATGATCGATCTCACTCCGATGGGTGCGGTTCGTGTCGACCCGAGTCAGAAGCGCGCCTGGGTCCAGGGCGGCGCCCTCTTGGGGGCGCTCGACCGAGCGACCCAGCCGCATGGGTTGGCAACAACGGCCGGGAACGTTTCACACACGGGCGTCGGCGGCCTGACGCTCGGCGGTGGGATGGGATGGCTGGCCCGACAGCATGGGCTTTCATGCGACAACGTCGTGTCGTTCGAGATGGTCACCGCCGACGGCGAGATCGTCCACGCGAGCCAGAGCGAGAATGCCGACCTCTACTGGGGATTGCGCGGCGGCGGCGGCAACTTCGGCGTCATCACCGAATTCGAATTCCAGCTGCATGAAGTCCCGAGCGCCGCGCTCGTTACCACGCTTTCCTTTCCCGTCGACGCGGCTGGCTCCGTGCTTCGCACCTGGCGAGACCTGAGCGTACAGGCGCCTCGCCAGGCGACGTTCACCGCGAGTCTGCCGGGCGAAGAGAACGTTGTCACGGTGGGGTTCGTGTGGGTCGGCCATCCCGCGGCCGGGCGGCCGCTCCCAAACATGAAGTCCCTCGGCAAGCCCTTGACCGAATCTGTGGTCGAGATGTCCTACGTCGACCTCCAGCGGATCGATGACAGCCCGCAGGGACATGCCTTTCGTCGATACATGAAGGGCCATTACCTTCGGCAGCTATCCGACGAAGCGATCGAGGCACTGGTGCAGAGCCGCACCAACGGACCGGCCGCTGGTCGTCCTAGCGTCGGATTCCAGGCGTATGGCGGGGCGATCGCCGAGGTGCCTGACGGGGATACCGCCTTCACCTTTCGAGATACCGCCTTCGAGTACGTCGCCTCGAGCCGCTGGACTGACCCGGCCGAAGACGCCAGTCGAATGGCGCGCGCCCGGCGGACGGCGGCGGCTCTCGATCCCTTTGCGCGTGGCCAGTACGTCAATACGCTCAGCGACGAAGGCGCCGAAGGGGTACGTCGCGCCTATCCCCCGGAAAAGCTTGCGCGGCTGACCGCGGTCAAAGACAAATACGACCCGGAGAACGTGTTCCATCTCAACAGCAACATTCGTCCTTCAGACCATCGCAGGGCTTAGCGATCGACGCCGATCAGGCCTGGCCGTGGTTCGAATCCGCTCGTCGGCTGGCCATCTCGACGCGGCGTGACCGTCCCGAGTTGATTGGATCCCGCCGATAGCCCGTGCTAGACGCTGGCATGATCCAGGCGCGGAGCAGCAGGAAGCGTACCGTCGTCGCGACAAGGTTCGCAATCACCAGCGCGACCAGCTCCAGCATCAAGCTCGCGCCCGGAACAAAGACGTGCACAGCCGTGATCGTGAAGGTCGTGAGGCCGAGGGCAATACCAAAGGCGGCGAGGCCGCCGAGATGGTCGCGGGTGGCTGTCCCATTGCGATGGGCCAAAAAGGTGAACCTCCGGTTGGCGGCCGTGTTCGCGATGGCCGTTAGCACCAGGCTGACAGCGTTGGCGATCGCGGCCGGCAAGGCGAGGCGCAGGGCGCTGTAGCAGGCAATGTAGGCGAGCGTGCTCAGGATGCCGATCGCGGCGAAACTGCGCAGCTGGCGCGAAAGCCGCCAAATCCCGCGCAAGTCCTCGATGGCCGTGGCCACCACGTCGACGCGTGAATCCGGGTCGTCGGTCCAGTCGACCGGAACTTCGTAGGTGCGCAGGCCAGCTCGCTGCGCCTGCACCAGCAGTTCAGTGTCGAAGAACCATTCTTGATTGGCAACCAGCGGCAGCAGCCTCCGGGCCGCCTCGGCGCGAGCTGCCTTGAAACCACATTGAGCGTCGCGCACCCGCGTGCCGAGGGCGAGATGAAGGAGCAGGTTGTATGCGCGCGAGATCAGCTCGCGTTTCGGACCCCGGTTAACTCGGGCGCCGGGCACGAGACGGCTACCAATCGCAACGTCGCTGTGCCCGGAAATGAGCGGCGCGACGAGCGGGAGTAACGCGTCAAGGTCGGTGGAGAGATCGACATCCATATAGGCGACGATCGCCGTATCGCTCTCCAGCCAGGCGTGGCGGATGGCGCGGCCTCGACCCTTGTCGTCGAGGCGCAGGGCGCGGACACCGCGCAACTCGAGCACCAGCCGCCGGGCGATCGCCCAGGTGGCATCGGTACTCGCGTTATCAACGACGGTGATCCGCGCCTCAAAAGGAAATTGGTGGTCGAGGTATCGCCGCAGCCGGCGAACACTCCGCTCGAGGTCGCGTTCCTCGTTGTAGACCGGGATCGCGATATCAACGAGCGGAGCGACTACAGGGCTGGTGGCGAGGACCGCCAGGTTTTGCGCCATGTCCCAATGCTGCGCCCGAAATCCTGTCGATTCAGTTACTGATGGTTAAGAACTTTGTAAGTCCTTCACCGCAATAACTGTCACCTTTTTGCAAGCTACCCGAGTGCAGTCTGTATCTCGGCAATGGAAAACACTCGAACGATCCCGACCTATCGACCCGACTCGACCGCACCACGGATTCGGCGCACGATCTACTCGCTCGTGCGCGGCCGTGTCCAGGATCCGGCTTGGGTCCGGCCCGCCCTGGTCGGCCTCCTCGGCGTCACCGCGCTGCTCTACCTCTGGAACCTCGCGGCATCCGGCTGGGCTAACGCGTACTATTCCGCCGCCGTCTTGGCGGGAACCAAGAGCTGGGCCGCGTTCTTCTTTGGCTCGCTCGATGCATCCAACTTCATCACCGTCGACAAGGCGCCCGCCTCCCTCTGGGTGATGGAGATCTCGGCGCGGCTCTTCGGCTTCAACGCCTGGAGCGTGCTCGCGCCGCAAGCACTGGAGGGCGTCGCGACGGTCGCCATCGTGTACCTTGCCGTCCGCCGCTGGTTTGGGCCCGCTGCCGGCGTGCTCGCCGGTGGGGTCGTGGCTCTAACGCCGGTCGCCGGCCTGATGTTCCGGTTCAACAACCCCGACGCACTGCTGGTGCTCCTGATGACCGCCGCCACCTACGCGACGCTGCGCGCGATTGAAAATGGCCGGACGCGCTGGTTGGTGCTGGCGGGTGCGCTGATTGGCGGTGGATTCCTGGCCAAGGAACTGCAGGCCTTCATCATTATTCCCGTCCTCGCCGGCGTTTATCTCTTTGCCGGCCCGCCGTCCCTCGGCCGGCGGATCGGTCAAGTGCTCGCCGCCGCGGCGGCCGTGATCGTCAGCTCGGGCTGGTGGATCGCCGCGGTGGAGCTGATCCCGAGTGCGTCGCGACCCTACATTGGCGGGTCGCAGAACAACGACTTGATCAGTTTGATCTTTGGCTATAACGGCTTCGGGCGGCTGACCGGCAACGAATCGGGAAGCGTCGGCGGCCTGGGCGCCCTCGGCTCACGTTGGGGATTTACCGGCTGGAATCGCCTCTTCAACCCCCAGTTCGGCGGCCAGATCTCATGGCTGATTCCGGGGGCGGTCATCCTGCTCGGCACGTCGCTGCTACTGACGTGGCGCCGTCCGCGAACCGACATGGTTCGGTCGGCTTTCCTCATCTGGGGCGGCAGCCTGCTGCTGACGGGCGCCGTCTTCAGCTTCGCCCAGGGCATCATCCATCCCTATTACACGGTCGCGCTGGCACCTGCAATTGGCGCGCTGGTTGGCATGGGCAGTGTCTACCTGTGGCAGCGCCGCTCAGAATTGGTCGCACGATTGGCCCTCGGTGGCGCGGTTGCCGCGACCGCGATCTGGGGCTACGTGCTGCTCGACCGTTCGGTGACCTTCGTTCCGGAGTTGCGGACCGCCGTGCTCGTCATCGGTCTGATCACCGCGGTATTGATCATTGCCGTGTCGCACGCCTCGCGGAAAGCCGTCCTGGCGATCGCCGCTGTCGCCGTGATGGCCGTACTCGCCGGCCCGGCCGCGTACACGTTCAGTACCGTTGCGACGGCTCACACCGGCGCGATCCCGTCGGCGGGTCCGGCCGTTGCTGCCGCAAACGGACCAGGCGGCGGCGGGCTTGCCGACCTGCTAGCCCCGGCGGTGGCGGGCTCCTGGACAGCACCAATCCGGCGTCCGCCCTTGTAAGCCTGCTGCAAGCCAATGCGAGTCGCTTCACCTGGGTTGCGGCAACGGTCAGGGCCAATAGCGCGGCGGGCTACGAGCTCGCGTCCGGCGATCCGGTCATGGCCATCGGCGGCTTCAATGGGACTGACCCGGCGCCGACCCTGGCGCAATTCCAGCAGTACGTTCATGACGGGAAGATCCACTACTTCATCGGTGGCGGCAGTGGACCCGGATCAGCAGGTACCAGCAGCAGCACGGCCTCGCAGATCAGCGCGTGGGTTCAGCAGAAC
>VBIS01000287.1 GCA_005880605.1 Chloroflexota bacterium
CATCACGTACTGGTTCGACCCCAGCCGCGGGACCGCCTTCTGCCTGGCGGAGGGCCCGGACGCCCTCAGCGTGGAGTCGGTCCACCGAGACTCGCATGGACTGACGGCCTCCCGAATCATCCTGGTCGACCAGCGCTCGGTCGGGTCGTTCATGGGCGCGATCCTCGAGCCGGAGTTGGGCGAGCCCTTCGCGCGCACCGCCTTCAGGGCAATCCTGTTCACCGACATCGAGGGCTCGACCGCCCTGACCATGCGGGTGGGCGACCTGCGTGCGATGGGGCTGATTCGGGCGCACGATGCGATCGTGCGGACCGCGCTCGGGACCCACGGCGGCCAGGAAGTAAAGCACACCGGAGATGGCATCATGGCCTCCTTCACGTCCGTCGCGGCAGCGGTACAGGCCGCGCTCGCAATCCAGAATCGAGTGGCCGAGCGAAACAGCCAGGCCACCGACGCGCTGCACCTCCGAGTCGGCGTCAGTTGCGGAGAGCCGGTGACGGAAGAGGGTGATCTCTTCGGCGCGGCGGTCGAACTGGCGGCGCGGCTCTGCGCCACGGGCAATGCCGGAGGGATCCTGGTATCGAGCGCGGTCCGCGAAGTCTGCCTTGGAAAAGGCTTTGTTTTCGAGGACCGGGGCAGTGCCGAGCTGAAGGGCTTTAGCGAGCCCGTCAGGCTCTATGGAGTCCGCGCCCAGACAGCCCCCTGACCACGCAGCGTTGGGATGAGGCCCTCGACCGGCTCAAGCATTTGTGGACGAGTGACGACCCTCACACGTAGGTAAGCACGGCGTCGAGCGGCCGCGGCACACGGGTGAGATCAATCGCCTCGACCATTCGGGCCGCCGTCTGGATCTTGCGGCCGCGGTGGGTGCCGAGGAAGCGCCGCAGCTGAACTTCCGGTTGCCGCGTCCGCCACTGCGGCTCCCGCTGGAACGTGCGGAAGGCTTGGAGCTCGCGCTGCCCTTCGATGACTCGTTCCACCGCGGCGACGCCGAGAGCGCGGATCAGCTCGTCCTCCAGGTCCGCGATGCACAGGTAGAAACCGAGACGTTCCATGTCGGCGCGTGTGAGGTTGAAGCCGAGGCCAGCTCGCTCGAGGCCGCGCCGGAAGTCGCCCTCCTCTCCCTCGTCACAGAGCCCAGCAACTTTCAGGTCAAGGCCCCGCGGACCGAACCGATCCAAATAGGTCCCGATATTGGTCGCACCCCCCATCGGCACGATCGAAACGCCCTCCGCCTCAAGGTTCCGTCCCCGACGGCGCGCCAGGGCTTCGAGCGCGAGCTGATCGCTGACGCCTTCAACCAGGACCGCGGTCCGTACCGTAATCAGCATGCCGCCAATTATCGATTTGCCCTGCGGGAACTGGACCCGTCGCCGCGTGGTAGGACCTTGCGAGATGACCCCGCGTTCCAGCTCCGGTCTCCCGTGCCTATGGCCGGCGAGATCGCGTTTGGGGCTGCCGACGGTCATATCTGGGTCATCAATGCGCAAACCGGAACCCGCCAGCAGGTCACGCACGGCCAAGCAGGTAACGACTTCGATCCCCACTGGTCGCCGGATGGCACGCAACTCCTGTTCCGTTCGATGCGGTTCCGTGTGCCTGATCCTCAGGGCATGGGGCTCGATGGCATTCTGATCGTCAATCGCGACGGGTCCAACGAGCGGTTGATTTCGGGCAGTCGGGGCGGCCTTGCCGCAGCCTGGTCGCCAGATGGACGGACGATCGTCTACAGCACCGCGTTCGACCAGGCGAACGAGCGGCTCGCGGCGTACGACGTCGCCTCGGGCCAGACGCGAGACCTTGGCGTTTACGGCGAGGGCGTTAATTGGTCGGCGGACGGCCGGTTCGCATTGGTCGGCCGCTTGCAAGGCATCGTCGATGCGCTCTCCGGCGGCCATTCCGACGCGC
>VBIS01000288.1:0-1778 GCA_005880605.1 Chloroflexota bacterium
ACGACCCCGTGGAGCAGGTCCTGCATCTGCCCGACGAGCGGCGCGTACTGCCAGTCGAAGGCCATCAGGTTGTGGATGGCGCGCGTCGCCTGGCTGGGCGCCGGAACGCAGCGGCAGATCCCCATCCGCTCGGCGAGCTGCGGCACGATCGCACCGTAGTAGAGACCGTACGGAACGAGCTGGCCGACGACCTCGATCCCCACGCCGATCGCGCCAAGGGCGACGGTGAGGCGGCGCCGCCAACTCCCGGCCGCAACGGCAATCGGCAGCATCATCAACGGGATCAGCGGCACCATGTAGCGCGGCCCCCAGGTGGCGCCCCCGGACCAGTCCCACCAGCTCGCAAAGAACAGCAGGCGCAGCAGGACGACCGCCGCAACCACCAGGGCCACGGCCCGCCATCGCTTCACGAACGGCACAAAGCCCACGAACGCCACGACGAGAACCGGGCAATAGATCAGGAAACCCGCACCCGGGCTGAGCAGCAGACCATAGAGTCCCCCGAGGAATGGTTGCGAGAATCCGATCCCGTCGTTGGCGTACGGTCCACTCCCCCACCCGTAGCGGACGAGGTGATAGGCGAGCGCAATCAGACCCGCCGCCGCAACCGGTCCCAGGTAGGCAAGCGCATCGCGTGCGCGTGCCGGCCAGTTGGGTCTCATCTGCAGGCTCAGGACGGCGGCGTAGATCAGAAACGGTGGTAACACCAGGAGGAGTGAGTCATCTCGGGCGAGGATCGCGGTCCCGGAGGCCGCGCCGGCACCCAGCAGCAGCCAGCGCGCGCCACCCGCTCGCTTGAATCGCAGCAGGCTGAGCAGCGCCAGGATGATCATCAGGCCCAGCAGCGGCTCGCTGAACATCACGCCGCTGTAATGCCAGGCCAGGGTGCCGAAGGCGTAGATCAGCGCCAGCGCCGCCGCCCACGTCCTTACGACACCCAGCTCGACGAGCACGGCGTTCAGGGCGACCACGGTCAGCGCCGTGACGAGGGGCAGGTAGACGATCACCAGCGCGCGCGGGTCGTGCATCAGTAACTGGCCGAGGGCGACGAAGGGCAGGAGCGCCAGGGAAGTGGCGATGCCGTACGGCGAATAGGGTTGGGCGTAGTGGTAGATCGGATCGCTGATGACGATCGAATGTCGCAACACCACGCTCTCGCTGACGCGGTACATGATCTCGCCGTCGTAGCCATAGAAGACCGGGCCAGACAGCAGGTAAACGAGCCCGGTCAGGGCCAGCAAGAGGATCGCCAGGTCGCGCGGCTTAGGCGGAGCGCTTGAGTCGCGTCGTCGCATGCCCCTCATCCCCCCACCAGCGTGTCCAGGGCGCGTGCCCGGCGGTCCACTGCTGATTGAGCATCTGCAGCTCGCGATAGGTGTCCATGCACTGCCAGTACCCGGCGTGTTTGTAGATGGCAAGCTGACCGTCGGCCGCCAGGCGCTCCATCGGCTGCTGCTCCAGCGCCGTCCGATCGCCTTCGATGTAGTCGAAGATCCGCGGCGTCATCACGAAGTACCCGCCGTTGATCCAGCCATCGTGGCTCGCGGGTTTCTCCGCGAATCGGCGCACGCTGTCTCCCTCGACCACGAGCTCACCGAACCGTGTCAGCGGCCGCACGCCGGTGACCACCGCTGCGCACTTCGCGTCGGTGTGGAAGTCGAGCAGGCGGTTGATGTCGATGTCGGCAACCCCGTCGCCGTAGGTCAACATGAATCGGGGTTCGTCGCTGAGGTACGGTTGCAGGCGCTTGAGCCGTCCACCGGTCTGCGTCTCCTGCC
>VBIS01000288.1:1794-2613 GCA_005880605.1 Chloroflexota bacterium
TTGTAACCGAGCGCGAGTACGAACTCGGTAAAGCCAAAGGCGGCGTAGGTCTTCATGATGTGCCAGACGATCGGTCGCTCACCGATTGGCACCAGGGGCTTTGGACGGTACTCGGTCTCCTCGCGCAAGCGGGTGCCGAGACCGCCACAGAGGATGACGACCTTCATGTGACGATCGTGTAACTCGTTACGCGGCGGAATCCTTTCGACGTG
This sequence comes from Chloroflexota bacterium, assembly GCA_005880605.1. Taxonomy (GTDB): domain Bacteria; phylum Chloroflexota; class Dormibacteria; order CF-121; family CF-121; genus CF-13. The sequence continues at coordinate 2,007 of VBIS01000288.1, forward strand.
ACTCGGCTGTGCCGTCCACGGCCAGCAGCGGGCGGTACCGCGTATCCAGCTGACGCTGTAGCCGCTTGAGGCGGCTGCGCCCAGCCCAGCGCAGCTGCCACGCAATCCACGACAGGATTGGTGGGGCGATCGGCAGGCGGCGGGCCGGCCATGCCGTGGCCCGGATCACTGCCGCCGCGGCCACGTCCCCATACCGCTCCGTCAGCAGACGCGCGACGCCGGTGGCATCGTCCCAGCGTCGCCGGCTGGCCGCGTAGAGGCCCACGAGCACGAGTGATCGATGAAGCCGCGAATCAAGGTTGGCGATGGCCTGCAACCGGACCGCCTGAGGGAGCGTCTTCACGTCATCGAGGTTGGCCATGATCTTGCCCCAGGTCGGCCAGAACTGAGCCAGGTCGGGATGACTGCTCGGTGATTGCGAGTGCCAGGTGAAGATCGCGCCTGGCCGGCCGCTGGTGACGAAGGGATATCGCGCCGCCACCTGCAGCTGAAAATCCATGTCGGAGCTGTTCCCGGTCTGGGGATCGAGTCGGACCGAACCGCGGACAGAGGTCCGAAAGACGGTGCCGGTCCAGATGAAGTGTCCCTTGCGCGTCATGTCGAGCAA
>VBIS01000019.1 GCA_005880605.1 Chloroflexota bacterium
GCGCATCGACCTCGGGTGGGTGCGCGTGCGGCGGCAGCTGCTCCTGCTCGAACTGATAACCCCGCTGTAGACAGAGCCTCTCCATTTCCCTCATGATGGTCGCCGTGGCGACCGCCGGCGCACCCGTCCGCCTTCGGGTTATGCCTCTGGGCGAACTGCTCGACGAGACCTTCAAGCTCTATCGCCGCCATTTCACGGTGATTGCGGGCGTGGCGCTGGTCATCATCCTTCCCAACCTGATCCTGAGCTTGATCTCGGGCTCCTTTCGCGCCAATCCCATCAGCTACCTCCAGAGCGTGGCGCAGAACATCAATAATCCCGACGAGCTGACGAGGATCCAGGCCCGGCAGCAGGAGTACACCAGCTCCCCCCTCTACCTGCTCAGTTTTCCGATCGCGGCCCTACTGGTACCGTTCAGTGTTGGCGCCATGTACCGCGCCGCCACCTCGCTGGCGGCGGGCAACCTGGAGACCGTCGGTTCCGTCCTCTTGGGGACCCTTCGGCGCTACTTCGCGGTGTGGGGAGTCGTAATCCTCGCGGCCCTGGTCTTCCTCGGCGCGATTGCCATCGTGACCATCCCGGTTGTGCTCTGGGTCGTGATCCGCTGGTCGGTCGCGTTGCCGGCGCTCTTTGCCGAAGGTATCGGACCGGTGAAGGCCGTGGGACGAAGCTGGAACCTCGTGCGTGACAACTGGTGGCGCACGCTTGGCATCCTGATCATCGTCACCATCATGGTGTCCCTCATCCAGACGGCGTTGCAGTTCCTGTTCGGTGGTGTTGCGGCAGTGGTGCCCGGTCTGAGCGACGACCTCCGGGCCGGTGTCCTCACCACCGTGACCACCCTCGTCGACGCCCTGGTTGGCGCCATCACGCCGATCGCCATCACCATGCTCTATCTCGACCTGCGGGTCCGCAAGGAAGGTCTCGACCTCGACCAACTTGCGCGTCAGGCCGCCCCGGGCACTGCGCCGGCCTAAGCGCTTGCACCGGGGGGCGTCGGCGCCGGTCCTGCTCCTCTATCTCGGCCTGCTGCTCGCGTCGGGCGTCACGCCGGCGTCGGCCAGCTCCGCGGACGATTACGCCAACGCCGTCCATCGCGCGCTCACCCTGGTCGAGTTCGCGCAGCGCGGAGATGTGCCGTCGGTTCAGCAGGCGATCGATGTCCTCAGCCGGGACACAGGGAACAGTCAGCTGGAGATCCTGCGGGACCTGCGGAGGACTCCGCCCGATCTTGTCGACGCCGACCAGCGCTTGCAAGCGCTCTACGCCACGCTGCAGGCGCGGGTCGATACGCCCAACCCGAGCCAGGCCGAACGGCAGCTGCAGACCATCCTGTCGCAGCCGCGCTACTCGGGCCTGAGCACCGGGCCATCGTGGCCTGAACGGATCTTCGACTTCATCGTGGGCCGGATTGGCGATCTGCTCGCCTGGCTGGGGGTCGGCAAGCTGGGCCTCAATATTCCACTCTGGGTATGGCTCGCGATCGGCCTGGCAGGCGTGATCGCGATCATCGCCTGGCCGATCCGCGGCGGTCTCAACCGCGGTGGACGCGAAGCGAAATTACGGGCGGCCGGCACGATGGCCCGAGGTCGCGTCGACTTTTTCGGCGAGGCCGACCGGTTGGCGGCCAACCACGATTACGTGGCGGCGATCAAGGCGCTCGCGGGCGGCGTCGCCGTTCACCTCAAAGGTGACCATGCCTGGGAGCACAGCCCCTTTACCGTGCGCGAACTGTTCGAGCAGACCGACCGAGCCGAGGCACTGCGGCCGCTTCTGCTCTCCTTCGAGGAAGCGAGCTACGGCCATCGGACCCCCGATGCCGACACGTACGTCCGCGCCGTCGAAGCGGCGGCGCCCTACCGGGGGCCGGCCGCGTGAAGGGACGGGGCTGGATTGCACTGGGTGCGATGGCGCTCCTCGTCTTCGTGCTTGTGCTGCTTCGAGGCACCGGGACCCAGGGCCGATCCCCCGACCATGCCTCGACGAGTGATGCCGCTGACGGGACATCGGCGCTTCGCGCTTACGCCGACGCGCTCGGCCATTCGAGCGGATCGGTCGAAGGCGACTTCACCCTATCGTCGTCATCAGGTCTGCTCTTCGTCTTCACGCCAACCAACGGGTTCACTGCTACCGAAGTGCTGCAGCTGAATAGCTGGATGCAATCCGGCGGGGTGGTCGTCTACGCGGCCGAGGACGGCGACCCGCAGCTGGATACGCAGTTCGGCTTGCGCCGCTCCTCAACCGCCGTATCCGCAAAGGCCCACGCCGCCGCGCCCATCCTGGGTGGGGTCGCCGCTGTCAGCGGAGCCGACAGCGCCCGCGCCTTCGGACCGACCGCATCGCAGGTGCCGCTGCTGCGCAACGAGGCCGGTGACGTGCTGGCCCTGCGTCAGGACGTTGGCCACGGCCAGCTGGTGGCGCTGACCGACCCCTTCACCCTCTGTAATGCCAGCCTGGGCAAACCCGACAACGGCCGCTTTGCAGCCGACCTGATGGCGATGACGCCGACCGGCGGCCGGGTGTGGTTCGACGAATTCCATCACGGTGCCGCAGCGACCGCCTCGCCCGAAACGGCGTGGATGACGACACCCTGGGGCATCGCGCTCCTCGCGGCGGTGCTGATCGCCTTTGTCGGCCTGGCCCTCCGCGGCCGCGCGTTCGGCCCGCGGATCCCCTTGCGCGCTCGCGAGGACCGCTCGACCGCGGAGTACGCCGTGGCGGTCGGGAGCCTCCTGCATCGCACCGGCGCCCGGCGCGTTACGCTGGAGGCCTTGCTCGCAAGTACGCGCCGCGCGGTTGCCCAACGGGTTGGTCTCGGCGGCGATGTCCCCAGTGATCGCCTCAATGCCACCATCGCGCAGCGCGCGCCGGCGGCGGCGGAAGCGTTGGCCCGCGCCGAGCGTGACCTCGAGGGCGCCAGCATGAGCGAAGTCGAGGTCCTCAGGATGGCCCGGCAGTTGCATGATCTCGCCTATCCGTCACTGAAGGAGTCCGCATGAAAGCCGCCGATTTTTTCGCACGTTTTCGCTCGGAGGCGTCGAAGGCGGTCGTCGGCCAGGACGACGCAGTGCGCCTCTGCGCCATTGCCCTGATCGCGCAGGGCCACGTCTTGCTCGAAGGTGTCCCCGGCGTAGGTAAGACGCTGCTGGCCAAGACGATCGCCCGCCTCCTCTCATTGGACTACGGTCGCGTGCAGTTCACGCCCGACCTGATGCCGTCGGACATCGTTGGGACGTCCGTCTACGACCTGCAGTCGCGGTCCTTCCGGATCCGGAAGGGCCCGGTCTTCACCAATATCCTGTTGGCGGACGAGATCAACCGCGCTCCAGCGAAAGTCCAGGCGGCGCTGCTGGAGGCGATGGAGGAACACGGGGTGAGCCTCGAGGGGCAGCAGCAACCACTGCCCGACCCCTTCATGGTGCTGGCCACCCAGAACCCGATCGAGTACGAGGGGACGTATCCGCTGCCCGAAGCGCAGCAGGACCGCTTCCTGTTCAAGGCCTTCATGAATTACCCGACGCCCGAGCAGGAGCTCGAGATGCTCCGCCGCTGGGATGCCGGTATCGAGCTCCGCGACCCGGCGCGCGCCGGCGTCACGCCCATCGTCGAGGCCGCCGCTATCGCGGAATGCCAGGCCGAGGCGCGCAAGGTCACGGTCGATGAGCGGTTGCGACGCTACATCATCGAGCTCGCCGTCGCCACACGGCAGGCCGCCGAGCTGGTGCTGGGGGCGAGCCCGCGGGCCGAGGTCCTCTTGCTGCTGGCCTCGAAGGCGGCTGCGGCGTTTGAAGGCCGCGACTACGTCACCCCCGACGATGTCAAAGGGTTGCTCCGGCCTACCTTCCGGCATCGGTTGCTGCTGCGCCCGGAAGCCGAGGTCGGCGGCCAGACCGCCGACAGCCTGCTCGACGCGGTGATCGCCCGCGTAACGCCGCCGCGGTAAAGGGCGCCACGGTCACATGACGCTTCTTCCGCAGCCACGGCTGCTGGCAACATTGCTCGCCGGGTCCGTCCTCTTCCTGCTGCTGCTGCTGAGCCCGGTGTTTGTCATCGCGCCGCTGCTCTACTACGCCGCGATGGCAGGCGTTCTGATCGCCGAGGTGGGCCGCCTCCCGAGTAAGTCCGGTTTCATGGCGAGCCGCGTCCTGCCCCAGCCGTTCTCGCTGGGCGAGGTGCAGAGCGTGCAACTCCTGGTGGCGCACGCCCGCGCGGCGGGCCTGCCCGCCGAAGTCGCCGATCACGTGCCCGCCGACTTGCGTCCGGACCGGCGGGTGCTATCGGCGGTTTTCGACGGCGAGGGCCTACTGCACGTGGAGTACACGGTCGAGCCGCCCCATCGCGGCGCCTACCGCTTCGGCGCGGTCGATCTCCGCTGCTGGCGGCCGGGCGGCTGGCTCATTCGTCAGGTGCGGATCAAAGCCGACGAGGCGGCGGCTGTCTATCCCGACGTCCTCGCCATCAAGCGCTACGAGCTGATGCTGCGCCGCGGGATGCGCATCATGGCCGGGCTTCGTCGGGCTCGTCCGCCCGGCGCCACCACCGCGTTTGCCGGGTTGCGCGATTACCTCCCGGGCGATGAGATGCGACGCATCAGCTGGAAGGCGACCGCGCGCCGCGACAGCCCGGTGGTGATGGAGGTCGAGGCGGAGCGCGGCCAGCAGGCGATCATCGCCATCGATTGCGGCCGGCTGATGACGGCGCCGGCGGGCCTCCTCAGCAAGCTCGACCATGCGGTCAACGCCGCCCTGCTGTTGGCATGGGTGGCGCAGAGCCAGGGGGACAAGGTCGGCATGCTGACCTTCAGCGACAGCGTGCGCCGTTTCGTCGCGCCGCAACGCGGGCCGGCGCAGGTCACCCAGCTCAACAAGGTGCTCTACGACGTCAAGCCGGAATACACCGAACCCGACTTTGCGGAGGCCTTCTCGCACCTCGCCCTGCGAGTCAGCCGCCGCTCACTGGTGATCGTGCTCACCGACGTCCTCGATCCGGAGGCGTCACGCGATCTGGTCGGCCACGCCATCCGGTTAAGCCACCGCCACCTGGTGATGGTGGTCGCGATGTCTGACCCCGAGGTACTGGCGGCCCGCAACGCGCCCATCGAACGGGTCTCTCGCGCCTACGAGTGGGCCGCCGCCGAAGAGCTCCTCTCCGCCCGGCGAGCCAGCTTCGAGCAGCTGCGACAGGGTGGCGTCCTGGGGCTCGACGTCGAAGCCGGCCAGCTCAGCCCGTCGCTGGTCGAACGCTACCTGCAGTTGAAGGAACGGGCGTTGTTATAGCGTCAAAGTAACTTTCGGTTATCGCCGGACGTTGCTTGGGGCGAAGCTGGCGTGAAGACCCTCGAGCGGAATCGCATCGACCAGTTGGTTCGCGAGGTTGAAACTGACGCCTACCGCTGGGCGCTCGCCTCCGCCGCCGACCCGGTGTCGGCTGAGAGGCTGCTCCTGGAGGCGTTCGCCAGCCTGGCGCCATCGCTCGCGGCAACGCCCCAGGTCGTGGAGTTGAGGGAGCGGCTGCGTGCATGCATCCGCAAGCTCGGTTCGCGGAGACGAGGATCGTCGGGCCTGCCGGAGGAGCGCGACGATCGTGCGGTCACCGTCAGTCAGAGCCTCCACGTCCAAATCGTCGACCTTCTTGAGGAGCAGCAGGCGGTCGAGCCGGTGGGCCGGCGTCGAAGAGTCGTCCTTGGCCTTGGCGGCATCCTGCTGGTCGCCGCCCTCGCGGCCTATCTGTGGGTTCGGTCTGATGCGCTGGCGGCCGCGCAGCCAACCGTGACCGCCCTTAATCCACTGGCGGGCGCGAAGGAGGTGCCGGTGCGTGGTGACTTCCGGGTGACCTTCGGCCAGCGCCCGGATGGCACGCCGAGCCTTCGGCTCGAGCCCGCCAATGGCGTGGTGGATGCCGCCCATTGGGAGGGGAGCACGCTGGTAGCCGGCTATTCCGGGTTGCATCTGGCGACTCGATACCAGCTCGTGCTCGATGCCGCCTACCGCAGCCGCCTCAAGGATGTCGCGCACTTTCAGCGGCGCTGGACCCTGACGACGGAGGGCTATCCCGTCCTCGTCCGCGTCTGGCCCCAGGACGCCGCGTCGGTCGTGCCGCGGGTTGGCCAGCTGTCGATCGACTTCAACCACCGGCCGCCGGTGCTGCCACAGCTCAGCCTGGAACCAGCCGATGCAACGTTGCTACCGGCGGAATGGAACGGAACGACCATGACCATCAACTATTCCGGACTCAAGCCCCTGACCCGCTACCAGGCAACCCTCAGTGTCGACTACGGCGTGAAGACGGCCAACATTACGCAGCAATGGGCGTTCTCAACAGAACCGGGGGCTCCACCGGCGGGCGTCCCTGTGATCTGGTATTCGACCTCTGCCCCATGGACGCTGCCGTCCGGCACGCAGCGCCTGGTGGCGATCGACTGGAGCGGCCAGGTGGTTGGCACGGTCTACCAGGCATACGCGACGCAGCAGGCCCCGGACGGCTCTGTCTTCTTTACGTCGGACCGTGGCCTCGTCGATCGTGCCGGCGCGCCGGTCAGTACGGTCTCAGGATTTCGGTCCAGTCCAGTGATTGCCGACGACAGCCGGAGCCTTTGCGATGTGGTCGATAACGGCGGCCAGTTGTGGCTGATGACCGGCCCGATCAGCGGCTCATTGCACCGAGTGACGCCGCTAGGCCAGACCGGCGCACGGAATGGTCCGGTCATCCTGGCGTGTAGTGCCGCCAACGACCGCGCGGTGCTTGCCGAGATCGGAATGAGCGGGACGACCTCCGTGCGCGTTATGGCGCTGACGACCGGCCGTCTGCTCTATCAGCGGTCATACGGCGATCTCGGCCTCGGTGTGATCGCCTCCCGTGACGGGCAATACCTGGTCGAACAGATCCCGACCTATGACGCGCAGGGTCAGCCGCTGGCGGCGACGAGCGTGATTCGGCGGACGGTCGATGGACGAGTCATGGCGCGCATCGACAAGCAACGGGTCCTCCGCTTCTCCTGGGACGGTAAGCGAGTGGTCACGGCCCCGTTCTTCCCAGGGCTAGGCGCAAACGATGTCGAGCTCCTCGAGTGGCAAACTGGCAAAGTCCTCTGGCGTCAGCCGGGCGGTTCCGGCACGAATGGGAGTCGAACCGTCTACGCCATGCCGCAGCCAAATGGAGCGAGCATGGCGATCGCCGTGGGCAGTCAACCCAACAACGGTGACGTCGACCAGCTCTGGCTGGTTGCGCCGGATGGTCAGGCGACCCAGGTCGTCGACGGGGTCTTCTACCCCGCGTTCTACGCGGGTTTCTGAGTACGCCGGCCCGTGAGCAGCAGGTAAGCGTAGAGCAGGGCGCCGGTCGTGACACCGACCGTGACCTTGACGGCGGTGGG
>VBIS01000020.1 GCA_005880605.1 Chloroflexota bacterium
CCCTCGGCTGCAAGTTCACCGATTGCCGGCATGAGACCGAACCGGACTGTGCCGTGATCGCGGCGCTCGAAGGCGGCACCCTGGACTCGAGTCGCTTCGCGAGCTACCGCAAGCTTCAGCGTGAGTTGCGTGCAATTGAGGTTAAAGCCGACGTGCGGTTGCAGATCGAGGAGCGACGGAAATGGAAAGTTATCCACAAGACCGTAAAACAGCACATGCAGGTCAAGCGTCGCTGGGACTAGCCCGCTTTCGCTTCGGGCGCTCGAGCGCACCGGAACGGTCGGGCCCCTCGTAGGAAGCCCAGGGGTCATAGTCGACCTCGAGCGCTTCCTGCGCCGGCCGTTCCGATTCGGGGACGTTGCGCAGGTTGACACGGATGCGCGTCCAGGAGGTGTTCCGCCCGCGCATCGAATCCACCATGATGTCCGAGGGGGCCAGGTGCGACCAGACCTCGGCATGACGCGACCGCCAGCGCTGCAGCCCGGCGCGCGCCTCCGCCTCCGTCGCCGCACGAGCGATCTCGATTAGGGGCGCGGTCGTTCTCCGGCGGCCCGTGGGTCCCACCGTTTTGCCGGGAGCCGGGGCCGGGACCTCACCTTTCGACGCCGGCGGCCGGTCTTCGCGTTTGCGCCTCGACAGCTGGACGCGGGCCGGCTCGCCCTCCTGCTTGACGAAATGCGGCGGCCAGGGTGCGTCGCCGAAACCGGCAGCCTCGTGCTGGGCAGATAGCTCGAGCAGGGCCTCGAGTGAACCGGCTGACTCGTCGATGCCCTTCGACGGATCGCCAATCTGCGCAAACCGGGCGGGCATGGTCGCCAGGGTGAAGGCCTCCAGCTCGGCCGTGGGCAATTCCTCCCAGGTCAGGGGCGCGGAGACCCGGGCGTCGGGCGTCGGCCGAACCGAGTAGGCCGACGCGATCGTCCGGTCCTTGGCGTTCTGGTTGTAGTCGAGGAACACGCCGTGGCGTTCCTCCTTCCACCAGCGGCTGGTGGCGATCTCGGGCGCGCGTCGCTCCACCTCGCGCGCCACCGCCAGCGCCGCGCGGCGAACCTCGGAAAAGGTCCATCGCGGTTCGATCCGCGCATAGACGTGGATGCCGCGAGAGCCGGACGTTTTTGGCCAGCCGACCAGCCCGAAGTCCTTGAGAACCTCGCGCGACACCAGCGCTACCTCGCGAATTTGCGCCCACGCGATGCCCGGGACGGGATCCAGGTCGATCCGGAGCTCGTCCGGATGGTCGAGGTCGCCGGTGCGGACCGGATGGGGATTGAGGTCGATGCAACCGAGGTTGATGATCCAGGCCAGCTGGGCTGCATCCCGGATCACGATCTCCTCGGCGGTTCGGCCCGAAGGAAAGCTCAGCTCGACCGTTTCGATCCATTCCGGCCGCGAGGTCGGCGCCCGCTTTTGAAAGAACGCCTCGCCTTCCGCGCCGTTGACAAACCGCTTCAGCGCCATCGGCCGTCCGTAGACGCCGCGAATGGCGCCCTCGGCAACGGCCATGTAGTAGCGCACCAGGTCAAGCTTGGTATGGCCGGTGCGCGGAAAGAAGACCTTGTCGGGATTGGTGATCGTCACCTGCCGTCCGGCGGCCTCGATGATCTCCTCCCTCGGCGCAGCCATGCGGATACCTTAGCGGCGCGGCCCGGCGACGATGCCGTCAGGAGGGGAAGGAGGCCGCGGTCGAACCGGGTTGACGGCGACGCGGCAAGACGCCGCCGCCGTCAGCACGGCGCCAGAGCCAGATCAGAGGAACCAGCCCGATGAGCGAAACCACGACGTAGCCGGTGATGCCGTTGATGGAGTCGAAGGCGCCATGCAGCACCGAGACGGCGAGATAGGTGCCGATCACGCCCCCCGATAGCCGCAGGTGACCCCGGCGGGCAGCGGCGGTGAAGATGGCGGCGCCGAGAATCGCCGACCACATCCCGTGGCCGAATGGGGAGAGCACTCCGCGGATCAACTCGGTGATGACCACCGAGGTGAGGGACAGATAGAGCTGACCGCCCTGCACGACGAACAGCGAGGCGAGCGCGTAGCCACTGCTCTCCAGCGCGGCGAAACCAAATCCGACGGTCGCCCCCAGCACCATCCCATCGCGGACATGAAACGGCCGGACGCCCAGCGCCACGACCGCGATGAAGATGCCCTTGACCGCTTCCTCGATCAACCCGACCTCGAGGCTGCCCAGGATGCCGGCACTGACCAGCCAGTATTCGAGCAGCGAGGCGCCCAGGACGCCAAAGACGCCGGCGATGATGAAGGCCGCGAGGATTCGCCTCGGCGACAAGGCGGGACTGGGATCGTGATCGAGATACCACACGACGGCCGTGACCGGGACCAGGAAGCTGCCCAGGAGAACGATGGTTGGTAGCAGGATGACGTTGCGGGTGAGGCGGGCGACCCCAAAGGCCGCCGCCCACATGACGAGGCCGATCAGGAAGACTGCCCACCATGATGGCGCCCAACGCTCGGCTGTGGCTGCCTCGGCTCCCATCCCCTTGCTCATCTCACGCTAGCAGGGGCAGTATCGCCGGCGAAAGTTCAGGCGATGTCTACGCGGGGGATCGGCGGATGCACCGACAGGTAACTGAGGAGGACGCCGATGGCCCCGGACACGATGATCGAACCGAGCCAGAGCGTGATCGGCCAGCCAATCCCACGCGTGACCTGAAGGAAACCAAGGTAGAGGGAGGAAACGGCGACGGGACCGATGAATGAGGCGAACCGAAGCGCAACCACCCGATCGGGCCCGGGCCGCAACCACACCATGACGAGGTCGGCCAGCAGCCCACCGACGATCGCGATCGGGATCAGGTCGAAATGCTGCTCGAGCGAGCCCAGCAGTGCGCCGTTGAGCCCGGCAAGCAGCGTGATGCTGCCAAATGGCAGCGTGAAGCGACTGAGCAGGTAGAGAACCACGCCGGTGAGCAGCGCGGTCTGCACCATGATCCCCAGGATGCCAAGCTGCTGTAGGTACCGGATCGTATCGGGGGCTACCGCCTTGGTCGAGGCCAAGGTATTGACCAGCGGTTGGTCGAACTGGTTGAAAAAGGTGAACATCGACAACAGGAGGCTGGCCGAAACTACGGCGGTAAAGGGGGCACGGGTGAGCTGCCGGCGCCAGGCCGCACGCAGCGGGCCGGTCACGATCAGCCCCAGGGCCAGCATCAACAGGAGGTGCGGCGGACTGATCAAAGCGGCCAGGCTGACTTCGATGCCGAAGCGGAGGTGCCAGGCCATGTCGATCACCCCTCCAATGCCAAACAAGACGCAGCCCAGCAGCGAGAGACTGTAGCCGGCCGGCAGGACCTGCGGGAGGCTGTAGCCCCGGTCTCGGTTGCGCAGTGCCGTGATGGCCAGGAAAGCGAGGATGGCGAACATCCCCGAATAGAGCACGGCATGCCAGGGCGTGAAAAAGGTCTCGAGTCCCGCCAGGTGCCGGTGTGCCCAGGAGTCGAGGTAGGCGCCTGCCATCAACCAGGTGCAAAGCGCGACGACCGTCCATTCGAATTGTCGCGTCGGCGGGATGGGCCCCCGGTCTCGAACCAGCTCCCGTGCCTCCGCCACTTCAGTTGACCAGCGGTTTACTCGCACGTCCGGGTAACGCGGCCTTGGCCGGGGAAGTAACGGTCGGTGCGCTTGCTAGGATGCTTCCCGACGCCGCGCGAGGGCGATCAGCTCCCGCTGGGAATTGATCCCCAACTTTCGATAGATGTGCTGAAGGTGCGTCTCGATGGTGTTGAGCGTCAGGAATAGCTGGCCGGCAATCAACTGCGGCCTGACCCCCAGCTCGGCAAGATTGCTGACCCGAAGCTCGGCGGGCGTCAAGGCGTCGGGATCGGTGACGCGACGATGCTGGCGTCCATGAGCCAGCTTGAGTTCCTCTTCTGCCTTGTTGGCCAGGCCCTCGGCTCCGCATGCCTCCGCCAGCTCGAGCGCCCGTTTCAACAGAGGTCGGGCGGCACGATCCTGGCCCCACTTTCGCAGCGATACCCCGAGGCGGTGGGTGATCCGTGCCTCGAGCAGCGGCATGCCGCTTTCGCTCGCGAGGACGACCGCGTCCTCGAGCAGCCGCTGGGTCGTCGCCAGATCACCCTCGGCCTGCTTGAACGCCGCCCGCGCCCCGATTGCCACGACGCGCGGGAACCGGCAGGGCAGGTGTTCCGCAATTGATTCGAGCGAAGCGAGAACGGCTAGCGCGTCCTCGATTCGGCCGCCGTAGAGGTAGGCCGTAATCGCATCGCCTGACCAGGGGACGATGCAGGGTTCGAGGATTTTTAGTTGATTGGCCAGGGCTCGCAGGCGGTCGAAGAGGGCGCACGCGTCCGCCGTCCGTCGGGCGTGCATCGCGAGGACGGCCTCCATGTGGAGCAGCCAAACCCGGCCCGCCCAGTTCTCGTCCGGATCGGCCAGCGCGGTGGAGCGCCGAAACCACTCGCGGCACTCGTCCATCTGGCCCATTTCGTTCAGCGTGTAGCAGTGGATGATCGCCGCCCAGAAGGCGCGCTCGGGCGCCAGGTCCGCGAGCACGGTGGCCCGATCGGCGAGGCGCAAGGCCTCACCCAGCCGACCCATGCGTAGGCAGGTGTCCCCATGCATGACGGCCACCGCCGCGATGGCGACCGGCAGTCCCATCCGCTCGGCCGCGGCCATCCCGATCTCATAGGCTCGGGTCGCATCGGCAAACCGTTCCGTCCATTTCGCCATGTTTCCGTAGGTGCCGAGCGTGCCCCAGCTCCACGCGAAGTCCGTCGTGTCCGCCTCAGGATTGGCCAGCGCATCCTGCACGGCCGCATCGATCACGCGGATGCCCGCGTGGTCCCCGCCCACAAAGGTGCTGAAGGCCCAGGCGGTATCGGCTCGAACGCGGAGCGTCGGCGAGCACTCGAGCGCGAGCTGCCGAGCCTGCTCCAGCAAGGGCGTGGCCAGGGCCGGACCGCCGCTGGGCCAGGAGATGAACGCCTGGTCGAGGAGCGCCCCGACAGCCGCCGACTTGTGGGACGGTAGAGCGCTGACGACGGCAGACCGGAAGGCCTCGCCCGCCTCGCGGATCGAGCCGCGGATGAACAACGCGCGTCCGAGCATGCGGTGTGCCGCGCTCCGCAGCTGATCAGTGAGTTCCGGCACCTCCAGCACGCGACGGAAGGTCGCGAGGGCGCCCCGCCCGTCACCGCTGTCGAGCATGACCTCACCGAGGTCCATCAACAGATCGACCGCGGCGGACAGGTGCTCTCTAGCGCGAGCGATCGCACCCTCCCGCATTGCCAGCCGACCCGCTTGCGTGAGAACGGCCACCGCCTCCGGATCACCGATGACGCCGGCGAGGGCCGCATGTTCGGCCGCCTCGGCAGGGTCAGCGCCGGCTCGCACGAGCAGCCGCAGCGCGGTGGCATGCCACCGGGCCCGCACCGGCGGGGGAATCTCGTCGTAAACGACCTGCCGCAGCAAGGCGTGGACGAACTGCGCCCACCCGGGCGCGGACGAGCTGAACACGCCTCCGCGCGAGAGAGCCTCGAGGACCCGATCGCCTTCCGCCGGTGACAGACCCGCCATATCCGTCGCGATCACCGGCCGGAACCGGCTCCCCAGAACGCTCGCGGCCTGCGCGTAGCGCATTTGCTCGGCCGACACTCCGATGAAGCGATCGAGCAGCAGCCGGGCCTTCGTGCTCGCGGCGTCGCCATCGGATTCCGGGAGAGCGCGCCCGCGCCGCAAGCTTGTTGCCTCCAGCTCGAGCAGGAGCGGGTTCCCGGCGGCCAGCCTGGCGGCGTCGCGGGCTGAAGCACTCGAAATCCCACCCGCCCGATCGTTGCGCATTTCCGTCGAACTCGCGTCGCTCAGTGGCTGGAGGCGCTCGATCATCGCGTCACCGTCGTTGATCAAGGGTCCGATGGTATCGAGCGCGTTGTGAGGCCAGGGCCGAAGCGTGCCGATCAGGGCAATGGGCAGATTGCTGATCCGGCGACAAAGGAAGGAGAGCAGCGCCAGGGAGTCGTCGTCCGCCCAATGGAGGTCATCGAGTAAGAGCAATGCCGGCGAGGGCAGCTCGTCAAGAAATTGAAGGGCGGCATACAGCCGCGCCGCGCGGGCCTGCGGGGGGGACCGCCTGGTGGTCTTTCCGTCGGCGGGACCGCGGAAGCCGAGGCCGCGAAGTGCCTGGTCGATGACACCGAACGGCAGGCTGGATTCGGCGGCATCGCCCCGTCCGATGCTGATTCTGAACTGGTCGCGACCCACCGCGGACGCCCACTCCACCATCGTGGTTTTCCCGAGACCCGCTTCGCCGACGATGAACAGGCTGCGACCGCGACCCTTAAGGGCCTCCGACAGCAGGCGCTCGATCGCCCCCAGTGTCGCGTCGCGCTCCCAGATTTGTGCCTGGGGTATTGCCCCTCACTCCCCGAGGCAATCCTAATAAAATTTGCGCTAAGTCTTCAGCGTGGTGTGATGGGTAGGAGGACCGCCATGCGCCGTTTCCTGCTGTCGCTCGTGATGCTGGCCGCTCTGCTGGCTCCGCAACCGGCGTTGGCCGGCCAGCCCCCGGTGGGTGTGGTGACCAATTTCGGGCCGAATCTGGCAGCGGTCTGTCATATGCCCGAGGGTATTGCCATCGACCCAACCGGCAACCTCTATGCCGCCTCGTTCGCGTTCAGCCCAACCGCCAACATCTGCGTCGAGAACCGGGGCGGACAGATCGTCGACGTCATTCCCGTCCCCGCCGGAAAGGCTGGCGTCGCCTCGCTCCTCGGCGAGTTATTCGAGCCGAGCCAGGGGATCTACGTGGTCGATTTCGCGGACGGCGCCCCGACCAACGGCCGGCTGCTCCGGATCGATGTGGCGACGCATGCGGTGACGGTTGTTGCCACCGGCTACTCCGCTCCGAACGGTATCGCGCAGGACCGGCACCGCAATCTCTATGTCTCCGACTCCTTCCTGGGGGCCATCTTCAAGGTCGCCCCCGATGGATCGAGCAATACCGTCTGGATCCAGGACCCACGACTCATGCCGCAACCCGGCGGGTCGCCGCCCTTCGGCGCGAATGGCCTCGCCTTTGACGCCAACCAGGGTTTCTTGTATGTCGCCAGCACCTCGGATAGCAAGATCTACCGAATTCCGGTTCAAAAAGATGGAAGCGCAGGTCCGATGCAGCTCTTCGCCTCTGGCGCCGCCATCGACGCGTCGCAGCAAACCACGGAGGCGCTGCACGGGGCCGACGGGATCATGTTCGACGTCCGCGGCAATCTCTATGTCTGCGCAAACTCTGCGCAACACCCCGCCCCGGGACTTCCGGGTGAGATCCAGGTCCTGTCACCGGACGGCCGGTTGATCGCTCGCTACGATGGCGTCGGTCAAAACGACCTCGACTTTGTGGCCAGCCTGGTCTTCCACGAACGCGCGCTCTACGTCACCAACCTGTCGCTTGACACGGGCGGCGCCAACTCTAAGCTGTCGGTCCTTGGCGTGCCGTACCCGGGACTCCCCTTACGACCATGAAATAGGCGGCGCGGGTCGCTCAGTCAGGCGGAGCCGGCGACGCCTCCAACCAGCGCGTGTCGCCCAAATTGGTCAC
>VBIS01000021.1 GCA_005880605.1 Chloroflexota bacterium
GCCGGGGCGGCGCCCCAGTGGATGCTGGCCCTGCAATTGCGTTCTTTGTGGCCATTACCGCGGCGGCAGAGCTGGCCATCGGGAGTGCGATGACTGTCGTTCTTTACCGCGCCAGCCGCGCCTTCTTCCTCGACTCGGACGGCGGGTAGAAGCACGGTGGTCCTGACTCTGATCGCCGCGGCTCCCAAGGGGCCGCTCGATACCTGGAGCCCAACGCTGCTGGCGCTCTTCGCCCTGCTGTTGCCGCTGATTGCGTTGATCATCGTTCTCGCCTTCACGGTCGATTCGCGCCGCGTGAGCGCCTGGATCGCGGTCATCTTCACACTGGCCGCCGCCGTTTGCACGGTGCTGGTGGTCGCAATCGAGGTCGCCCATCCCCTCCACCTCGAGCGGCCAGCAACCTTCCTCACGTTTTTCACCGGGCAGTCGGGCAGCGCCGCCGAGTTCACGCTGCAATGGGGCGTGCTGGCGGATCCGCTCGCGGCCGTGATGTCGTTAACTGTCGCGCTCGTCAGCCTGCTCGTTCAGCTCTACGCGCTTACCTTCATGCGCCGCGAGGACGGCGTAGTTCGCTTTTTCTGCGTGCTGCTCTTCGCCACCTTCGCCATGCTCGGGGTGACGTTCTCGATCAACTACTTCGAGATGCTGCTCTTCTTCGGGTTGGTCACGCTCTCGACCTACCTGATGATCGGGCACTGGTGGCAGCGGGAAGAAGCGGCCGCCGCGGCATCGCGCGCCTTCATCGTCTCGGCGTTCGGCGACGTCGCGCTGCTCGCCGGCGTCGCCTACATCTATTTCCGTTTCAACGAACTGAACTTCCAGGCGCTTTCCGGGCACTACACCGGTGGCCGGGTCAGCGCCAACGGGCTCTTCATCATGGCGATCCTCGTCTTCATCGCCGCGGCGGCGAAATCGGCGCAGTTCCCGCTCCACGTCTGGTTGCCCGGAAGCGCCCAGGCCCCGGCGCCGGCCGCTGCCCTGATCCACTCGGCGGGAGGCGCCCTCTGTGGCGTCTACTTGATCGCCCGCACCTACGGGCTGTTCCACGTCAGCCCCCGGGGCCTGGCGCTGCTTGCCATCGCCGGGGGACTCACGGCCGTGCTTGGTGTCCTCTGGGCGCTCTTCCAGGACAACCTGAAACGCGCCATCGCCTACACGACGATGAGCGAGCTTGGCTTGATGGTGCTGGCGCTCGGCATCGGCGCCTACGGCGCGAGCATCTTCGAGCTCTTCGCCCACGCCTGGCCGAAGGCGCTGCTCTTCCTCGCGGCCGGGGTCGTCATTCGCGAACTCCGCACTGAGCGGATGGCGGAGATGGGCGGACTGTGGCGACGGATGCGCTTCACGGGATGGCTGATGGCGATTGCGGTCGCGGCCGGGGCCGGCATCCCTCCGTTCAGCACGTTCTGGAGCAAGGACACGATCCTGTCGAAGGCGCTCGACCTGGGCAGCCCCCTCGCGATCGCGGCGATCACGCTCGTCACATTCCTTAGCGCGATGGCGCTGGTTCGGATCTTCGCCCTGGTGTTCACCGGCGAGACCGCTCGCCGGCGCCGCTTCGAGCCGGACCGGATCCGCGACGCGGGCGGCCGTATCGCCTTTACGATGGCGGTGCTGGCGATCGCCTGCGTGGTTTCGGGCATCCGCGGCTTTCGCGGCCGCACCGATCCGATCGCCTTCGTCACCTTCCCTGGGGTATCGCTGCCCAACTCGCACTTCGTGGCGGCTGCGGTGATCGCCGCCGCGGCCGTGCTGGGCGCGGTGGTTGCCTTTGTCGTGTTTGCACGCCGGGTGCCGCTTCCCGCCGGCTTGCAACCCGTCAGCGCCGCGATGGGGGAGGGGCTCTTTGTCGATCGCGCCTACCGGCTCGCGGCGGTGGGCATCGTGCTGCCGGCGAGCCGCGCCGCGTCGTGGGTCGAGACGCGCGTCGTCGATGCGGCGCTGGATCTGGTCGGCGACAGCATCGAGTTCGCGGGACAGCCGCGCCGGTGGCTGGCCGAGGTGCGAATCCGTCCGCTATTGATCGGCTTCTTCGCCGGCGTGGTCGCGCTCGGCACGCTCGCGATCGTGCTCGCCGGCGGGATTATCGGGAAGGCCGGATGACGCTGCTGCAGGCAATCCCCACAAGCCCCGCGACCCCGGTCGCGCCGCCGGCGCTGCTGCTGAGCGCCATGGTCTGGGTTCCGGCGCTCGCCGCCATCGGCTTGCTGTTGTTCCCGACGCGCACCCAGGTGCAGCGGGAGCGGGTCCGTTCGTTCGCGATCGGCGCCGCGGTCCTTACGCTCGCGTTTGCTGTCTTCATGTGGTACGGCTTCCGCGACCAGAGCGGCACCTATGCCTACGAGGAGGCGCGCGGCTGGCTACAGGGCATCGGCTCCAGCTACCACCTCGGCGTCGACGGGGTCAGCATGCCGCTGCTGCTGCTCAGCGCGCTGCTCTTCGTCGTCGCGGTGCTGGCGTCGAGCCGGCTCCGTGAGCAGGCGAAGGAGTACTACATCCTGCTGCTCCTTCTGGAGACCGGCGTGATTGGCGCCTTCGCCTCGCTCGACTACCTGCTCTTTTTCCTCTTCTGGCAGCTGCAAGCGGTCCCGATGTTCCTGCTGATCGCCCGCGTCGGCGGCCCGCGCCGGTTGTCGGCGGCGTGGAAGTTCCTGGTGGTCGACCTGGCGGCCAGCGCCTTGCTGCTGCTGGCGATCCTCATCCTCTATTTCAAGGCGCCAGTACGGACCTTCGACATCTCGACCCTGCACGGCCTGGTCCTACCGGCCGCCACCGCGACCCTGATCGGCTGGTTGTTCTTCATCGCCTTCGCCGTCAGGCTGCCGGCCTTCCCCTTCCACACCTGGTTTCTCGATGCCCAGGCCGAGGCGTCCGCACCAGCGGCGCTGATCCTCGGCGGCGTGCTGGTCAAGCTGGGCGGCTACGGGATCATCCGCGTCAACCTGGGTGAATTCCAGGATACCTTCCATAAGTTCAGCGGCGCGGTTGTCGTGATCGCGGTCGTGACGGTGCTCTGGGGCGCGATCGCGGCGCTCGCGCAGGACGATCTGCGGCGGCTGGTTGGCTACGTGGTCATGAGTCACATGGGGTTGGTGCTGCTCGCGGCCGCGTCGGCCGCGCCGATCGCGATCAACGGCGCGGTGCTGCTGATGGTCGCCGACGGCTTGACCGCGGCCCTGCTGGTCCTGATGGCGGCCGCCATCGCCGAGCGTGCCGGGACCAGCTCGATCCGGGCCATGGGCGGGATGGCCGCCCAAATGGGGCGGGGGGCTATCTTCTGGATCCTCGCGGCGCTGGCGGCCATCGGCTTCCCGGGCCTGGCCAGCTTTATCGCTCAGTTCATGATCGTGGTCGGCGCCTATCCCAGCCAGCGCATCGCGGCCTGGCTCGCCGGGCTCGGGATCCTGGTATTGGCGGGGGCGATGATTCTCACCGTGCAGCGCATCTTTTTCGGCGCGACGCCGGAGCGTTTGGGGCGCCAGCGCGACCTGGGGACGCTGGAGCTGTTCAGCGCGGCCGCGCTGACGACCCTGATCGTCTTGCTGGGCGTGCTGCCGGCCATCCTGATGGACAGCATCAACTTCTCGGTCCTCAGCCTGCTATCGCGAGGCAGTGGATGAGGACCTTCGGGAACCTCCTCGCCTTTTCGCCGGAGCTCTGGCTCCTCGCCGGAGCCGTCGTGGTCCTCCTCCAGGCCCGCCTGATGCCTCGCACCTCGACGACGACGGTGGCATTGGTCAGCCTGATCCTGGCCTTCCTGGCGCTGGAGACGCAGTTCAAGCAAACGATCACCATCCTCGACGGCGTCTTCCTCCTCGACGGGTTCGCGATCTTTATCCAGGTCGTCCTGCTGGGTGCCGCGGCGCTCTGCTTGCTGGCCGGCCGAGCCGACATCCTCCCGGGCGAGTCGCCCGCCACCGCCGAGCCGGCTTTCTTCCTGCTGGCCACGCTGGGCGCGATGCTCGCCGCCTCGGCCGCCGAGATGGTCAGCCTGTTCCTGGCCCTGGAGCTGCTCGCTATCAACCTCTATGTGTTAGCCGGCCTGGCGCGGCGTGGCGCTGGGGGCATCAGCGCCGGCCTTGGCTACCTGGTGCTTGGCGCGGCCAGCTCCGCGGTCCTTCTTTATGGCCTCGCGGTGATCTTCGGCCTCAGCGGTGAGACACGTCTGCCGGCGGCGGGCCAGGCGCTCGCATCGCTGCACGGGACCCAGCCGGCCCTCCTGCTGGCGCTCTGCCTGGTACTGGCCGGGTTCGCCATTCGGATGGGACTGCTCCCGGTGCGCTGGTGGACGCGCGGGTTCGAGACCGGCGTTCCGCCGCGCGTCATCATGTTCGTGCTCTCCGTCGGCGTCGCGGCCGCCTTCGCGGTTTTTGGCCGGATCGCGGTATCGACCTTTGGCGGCAGCCACATCCCGTTGGCAGCGGTGATCGCGGTGGTGGCGGCGCTCGCGATGACCGCGGGCAACCTGCTGGCCCTCACGCAGTCGAGTGTTCGCCGGCTGGTGGTCTACTCGGGCATCGCCCAGGCCGGCTATGCGCTGGTGGCATTCACCGATCTCAAGCGAGCCGGCATCGCAGCCTTGCTGGTCTTTCTCACGGCACTGGCACTTACCAGCATCTGTGCCTTCGCGGTGATCATCGCCTACGCCCGCTCGGTGCACAGCGATGCGATCCGTGACCTCGCCGCCATGTCGCGCACGACGCCGGGCCTGGCGATCGCGCTTGGGCTGGCGGTGGTCTCACTGGCCGGTCTGCCGCCGGTGGGGGGATTCTTCGGCAAGCTCCTCGTCCTCCAGGCCGCGGTCGACGGCGGCTTTGCCTGGCTGGCGGTGGTTGGCGCCTTGAACATCGTACTGGCGGCGCTGGGATACGTCCGCATCCTCCGGATCGCCTTTGTCGATCCACCAGTGTTCGAGGTGGCACCGGTGCGTCTCGGACTCGGGATCCGAGCTGCCGTGACGCTGTCGGCTTCCGGAATCGTCTTCCTGGGTCTCTTCCTGGGGCCGCTCTATGCCGCGGCCAGCTATGGGAAGGCCGCAATTCTTCACTGAGGGTGAGAAGCCCCCACCCTACCCTCCCCCGCGAGCGGGGGAGGGAAATTTGAGCTGACAGTCCCCCGCAAGCGGCGGAGGGAAATTCCCGGTAACCTTCCGCCCGATGTCTTCGTTTACCGGGCGCCCAATGGGTAATCCTCCCGCCCGGCGCCGGCGACGTGGTTCCCGGCGTAATTTCCCCGTAAGCGCCGCGCCTCGTCCGGCACCGCGCGCCCAGAAGACCGGGCCCCGCTGGCTGCGCCGCATCCTATTGCTGACCGGGGTCGGCCTGCTCGCCGTGATGATCGGCACTGGCTCCCTGCTCTACACCTATGCCGGCGAGATGCCGAGCCTGGACCATCTGAGCGCGCAGAACCTGCCCCAGACCACCCGGATCTACGCCCGCGACGGCACGACCCTCCTCGAGGAGCGCTACCAGCAGCGGCGGACCGTGGTCCCGCTCAGCCAGGTCGCGTGGGACCTGCGCCATGCGACGATCTCCATCGAAGACAAAGACTTCTACAACCACGGGGCCGTCAACCCGGTCCGGATGCTGGCCGCGGGCGTTTACGACCTGATACACCAGAGGGCCGCCCAGGGCGGCAGCACCATCACCCAGCAACTCGTGAAGAACTACCTCCTCGGTCCCAGCGCGTCGAGCCGCAGTTTGGATCGCAAGGCGCGCGAGCTGGTGCTGTCCGTCGAGCTGGAGCGGCAGTACACCAAGGACCAGATCCTGGAGATGTACCTCAACACCATCTTCTATGGCAATCAGTCCTTCGGGGTCGAAGCGGCGTCGCAGACTTACTTCGGAACCTCGGCTCGCCGGCTCGACCTGGCCGAGGCGAGCTTTCTGGCCGGCCTGCCGCAGCGCCCGACCTACTTGAATCCCTTCCTGGCCGAGAGCTTCGCCCATGCCCGTGCCCGGCAGCGCGACGTGCTGGATGCCATGGTGCGCGACTCGTACGTCAGCGCGGCGGCGGCTGACAAGGCCTATGCCGTGGATTTGAGGCCGATCCTGGCGGCGACCCAAAAGTCCGCGGCCGCGCATCGGACCTCGCTGGCGCCGCACTTCGTCGACTACGTCTGGAACGAGCTCGAGCAACGCTACGATCCCGGCTATCTTCTGCGGGGCGGATTGAAGATCGTGACCACCCTGGACCCCAAGGCGCAGGCGCTCGCCCAGCAGGCGGTCCACGACGGCGTGGCCCGCTTCACCAAAAGCAACCGGGTCAACAACGGCGCGATGCTGGTGATGAACCCGCACACCGGCGAAGTGCTGGCCATGGTCGGCAGCGCGGATTACTCGAACACCGACATCGGCGGACAGGTGAATTACACCGTCTCACCGCGGCAACCAGGCTCGTCGTTCAAGCCCTACACGTACGTCACGGCGTTGATGAACGGTTGGACGCCGGCCTCGCCGCTCGACGACAGCAACGGGGCACACGCTTTTCCGGGATACCCGGTGCACGACTGGGATTCGAAGGAGCTGGGCACCATCACGCTTCGGCAGTCATTGCAGCAGTCACGAAACATCTCTTCCGTGCACCTGTTCAAGGACGTCGGCATCCAGAAGGTCTTCACGACCGCCCGCAACCTCGGGATCAGCACCCCGCTCGATCCCAGCCTGCCGACAACCCTGGGCGCCAGCGAGCTGCGGATGATCGATCATCTCTCGGCCTACAGCACCTTCGCCAACGGCGGCCATCGGGTCCGGCCGCTGGACATTCTTGAAGTCCGGGATGCCGCCGGCGCGCTGCTGGAATCGAATCCACCGCAGGTCGATGCCGGGGACCGCGTGCTGCCGGCGTCGGCGACCTATCAGCTGACCGACATCTTGAAGGGCGCCGTGCACCAGTCGCTCGGCTTCCCGGTCGCCGCCAAGTCGGGCACCACCACCGACTTCAAGGACGCCTGGTACATCGGCTACACGACGGACCTCGCCGTCGCTTCCTGGATGGGGCGGACCGTGACCCAGCCCACCCCGCACAACGAGTCGATGAACGGGTTGTGGGGTGAGATCGGGCCGGCCTCGTCCTGGCGCCAGTTCATGAAGGCGTACTACCCATCGAAGAAACCCGCGGACTGGACCCGCCCGGCCGAGGTCGCCTCCCTGACGCTGTGCAAATTGACCGGTCAGCCGGCGCCGCCCGATGTCTCGCCTGACCTGGCGATTCAGGACCTCGTGACCATCCCCGATCCGGCTGCGCCGCCGGCGGCCCCGTGCGGCAATCCCGCGCCCGGCAGCGGGCTGCCCACGCCGGGGGCCGGCGCTGGCCTTCCCGGCGTGCTGCCTTCGATCAGCCCACCTGCACTACCGTTACCCTCGTTGCCGCCGATCGTCCCCTAGCGCCGCGCCCATGCGGTCCTTGACGCCCCGCGGGAAAGCGACTTTACTCAAGGGGTGGTCCGCCGGCCGACGGAGACATCGGGCCCGAAGGACGAGCCCGACCTCCCGCCAAACATCTTCGTCATCGGCCTCCTCCATCAGCTGAAGGACGGTGGCTACAGTCGCCGCGCCTGGGCTGAATTCTGGCGGGCATCCTGGATCCGGTCCATGCAGATCTTCCAGCTGAACGAGGAACTGCGAGGGTCATGGCTGCGTTTCAGCGCGCTGGTTGGCGTCGCGATTCTGATCGCGGCGGCTGTCGCCCTCCGATTTGCCGGCTTGACGGAGGCCGGCTGGTTCCTCGCGACCAGCCTGTTCTGGTGGGCCGTCCTGAGCGTCGACCTGGCGCTCCATCTGGGGCTGATGGTCAACCTCGAGTCGGGCGAGCTGCAACCCTCCATCGGCTGGCCGAACCGCCTCACCGAGCTGCGCGCGCTGGCTGCGGTTTGGGTGGCCTGGGGCGCCCACTGGGCGACGGGTGGCGTGTATCTCCCCCTGGTCCTCGTCTTCGGCCTGGCGGCCGTGACCGACCTGCTGGACGGCTGGCTGGCGCGCCGCGGTCACGCCTCCACCCGCTGGGGCCGCATCTACGATCCGATCGTCGACGGCGTCTTCTTTAGCGTGGCGTCGATCTCGCTCGCGGTCATCGGCATCCTGCCGCAGTGGCTGGCGGCGTTGGTCACGCTTCGCTATGCCTTTCCGATCGCCGGCGGCATCACGTTCTTACTGATCCGCCGACGCACGCTGCGGGTGCGCCACACGCCCTGGGGCCGCGCCTCCTCGGCGGGCATCGCCTTGACCGTCTTCGCCGCCGCCGGCGCCGCCTCGCTCGGCCTACCGTTCCACATCATCGCGCCCTTCTTTTATGGGCTCGTCGGCATCACGGCGCTGGGCGCGTTCGTCACCATCCTGATCAAGGGCATCGAGCAGGTCTAGCTGGCCGGGCCGATCGTCGCCGTCGTCCTGATCGCGCTGAGCATTGGTCTGCTCCTGTGGTGGGGAACGCGCCTGCCACCGACGCGCCCGCGGCCGGGCAGCCGCCATCGCGGCGAGACCCTGATGGACGTCCACAAGCGATGGCAGAAACGCAGGCGACCGCGTTGAGCTCGACTTCCGGCTAGCCTCGAGCCAGCGCAGCGAAGGCCTCGCGGATGCCGCGCTCGCCGTCGGCAGTGTTCGAGGTGATTGCCAACTCGATCCCTTCGGCAGACTCGACGATCGCGAATGTCATCCAGGCACAACATTCCGCCTCCAGCCGAATAAGCTCGGTGAGCGAGTCCTGAAGGCCAGTGCCCCGAGCGAAGCTGAAGCTGAGTCCGCCAGGAGCAGCAGCGGACCTTCTGACGAACGGCTGAAGCTTGAGCCACGCGGCTTCGCGATTGCGATAGTCGTCGGCGGTGAGCGTACAAACGAGTGGGGTGTTTTGCATGGCATTACCCTCGCACTTCAAGTAGACTTGAAGTCAAGGATGAGTACAAAACTCGCGAGAGCGACTCAGCCAACGACCGGGTCCCTGACCATCGGGGAGGTGGCGGCCGCCACCGGTTATCGCACCTCCGCCATCCGCTACTACGAGGACGCCGGCGTCTTGCCAAAGCCGGACCGGATAAGCGGCAAGCGCCGGTACCACGCCGACACCATTGATCGGCTGACGCTGATTCGATTCTGCCGTCG
>VBIS01000022.1 GCA_005880605.1 Chloroflexota bacterium
ACCGCGCGCTTGAAGCCGAGACGATGCGCCTCGAGGATGCGGCGCTCGAGCTGGCTCACGCGACGCACCTCCCCACTCAAGCCGAGCTCGCCAATCGCGATCAGATCGGCGCCGGCGGGCCGGTTGCGTTTGTTGGAGGCGATCGCGAGCGCTACCGCGAGGTCGGACGCCGGCTCGCCCAATCGCACCCCGCCCGCAGCATTGACGAACACGTCGTCCTGGCCCAGGTCGAGTTTGGCGCGGCGCTCGAGCACCGCCACCAGCATGTGCAGCCGGTTGAGATCGATGCCGTTGACCGAGCGGCGCGGCGCCCCGAAGCGGCTCGGCGTGGTCAAACTCTGGAGTTCCACCAGTAACGGGCGGCTGCCTTCCATCGCAACGTGGACGACATTGCCGACCTCGCTGAGCGAGCGGTCCTGCAGAAACGCCCGGCTGGGATCGCTGACCTCGTGCATCCCGCTGTCGCGCATTTCAAAGACACCGATCTCATCGGTGGAGCCGAACCGATTCTTCTGGCTCCGCAGGATGCGGAAGCTGTGGTGCCGCTCACCTTCGAGGTAAAGGACGGTGTCGACGATGTGCTCCAGCACGCGCGGGCCCGCGATCGCGCCTTCCTTGTTCACGTGACCCACCAGGAAAATCGGGATGTGGCTGCTCTTGGCGAGCAGCATCAGGCGTCCGGCGCATTCGCGCACCTGGCTCACGCTGCCAGGCGCCGAGGTGACGCCGCCCAGGAAGACGGTCTGGATGGAGTCGATGACGGCCATCATCGGCCGCGCCTTTTCGAGATGCTCGATGATGCCATCGAGGTCGTTTTCGGCCAGCACCATCAGGCGATCGCCCTCGACGCCCAGGCGCTGCGCGCGCAGCTTGAGCTGCTGGACCGATTCCTCGCCCGAGACATACAGGACCGGTCCGTAGGTGGTGGCCACCTCGCTGGCCAGCTGGAGGAGCAGGGTCGACTTGCCGATCCCGGGGTCGCCGCCCACCAGCACCAGCGAGCCAGGTACGATGCCGCCGCCCAGGACCTGGTTAAGCTCGCGCATCGCCAGTCGGAGCCGGTTGGCCTGGGCAAAACGGACCTCGGACAATGGCATTGGCTGCGCCGTCGAGACGCTGACCCGGCGTGTTCCACTGGCGTGCGCGGCCGGCTCTGCCCGGACCTGCTCCTCGACATAGGTGTTCCAGTTGCCGCACTCGGGGCAGCGCCCCACCCACTTCGAGGACTGGTTGCCGCACTCCTGGCAGGCGAAGATGGTGCGCGGGCCCTTGAGCGTCTTCACGTCCGGCAGTAACTATAGGGTCGGCTTGCGACAGCTGCCTGTCGGTGTCTTAGCCTGCCGCCATCACCGGAGGAGGCGGAGCAAGACAGGCGCCTGGCTGGCCGCCGTGAGCAATGCGCCGGTGGCCGTAACCACGCTCAGGATCTCGACGTACGGGAGGCTAAACATTTGGACCGAAATGGCCGAGGTTAGGGCCCCGGCGAATGCGCCGCCGACGATCGTTGCCGGGACCCAGGCCCAAGCGATGTTCCCGGCTGAGCTTCGCAGGACGATCGCCTGTGCCGCCCCTAGAACAAACCCGGCGGCTGCCAGCCCCGCCGCGCCACTGATAACCGCCGTGGTTAGTGTGAGGTCGGTTCCGCCCGGACGAACGAACAGGCCAATCACGGTCGGGACCACAACGATCACCGCAACCAGCGTCGCCGAAACCGTCGCGGGGACCCACCAGTAGACCTCGAGACGGTATCTCCTGAGGAGGTACCACTGGGCCCCAGACGCGACAACGGCATCGAGCACAGTGGCGAGGTAGCGCATGGCGTCAAGGAGTGAAGGCGAGCCGTTAAGCGCAAGCCGCCGAAGCTGCCACGCGGCGAGCGCTCCGACGACTGCCCCGATGACCGTGACGATGATCCAGAGGGCCCAGGCCAGCCGCTGGTTGGACCGGCGAACAGCAACTGCGGGCCGCTGTATCGCCTGCTCAGGCGTGGCCATCGCGGCCATCGTAACCGGACTCAGCGGTCTATTGGTTACGACCCGGTAACGAGGAACAAAGGAGGCCGGCAAGATGCCGGCCTCCTCTCACGCTTTCGTCAGGACGCTGCCAGGGCGCTTGCCTGGTCGAGCAGGGACTGGGCTTGCGCAATCCAAGCCTTCGCCTGCTGCTCGTTGAGCGCCTGATTGTCGAACGCCGCCGCATTCAGCGCCGCCTTGATCTGCCCGGCGAGGGTGTCGCGCTGGGTCGCCAGGTCCGCGATCGATGTCTCGATCGACTCGTAGCGCGTCTCGTCCGTGCTCTTCAACGCCTTCGTCGACGCGGTCAAGAGGTCGAGCCCGAACTGGCCGAACGCCGCGTTGACCTGCTCGTATACGTTGCCGAGCCGCAACAGGGTCGCGCGATGCGCGATCAGACTTTGCGGCAGCGCCTTCGTCTCTATGGCCTCGATCCGCACGCGGCCGTCGTTGACGTAGTCGTCCCTCAAGCCGGCCAGCGCCAGCGTTGTCGACCTTACGTTGGTGTGGTCCGTCCAAGTCTGGGAGTCGATACCCAGGGACTTGACCCCAGGGCCCACCAGTCCGAGCCAGTTCGTGGCGATCTCTGGCTGGATGTCGCCGTGGTTCCACGCGAAGTGGTAGTCAACGCAGGGGTTGCTGTCGCATTTAGGCGTGCAGTCCCTATCGGTTGCGCAGCCAGCCGACGGTGGTTGCTTCGTCGTCGCCGTGATGAAGTAGTCAGGAATAGCGAAGGCAGTGAAGCTAGGCGTCCTCGCGGGATCCGTATTGATCATGTGAAGAGCTTTCTCTCCAACCGGGTCTGCCATCTGGACGAAGACCGGCGCCGGACTGCTGCTCAGATATGGGTCGATGGCATTCAGGGCGAACACATCTCGTTCCATCTTGCGCAATGTCGAATCGGTGCGGTCTGGCTGGCCGTTGACGTAGAAGGTGGGTGCCGAATCGTTGTGCACGACGAAGCCGGGCGTGCCAGCCGGAAGCTTGGGCTTAATGTTCAGATTGACCTCGCCGATCTGGTTCGACGGGCAAGCCGGCGTCGTGGTCCAGGAGCAGTTCGTATGCGAATACGCGAGCGAACCATCAGCTTGGGGGATGCCCACACCACCTGCATAGTGGTCGCCCTCGTCCGCGGTAACGACAAAGAGCGTGTTTTTCTTCGTGATGCCGTCAGCCGCGAGCCGATCGAAGAACGTGGCGAAGGCGTTGTCATAAGCCTTGAGTTGGGCCTTATAGTCGGTCTCGCCGGGTCCGGACGCGCGCGGGAAATTCGGATTGAATGGAGCGGGAAACGACGACGTGTGGTTGTCGTGGGCGTCCGAGATGTAGGCGTAGGTCACCGGCACACCGGCTTCCTGCATCTGGGCAACGTAGCCCAACGTGTTCTTGGCGAGCGCCCAGTCAAAGCCCGGGAACCCGCAGCGCCCGAATGGGTCGGTGACCGGTTGACCCTCGGTGTTGTTGACGCAGGCATTGCCGCCCGTGATCGCCGGGTCAACATACTTGGCGCCGTACAGCGCCTGGTAGCCGAGGTAGCCGCCCCGCTCGTCGGGGAGCTTATCCGCCCTCGAGTTCGCCACGTTCGTCGCGTTCGAGGCGCAGATGCCGCCGCCCTGAGCGCAGTGGATGGCGATGCCGACGTAGTCGGTGAACGCTTTCGCGCGAGCGGCGGTACCGGAGGGTGCAGCGCTCGAGGCGACCGCATCGGTCCACTCGGGGGAGCCGGTGCCGAAGGCCTCGCTCATGTCGCCAAACGGACCGGTCCCAATATTCTCGAGCTCGATGTTCGCCGTCGAGACGCCGCCGAAATCGCACCCCGCCCGGGTGAACGGCACCCATGGTGCGGGAGTGTTCTTCTGCCCGTCAAACACCATGTTGGGCAACGCGTCGTTGGCACCGGTGGAATCGTCGACCAGGTCAGTCCAGTATTTGAACGCCGTGCTGAACGCGGGGATCTTGCTGGGAGGATAGTAGAAATAGCTGTTCGAAACGCCAACTCCGTGCCGGTCCGGGTAGAGGCCCGTGAGGCTCGAGAGGATCCCGCCAGCGGTGTGCGAAATCAAGACCGTGTGGTCATTGGTGAGAAGCGAACCGTTGGAAGTAAGGAAGTTCAGCAGATGCGGCATCTGCTCGAGGTCCGACGGCACAGATGGGTTGTCACGGGTGAAGTGCGTGTTGTCGAACACGAGGTAGATGACATGCTTGACCGGGCCCGAGAGCTGACACCCGGTGGGGGCGCCTGGGGACTTACTGGCCGACGCGGTCACCGCG
Organism: Chloroflexota bacterium; assembly: GCA_005880605.1. GTDB lineage: Bacteria > Chloroflexota > Dormibacteria > CF-121 > CF-121 > CF-13. The sequence continues at coordinate 4,284 of VBIS01000022.1, forward strand.
GTGATACCCGCAACGCTGGCCGGCAGTACCGCCAGTGCCAGGAAACGGGCCATCGAACGCGCGAGTGATGGGCGAAGCTTCATGATCCCTCCTTCCCTTTAGCCAAAGCCGAATGAACGTTCGGTTAAATCACGTCCTCAATCGCCCTGTATTGTGGCAGAGAAATGCGGATTGGTCTAGATACGGCACAGCATCAGCTCACCTGGACCGAGCTGGTGGAGCGAGTCCAATTCGCGGAGTCCGCTGGGTTCGATGGCGCCTGGGTGTTCGACCACTTCACGCCCCTCTACGGCGCTGCGAACGGGCCCTGCATGGAGGGATGGACGCTGCTTGCGGGACTGGCCGCGGTTACCTCCCGAATCCGCTTCGGCGTGCTGGTGACCGGCATCACCTACCGGCACCCCTCGATCCTCGCCACCGAGGCGATCACCGTGGACCAGATCTCGAATGGGCGGCTGGAGATCGGGGTGGGTGCAGCCTGGCACGAACCCGAGCATGAACAGTTAGGAGTCCCGTTTCCTCCGCTCAAGGAGCGGGCGGAGCGCCTCGAGGAAGGCGTGCAGGTCATGCGCCTGTTGATGACGAAGGATCGCGCGACCTTTGCGGGCCGGCATTACCAGCTCAACAAGGCCAGCTATCACCCGCGACCGGTTCAGCGACCCCATCCGCCGATCTGGATCGGGGCTGGCGGTGAGCAGCTGATGCTGCCGATCGTCGCCCGCCAGGCCGACGCCTGGCATGCGTTCGGCTCCGATGACTCCCTGGCGCGCAAGTCGCGGCTGCTCGACCAGCTCGCCGAAAAGGCTGGACGAGACCCAAAGGCGATCCTGCGCTCGGCGTCCCTGTCCCTTTCGAGACCGTGGGACCAGGTGCGCCGTCGATCGGCCCAGCTGCGCGCGGCCGGATTTGGCTACCTGATCGCGGAGTGGCCGTCGGAAGGCAAGCGGCGCCTCGACGAGTTCGTCGAGAAGGTGATGCCGGAGCTCGGGGCTTAGCTCTTTGCGGCTTTTTCGCGTTTGACCTTGTTGGCTTGCTTGCCCAGTGCGGTGCGGGTCTTCTTCGGGAGATGAGCGATCGTCTTCTTTTTCTTGGACGCGGCAATGGCCTTGGTGATGTTCTTGCGAGCGGCGGCGCGCTGCTTCTCGGTTGCCATGTGGCCCTCCTGAAACGATGTTTCTCTCAGAATGCCGAAGCGACGAGGTCGCGCGCAAGCTCGAGCCGAAGGCGCTGCACCGCCCGATAGATCAGGAGCTTGGCGGCAGCCGGCGACTTGCCGAGGACCGCGCCGACGTCTTCCATGGTCAGGTCGTCGGAGAACTTGAGGATCATGGCGGCGCGCTGTTGCCGCGGCAGGCGATCGATGGCCTGCCAGACGGCCCGCACGCGGTCGCGGGCAATGACTTCATCGGCCGGGTCCATCTCGAGGGCGGGCAGGGCGATAGCGTCGTCGAGGGACAGCTGCGGCCGCCGATTGCGATAGTGGCTCGCCACCGCGTTGGCGGCGATCCGGTAGAGCCAGCAGCTGAACGGACGACCCTGGTCCTGGTAGTTCCTGATGCCCCGCAGCGCGCTCATGAAGACATCGGCGGTGACGTCCTCGGCCAGGCCGTCGTCGTGGATCCGCGAGCGCACGAAGCGGTAGATCCTGGCCGAATAGCGATCGTAGAGCTCACCGAAGGCGGCGGGGTCGGTCTTCGCGCGCTCGACGGGATCGCGCCAGAAGGCGTCCGGGATGCCGGCGTGCTGTACAGGGCTCATAGCCTGGCACGCTATCGCCCTTCCGACGCGATGTCGTCACGGAAACTACTGAGCGTTAAGGAGCCGCTGGCGACCGCTGTAGACGTTCAGGCTGCGGCCGCGGAGGAAGCCGATCAGCGTCTGGTTGGACGCCTGGGCGAGGTCACGAGCCAGGCTGGACGGCGCGGACACTGCCACCAGGACCGGGATTCGGGCCTGGAGCGCTTTCTGGACGATCTCGAAGGAGGTGCGTCCGCTGACCATCAGGATGTGACGGTCGAGGGGCAGGATGCCCTGGCCTGCGGCGTGGCCGATGACTTTGTCCACCGCGTTATGGCGGCCGATGTCCTCACGCACGACCACCGGCTCGCCATCCAGCGTGAACAGCCCGGCCGCGTGTAACCCGCCGGTCCGAGCGAAGACCGCCTGTTCTTCCCTCAGCCGTCCGTCCAGGCGATAGATCATCTCGGGATCGATCGAGAGCTGATCGTCCGGAAGTGGAGGCGCCGCCTCGTGGATCGACTCGATGCTGCTCACCCCGCACAGCCCGCAGCTCGAGGCCGACAGGAAGTTGCGTTGCCAGCGCTGATCCACGCCTGGCGCCGATGGCGCCAGCTGGACGTCGATGACATTTTCCAGATCCGGGTGCTCGCCGTTCGGGACCACCATTAGGGCGGTCACGTCGTCGGCCGAGCGAATGATGCCCTCCCCGTAGAGGAAGCCGAGCGCGAGGTCGCGGTCGTGGCCCGGGGTCCGCATCATCAGGGTTAGCGGCTGGCCGCCGATTCGGATTTCGAGCGGCTCCTCGGCGGCGAGCTGATCGTCTACGCGGGCTCCGGCCTCGCCGCCGTAGCGGAGGACGCGCGCGCGATGCGAGCTGCGGTCCTGCATTAAACGATCCTAGCGAACGGTCTCCCAGCGATACGGTATCGTTCCGCCGCTGAAGGGAACGTGCAGCCCCGGACGCACCAGGAAGGGCTCGATGCCGCTGTAAAGAGGAATCACGCGATTCTGCGCCAGCGCCAGGCCCTCGGCCTGCTGATAGGCCTTGATGGCGTCGTCCCAGGTCAGTGCGGCGCGACCCTGGTCGAGCGCTTGCTCCAGGCCATTGTCGAAGAGCCGGAGGTTGTTGAACTGCGAGCTCGCCCGCAGCACGTTCTCGAGGAAATCTGACGGATAGGGCACGTCGGCGCTCCAGGTATCGATGAAGAAGGGCAGCTTGTCCAGTGCCGCTTGATTGAAAAAGTCGCCGGTTGGATGCAATAC
>VBIS01000023.1 GCA_005880605.1 Chloroflexota bacterium
CACTAGTCCCGCCCCACGTCGGGAAGACCAGGGGCGCGTCGAGGATGGGGGTGATCATGTTGAAGCGGCGGCTTTCGATGGCGGCGGTGTAGGTGTAGATCTTGAAGGTCGACCCCGGTTGCCGCAACGTATCGGCCATGTTGATCCAGCCGCCCGGCCGGTTGTAGTCGTCACCGCCGACCATGGCGAGGATCTCGCCAGTCTTCGAGTCCATGCTGACCAGCGCAGCGTCGTGGAAGTTGTAGTAGTTGCCCTTCTGCGCGATCTGGTCGCGCACGACCTGCTCGGCGATGTGCTGCAGGTTGAGGTCGAGCGAGGTGTAAACGCGATAGCCCCGCCGGTCGCCGGGCTGGATGTTGTACTGCTGCCGCAGCGTCTTCAGCACGTAGTCGACGAAGTAGGGCGCCTCGTAGTGGTTGACCGGCGGATGGATGGCCAGCTTGGCGGCGTAGGCCGCATCCGCCTCCTTCTGGCTGATGAAGTGGTTGTCGACCATCGCCATCAAGACGTCGTGCTGCCGCTTTTTCGCGGCCACCAGATTGACCAGCGGGTTGTACTGCGTCGGCGCCTGCGGCAGGCCGGCGAGCATGCTGGCCTGGGCCAGGTTGAGGTCGTGGGCATTGGTCTGGAAGTAGCTGCGCGCGGCCGCTTCGATGCCGTAGGTCTGGCTCCCATAGAAGATCGTGTTGAGATACATCTCGAGGATTTGGCTCTTGGTGTAGAGCCGATTCATCTCGAGGGCGAGCGCCGCCTCTTTCGCCTTTCGCTGGAGTGAGTTGTCCGGGTTTGGCCCGATAAAGAGTTGCTTGACGAGCTGCTGACTGATGGTGCTGCCACCCTGCTTGATGCCGTGGTGTGAGTAGTCGGCCAGCGCGGCGCGGAGCACCGCGCCGAAATCGACGCCGCTATTCGAGAAGAAGCTGTGGTCTTCGACGGCGATCGTGGCGTTGATCACGTTCGATGAGATGTAGCTGAGGGGGACGACGATGCGGTGGTCTCCCTGGTCACCGACGTCCGCGAGCAGATTGCCGTGCCGGTCGTAGATCAACATGTCCTGGGGCAGCCCGCTGGAGGTGCGCCCCGTGACGGCCGGCAGCTCGCCGACGGTCTGCGCCGCGAGGGCCGGCAGGGTCAGCAGCGGCAGGGTGATGGCGACCAGGAAGGCGACGATCAGGTTGCGCTGCAGCGCCACGCGCCGGCGGCGCCGCCATTCCTGCAGGTGGTAGTTGGCATGCCGGTAGCGGCGGCGGCGGCCGTAATGGCGGGTCACGGGTTCGCCAGCAAGCCGTAGAAACCAGCCGCAACCAGCCAGCCCAGTCCGAGGAAGAGCGCAGTCCAGGCCGCCGCACCCGCCAGCCAGGTGGCGGTCGACCGTGCGATCCTACCCCGCCGACGGCGCTCGACCCGATGGCCGTGGCCGACGGCTTTCCGATACGCCCCCGCGATCGCCATGCTGCCTTCCCTGCCCTGACGTGTACTTAGTTTGTCGCTGCGTTACAAGAATGTCACTCAGGGTTGAGCGTGTCAAGTCACAACTTAAGTGATAGTCATGGACTACCCATGGCGGCGCGGTCGACCAGGAACTCGAGCTCCCCGTCGGCGGGCGCGACGTGACTCGCCGGTAGCGCCGGATCGCGGCGGAGGACCCGCGCCAGGGCGTCTTTTTTGGAGGCTCCCTGCACCATGATGAGCACCGCCCGAGCGGCGTTGAGCACCGGCAAGGTCAGGGTCAGCCGCTCCGGGGGAGGTTTCGGCGCGTTGCGCACCTGCGCCACGAGCGCCTGGGCCTCCTGAAGGGCGGGGCTGCCCGGAAATAGCGATGCCGTGTGCCCGTCCTCCCCGAGCCCCAGGTGGATGATGTCGAATCGGGGCTGGCCACGATCGTTCGCCGGAATTCGGCGCAGCGCCGGCGTCGGGTCACCGACCAGCGGAATGACGTGCTCGGGCGGGATCGGTACGTGGTCGAGCAGCGTCGCCTTGGCCATCGCGTAGTTGCTGGTCGGATCGTCGAGCGGGACCTGCCGCTCGTCGGACCAGTAGACGAAGACCGACCGCCAGGGCAGCGCCTCTCGATAAGGCGCCTGCGCGAGGCGCGCGTAGCAACCACGCGGCGTCTCGCCGCCGGCCAGCGCCCAGTAGCAGGCGCGGCGCTCCGCCACGGCGGCCCGCAGACGATCGGCGGTCCACGCAGCCGCCGCCTCGGCCAGTTCGGCCGGTGCAGGCACCACGAGTGGGGTGACCGGCGCGGTCATCCCCCGGCGGTCACCGCAGGGCGGCGTCGAGCGCTTGCTCGAACAGCACGTCGTGACCCGGGAGAGTCAGCTCGATGCTGAGGAGTTCCTCGATGGCGCGCGACTCCAATCGGACGGTTCGCTCGGCAACGTCCTGATCGCCAAGCCGGATATGCGTCGAGAGCCGGCCTCCTCGATGCCGGATCATGCTGAAACGTGCCGGACCCTCATCGCCGCCGGTATAAATAAGGAAGCGCCGGACGCCGTGCTCGAGTGAATCATCCGGTCGAAACTCAATCGGGACGTCGATGCCGACCGTCGCCATCCGGCTGCGGATCCAGCCGCCCAGCAATCGTGCCTGGGCCGTCGACCCATCGCGGCCGTGAAATACGGAGACACCGTGAATCTGGGCCAGGCGACGGAGCATCGCCGGCATATCGAAAAATTGCGCCGCCACGTGTCGCCAGGCGATCAGCCGGGCCCAGTTGAGGTCGCCGATGGATGCCCGCGCCTTCGGCCGGCGAGCCACTTCGAGGAGGCGGGTCAGGTCCGCATCATCGAAACCCTCGTCGGTATCGACGACGAGCCGATCGGCCAACTCGCAGAGGTCGTCGAACAGCGGGTTGTCGAACTGAGGGCGCCCGGGCCACCAGAGAATGACCGGAAGATCGGGAATCAACAGCGGCGCCGCCAGGCTGGCCAGGTGCCGCGCGGGTTCGCCGTGTGCGTGGAGGATGACGCGCTCGGTGCTGACGCGGTGGCCGCTTTCGGTCCGCTCCTGGGCTGACACCTCGGCTTCGAGCTTGTCGGCCTCGCGTGTGTGCTGGGCAAGCAGGATGAGCGTGCGTGAGGGGTTGGTGATGGAGAGACGGTCGAGCACGCTGGAGATCTCGCCCAACTCGGGCTCATTGCCAACGACCGCGATCAGGTTGAGGACGCTGGCGCGGGCTTCGGCCGCGGCGTGTTGGGCCGCCTCGCTCCCCGCCCCGTCATGCAGGCCCCAGCGGACCTGGTCGAGCTCTTCCTGGATGGCATGCACGTCGACAAAGGTCCGGGCGCTCAGCTCGCTGTGATTCTGCTTCACGGCCGTCGCCAGCGGCGGCCATCCTGCTCGATGAGGGCGTCGGCCTCGGGCGGTCCCCATTCGCCGGCGGCATAGTTGGGATACGGCGGCGGTGACTGCGATGCCCAACCGGCCTCGATCCGGTCGACCAGTCCCCAGGCACGTTCGACCTCATCCTCCCGGGCAAAGAGGGTCGCGTCGCCCAGCATGCAGTCGAGCACCAGGCGCTCGTAGGCGTCGGGCGACTCCACCATGAAAGACGAGCCGTAGAAAAAGTCCATATTGACCGTACGCAATCGCATTACCGGGCCTGGAATTTTGGCCGCGATCTTCAACGAGGCCCCCTCGTGCGGCTGAATGCGCATGACCAACCAGTTGGGCGTCAGTTCCTCCACGGCCGTCTTGGCGAACGGTAGGTGCGGCGGATTCTTGAACTGGATCACAATCTCGGAGGCGCGGCTCGGCAAGCGCTTGCCGGTGCGCAGATAAAAGGGCGTTTCGGCCCAGCGCCAGTTGTCGATCTTGAGGCGGACTGCGACGAAGGTCTCCGTGGTCGAGGTGGCCGAGACGTTGAGCTCCTGCCGGTAGCCCGGAACCTGCTGGCCGCCCACCCAGCCCGGGCCGTACTGGCCGCGGATGACGTCTTTCGCGACATCGATCGGGTGGATTGACTTGAGAACTTTGACTTTCTCGTCGCGCACCGAATCCGCGTCGAAGTTAGGCGGCGCCTCCATGGCGGCGATGCTGAGCAGCTGCAACAGGTGATTTTGGAAGATGTCGCGCAACGCACCCGAGCTCTCGTAATACTTGCCACGGCGCTCGATGCCAATATCCTCCGCCACCGTGATCTGGATGTGGTCGACATAGCGACGGTTCCAGATCGGTTCGAAGATCCCATTGGCAAAGCGGAACACCAGGACGTTTTGCACGGTCTCTTTGCCGAGGTAGTGATCGATGCGAAAGATCTGCTGTTCCGTGAACACGGAGTGGATCGCCTGATTCAATCCCTGGGCGCTCTTGAGGTCGTTGCCGAAGGGCTTCTCGACGACGACGCGTTTCCAGCCCTCGCCAGCCTTAGCGATGCCCGAGGAACCGAGCCGGTTGATGATCACGGAAAAGAACTGGGGGGCGGTGGCGAGGTAAAAGACGCGGTTACCGGCCGTGCCCCGCTCGCGATCCAGGCGGTCGAGCTCGGCGGCGAGCCGGCCGTACCCGCTTTCATCATCGAACGGCATCCGCACATAGGAGATGCCCTCGGCGAGGCTCTGCCAGACGGCGCGATCGACCGGCTGGGTGCGTGAGAACTTCTGCACCGCCTGCTCCATGTGGGCCCGGTACTCGTCCTCGGTGAGGGCGGTGTCCGCGACGCCGATCACACTGAAGCCGGATGGCAGGTAGCGATTGAGGGCGAGGTTGTAGAGCGCGGGCATCAGCTTGCGCGCGGTCAGATCGCCCGAGGCACCGAAGATCACCATCGCCGCGGGGTCGGGCGTGCGGGGCAAGATCAACCCGTCCCGCAAGATGTTCTGGCTCAGCGGTGTCGTAACGGCCTGGGCCATGGCGTTACTCGGCTTTGACCCGATGCCCGCCGAACTCGTTGCGCAGCGCGGCGAGCACCTTGGCGCTGAACGAGTCGTCCTGGCGGGAGCGATAGCGCATGAACAAGCTCATCGCGAGTGCTGGAGCCGGGACCGCATGATCGATCGCTTCCTCCAGCGTCCAACGCCCTTCGCCCGAGTCCTCGACGTAGCCGCGGATCCGGGATAGCTCGGGGTCTCGCTCGAAGGCATCCTGGGCCAGCTCGAGCAACCAGGAGCGAATCACACTGCCGTGGTTCCACAGCCGGGCCAGCTGGGCGAGGTCAAAGCCAAAGGGCGCGGCCTTGAGGATCTCGAATCCTTCTGCGTAGCTCTGCAGCATCGAATACTCGATCCCGTTGTGCACCATCTTCGCGTAGTGCCCGGCCCCGGACGAGCCGACGTAGGCATAGCCGTCGGCCGGCGCGAGCGTCTGAAAAATCGGCTCGGCCTGTTTGAAGACCGCCTGGTTGCCGCCGACCATCAGGTTGAAGCCAACCTTGAGGCCCCAGATCCCGCCGCTGACCCCGACGTCGAGAAACTCGATCTGCTGCGAGCGCAACGTCTCCGCGCGGCGGATCGAGTCTTTGTAATTCGAGTTGCCCCCGTCGATGATGACGTCCCCGGGCGAGAGCGTGCCCGACAACCGCTGAATCGCGTCATCGACCGGCGGGCCGGCGGGAATCATCAGCCAGAGGATGCGCGGCGCCTTGAGCTTCTGGCCGAGATCTTCCAGACTGCCGGTCACAGTCGCGCCCTTCCCCGCCAGGGCGGCACCGGCCTCTGAAACGCGGTCGTACACCATCACCTGGTGACCACCCTGGAGCAGCCGCAGGGTCATACCCGAGCCCATGCGGCCCAACCCGATCAAACCGAGCTGCATCTAGGCAACACCAGCCGTCGCGCCCACCGCTTGGCCGATCTTGACCAGTCCCTGGGCCACGTCATGCAGCTGGACGCGGAGCACGCGCCGGCCGTGGTTGCGTAAGGCCTGGAAATCGCCGAGCGCCTGGGCTTGCTTGAGGACACCGAATGACAATCGCTCGCCCGGAATCGGGATGTCCTTCGGATCATCGCCGACGATCTGGAGGAAGACTCCAGTGTTCGGGCCGCCCTTGTGGAGCTGACCGGTCGAGTGCAGGTAACGCGGCCCGTAGCCCACGGTGGTCGCGACCCGATACTTGTCACGGATCGCAAGACGGATCGCGTTCAGGGGGCTGTCGTTCTTGGCGTCCGGGGCGATGAAGGCCAGCAGCGCGACGTAGTCGCCCGGTCGAACCTGACCGAGCAGGGCCTGAATCGCCGCTTCCAGCGTCGCGCCTTGCTGGCCGGCCCACCGGATACCGTCCCCCGTGGTTGGCGGATTGCCTTCGCTGAGGACCTTCTTGGTGAGGTCCTTGGCCTCCTGCACGTTGGGCTGGTCGAAGACGTTGATGCCGAGAATCGCCCCGGCGACCGCGATCGCATACTCCCAGCGGAAGAATTCGGCTCCCAAGCCCAAGGGATCACTCATCTTCAGCGTCACCACCGGGTGGCCCGCCTTGCTGAGGTCCGCGAGCCGACCGGCATTCGGGTCGTCATCACCGGCGAGCGCGAGCCGAAGGAAGAGCCGATCGCTGCCATAGACCTGCGGCGCGCCCAGCGCCTCATCCGCGACCGGGACCAGCCCCTTGCCCGCTTTGCCCGTGCTCTCCGCGATCAACTGCTCGGCCCAAACGCCGAAGCTGTGCAGCGCCGGCGGGGCGATGATCGTGACTTTGTCCCGGCCTGCCATGGTTGCCTCGGCGAGGACGGCTCCCAACCAAACGC
>VBIS01000289.1:0-1632 GCA_005880605.1 Chloroflexota bacterium
GGATCCGAGCCCATCACTTCGGCGAGGGCGCCTACGAAATGTCGGAGATGATCGTTCAGCAATTGCTCGCCGACGCGGGATCCAGCGGATTCAGCGATGACCTCGTCTCTGTCCAACCGGAGGGCACCGAGGTTGCCGCCGAATGGGCCACCCTCGAGTCTGGAGAGACGTACACCGGCTACCAGCAGGCGCAGGGGTTTGCGTCACCCGGCGGTGCCGCGCCGAACAAGTCTCGCACCTACACGATCCCCAGCCGGTTGAACCTGAACGACTGGGCCCTGGGGGGAGCTTGGACCATCACGGGGCGGGCAGCGGTTCTGGACGAGGCGAATGGGCGTATCGCCTTTCGCTTTCATGCCCGTGACGTCAACCTCGTCATGGGACCGCCCAAAGGTGCCACTTCGGTGCGGTTTCGGGTCATTATCGACGGCGAGCCTGTTGGCGCAGCCCACGGTAGCGACGTTGACGTCCAGGGGCAGGGAACTGCGGATGATCAGCGGCTCTACCAGCTGATCCGCCAGCGCGGCAGTATCGAGGATCGGACCTTCGAAATCGAATTCCTCAATGCAGGGGCTGAAGCCTACTGCTTCACGTTCGGTTAGCTCACCTTATCCAGCCTGAGCGACGGCAGCCGGAGCTCGACGCCGGCGGCGTCGCAGTCAGCCAGCAGGCGCTCGACCGCCGCCGCCGGGAGTGGCCGCGACAGGAAATACCCCTGGCCGGCGACACACCCGATGCCCCGTAGGGCGCTGAACTGCTCGGCCCGCTCGATGCCGTCCGCCATCGTCATCATCCCCAGGGTATTGCCGAGGTCGATGACGGCCCGAGCCACGGTCGCGTCGGTCGCGTTAGCTCCCATCCGCGCCACAAACGAGTGGTCGAGCTTCACGATGTCGACCGGCAGGTCGCGCAGGGCGGTCAATGGCGCCGAGCCGGCGCCAAAGTCGTCGAGCGCGAGGCGCACGCCACTCTCGTGCAATGCGAGCAACCGGGCCAGCGCGTCATTGCCCTTGAGGCTCGCCCCGTGGGTCAGCTCGAGGACCAGGCGCGCCGGCGCGAAGGCCGCGGCGGTGCACGCGGTGGCCACGTCGGTCACCAGGTCAGCATCCTCCAGCCCACGGCGGCTGACGTTGACACTGATTTGCATTGCGGCCGCGGCGGGAAATTGGATTTGCCAGTGGCGCCCGTCGGCGCACGCTTGTCCCAGCACCCAGCGCTGGAGCGGCACGATCAGGCCGGTCTCGTCCGCCAGGGCAATGAAGTCGGCCGGTGACACCAGCCCGCGACGCGGATGATTCCAGCGGACCAGCGCCTCGAAGCCCAGCAACACCCCGTCTTTCAGACGAACCGACGGCTGGTAGTGCAGGACCAGTTGGCGGCGCTCGATCGCGCGCGCCAGGTCGGATTCAAGGTCCATCCGATCGCTCAGCGCCGCGTGCTGTTGCGGCTGGTATCGCTCGTAGCGACCTTTCCCCTTGGCCTTCGCCGCGTTGAGCGCGATATCCGCATTGCGCATCAGGGTTACGGCAGTGTCCTCATGGCCGGACTGGGCCGCGATCCCCATGCTCAGTCGCAGGATAATTTCGCGCTCCTGCACCTTGAAGGGCGCCTTGAAGTGTTCAACGATCCGCT
>VBIS01000289.1:1701-2563 GCA_005880605.1 Chloroflexota bacterium
GCGTCATTGACCAGCTTGAAATCATCGATGTCGACGGCGAGCACAGCGACGGCCAGAAGCGGCGCGGTGCGCTCCAGCGCCTCATCCACCTGGTTGCGAAACGAGAGTCGGTTGGGCAGTCCGGTCACCGGGTCGTGCGAGGCCAGGTGCGCCAGCCGCTCCTCCATCTCTTTGCGGTCGGTGACGTCGCGGATGTTGAAGACCAGCGCCTGCGGGCTCGACTGGTGCAGCAGGTTGGTGATGGTGACCTGGCAATGAGTCCAGCTTCCCAGTTTGTGGCGGAACCGGCAGCTGACCGGGATGGGATGCGCCGAGGCGGCAAGCGATTTCTGCAGGCCGACGGTGAAGGCCGCCCGATCGTCGGGATGCAGCAGCTCGGTAATCGGATGTCCGATCAATTCGGTCGGACTGTAGGCGAAAAGGCGATCGATCGAGGTGCTGACAAAGCGCACGGCGCCGTCGGCGTGCGCCAGCATCACCGCGTCACCCGAGTTCTGAACCAGCGAGCGCAGGTGCCCTTCGCTCTCTTGCAGCGCGGCGCTCTGTGCCTGCAGCCGCTGGTTGAGGGTCATGTTGTCCCAGAGCACCATGAACTGCCGCAGGATCACGATGCCGACCACCGCCAGCAAGTCCCAGAGCAGGAGCGGATCAGAAGCGCCGCCGATATTCTTCAGCACCGCGATCACGGCGGCAATCGCAACCGGGACATAGACGAGAACGAGCGTCCAGCCGCCCTGTGGCCGGTCGGTCGCCTGCGACCGCGCGCCCGGGACGAGTGCCGCTCGGATCGCGCCCAGGGCGAGCAGGAGATACCCCGCGATCCACCCGGTGTCAACGAGCTGGATGGGACCGTACATCTGGG
>VBIS01000289.1:2672-4049 GCA_005880605.1 Chloroflexota bacterium
CCCAGCTGATCAGCAGCAGCGCCCCCGCCATGATCCCCCCATCAAGCGCGAACGTCACGCGAGACTTCAGGCGAAGGCGCCCGGGAAAGAGGGCGATCCCGGCAATGGCGAAGGGCACCGCTGCCAGGTAGCCGGCGTCCGCGAGCGAGGGGAACGGCACCTGCTGGCCGCGAATGATTTCTAAATAGGACCAGGCGGCTTCGCCGGCGGCCCACACCAGCGCCGAGGCCGCCAGTAGCGCCCAGGCCAGCCGGGTGCGACCGTTGTTGCGCCAGGCCGCCACCGCGCCCGCCGCCGCTGCGATCAGGGCCGCGCCGCATTCGCCGAAATCGTCGACCGCCTCGCTGACGTGGACGCCCTCGATCTTGAACCAGATCCAGGCGACGAAGGCCAGCGTGAGCGATGCGGCCAGCGCCGCCGCGATGGCGAAGTCACGGTTGGCGTGCCGGGGGACGACGGGCAGGGCGGATCTCATGCTGGCATCGGGGCTGGGACTCCGCGAGTGTGACGATCCTGTGAAGCCGTTCCTTTCCGCCCGAAGGTCACCAATCGGTAACCGAGCCGAGCAGCTTCTCCACGGGGAGAGCGTCGAGTAGGGGCTCGCCGCTAGGGGCCGACGACCTGGCTGATGTAGCTCATGAAGCTCGAATTGCTTCGCTGGTTGACGATGACGGCAAGTTGCACCCCGGTGCCGCTTGCGGTCAGGGTGGCCGTCGCCCGCGTCCCCGACGGAACGCCACCGTCTCCCCCGGGTCCCTGGTAGATACCGGCAAACTGGCCTGGGGCGAGGGTCAGCGGCGAGGCGTTGCTGGTGCCAACCTGGTTTCCGGTGGAGGGATCGGCATAGGTGATCGTAACTGTTGCCGTCCCGGAGCCGACATTCTCCACCGCCATCCCGGTGCTGAATCCGTTCAGAGCGTTTTCCACGAGCGGCAGGCGCACCACGCGGCTGCCCGACGCAAAGGTGTTGTAGCTGGTCCCTGGCACCTGGCCCGTTTGGATCTCGTTGACGATCTCGACCAGCGGCTGGGTGCTCGTGATCGTCGCGCTTCCGTGGAACTGGTCGGGCAGCGGGTTGACGACCGGGTTGGCATCGGTGCGGCCGTTGTAATCACCGACGTATCCGCCCACGGGCACCGTGAAAGTTTCGGTATACGTCTGGGTCGCCGTTGCGCTGCCTACCTGGCCGGAATAGGTGATCGTGACGGTGGCGGTGCTCGCGCCCACGTTCTCGATCCCCATGCCCGTCGCGTACCCGCCGTAGGCGTTGTTGAAGGCGACCGGTGCATACAGGGTCGTCGCGCCCGATGCCGTCCCCACATAGGTGAGGAACTGTCCGTTGGCCACGCTCGACGTGTTGCCATTGACCTCGTTGAC
>VBIS01000044.1 GCA_005880605.1 Chloroflexota bacterium
GCTACCTGGTGGCGCTCGCCGATCGCGACATCGCCGCCGACCCCCGGCTGGTGGTCGAGTCCGGTTACACCGAAGAAGGTGGCGCCCGGGCAGCCGAGCGCTTACTCGCGCTCCCCGATCGCCCAACCGGGATCTTCGCCGTGACCGACATGACGGCTGTCGGCGCCTTCGGGGTGGCCCGCCGAATGGGCCTTCGTATCCCCGAAGACGTAGCGATCGTAGGCTACAACGACATCCCGCTGGCGACCCGGATAGTCCCGGCGCTGACGACGGTACACGTGCCAATCCACGACTTCGGCGCGGTCGCGGCGCGTTTATTGCTGGAGCAAATCGAGACTGGGGCGCCATCGCGGCAACGCGTGGTCTTCAACCCGCAGCTCGTCGTCCGGGGATCGACGGTTTCCGGCGCCGACAATCCGGCGACTGCGCAGCTCACGCCCGCGTTTGCGACCGAATAAGGAGACTGCCATATGACCGCTGCCAAGTCTGACCACCGCACCATCGGCTGGATCGGGACCGGACGGATGGGGTTCGCGCTCGCCTCGCGCCTGCTCGAGCACGGCTGTGATCTCTCGGTCTACAACCGCACTCGCGCCAAGAGCGAGCCGCTGGCGACGCGGGGCGCGCGTCTGGTCGATCGCCCCGTCGACCTGAGCGATCGCGATATCGTCCTGACGTCCGTTGCGGGATCGAAGGACTTTACCGAGGTGATGACCGGGCCGCAGGGTCTCCTGGCGAACGGCGGCCGGGTGCCCCCGATCGTGATCGATACCTCGACCGTTTCGATGGACGCTTCGCAGGCGATCCGCGGGACGGCGGCCCGGCTGGGGTCCGCCCTGCTGGCAGCGCCGGTGAGTGGCAACCCCAAGGTCGCCCGCGCCGGCAAGCTAAGCCTGGCGGTGTCGGGGCCGCGCGCGGCGTTCGAGCAGGCGCTCCCCTATTTACAGATGCTGGGCCGGAGCGTCACCTATGTCGGCGAGGGCGAGGCTGCCCGGCTGGTCAAAATCTGCCACAACCTGATCCTGGGCGTGGTCACCCAGATCCTCGCCGAGACCACCGTGCTCGCCGAGCGGGGCGGCATCGCCCGGGCCGACTACCTCGAGTTCATCAACGGCAGCGTGATGGGCTCCATCTTCAGCCGTTATAAGACCCCGGCCTTCGTCAACCTGGACTTCACGCCAACCTTTACCGGCCACCTTCTCCGCAAGGACTTCGAGCTCGGTCTCGACGCCGCCCGCCAATTCAACGTCCCCCTCCCGGTGGCAGCGCTCACCCATCAGCTGGTGGTCAGCCTGATCGGCCAGGGCCTGGGTGACATCGATTTCGCGGCCCTGCTTGAGCTCGAGGCTCGCGGGGCCAACCTGGCGCTGAAGCCCGAGCATCGCCAGGTGTCCGACGGTCTGGACCCGTCCAGCCCACAGACCAGCTGAGGAAGGGAGCGGAGCGCCGTTGCTTCCACGGTCTGCGCCAGCTTCGGCATCGCCGCGCCGCCCCCAAGGAATCACTGTACGGCACCGCAAACGTTTGCGCCAGTCGGAATTGCTCAACGACGGGTTAACGTGGTGTCGGGCGGCAAAACCGCCTAGGCGAATGCTGCGAAGCGGCGGCGTGGCGGGTGGGCGCGAGAGGCCTGGGGAGCGGACGATCGTGACCCTCGAGGATGTCGCACGCGCGGCGGGCGTGCACTACTCGACGGTCTCGCGAGCCCTCGATCCGGACACGGCCCGACAGGTCAACGTCATGACCCGAAAACGGGTCCAGGCGGTCGCGAAACGAATGGGCTACCAGAAAGACATGGTGGCCAGTGGACTCAAGCGCGGCCGGACCCACACGGTGGCCGTGGTGGTGGGCGATCTGGCGAATCCAAACGTGGCTCTGATGCTCCGGGGAATATCGAACCGGCTGGAGCCCGCGGGACTGATGCCGCTGATCGTCGACACGCAGAACGACCCGGCACGCTTGGAGCGCGTCCTCGATCACCTGCTCAGCCGTCGGGTCGACGCCGTCATTGTGACCGCAGCCCGACTCAGTGACGGTCCGACGCTTCGCCGGATCCGACGCCGCGGCATCCCCGTAATCCTCGCGGTTCAAACCGTCCCGGGCATCCGCTTGCCAGCCTTCACCCACGACGACATCCTCGGCGGGACGCTGGCCGCCCAGCATCTCCTCGCCCTCGGGCACCGGCGGGTCGCGCAACTGCGCGGGCCCGCGGACATCTACTCCTGCCTCCAGCGCGCCCAGGGGTTCAGTCAGACCATCGCGGCAGCGGGCGCGATGGAGGTCGTGCTCCGGTCAAGTGGTCCAATGGGGACCGCCGAAGAGGGGGGCCACCTGATGAGGCAGCTCCTCGATAGTAAGCGCGCGCTGCCAACCGGCATCTTCGCCCATCATGACCTGATGGCTCTGGGGGCGATCTCGGTGGCGGAGGAACGCGGACTGGCGTGTCCCAGGGACTTTTCGATTGTCGGCTATGCCGATTTGCCAAACGTGGAACGCATGGTCCCGCCGCTCACCTCGATCAGCCTACCGCGCGAGGAACTGGGCCGGCTCACCGCCGACGTCATGGTCGAGCTCCTTTCTTCGGGGGCCCGCCCACCTGCCTCGCGCAAACTGGCCCCCACCCTGGTGGTGCGCCAGTCGACCGGGCCGCCTCGGGATTTTCGTTAACCTTGTGCCCCGTGGCACGAACGAGATCCGACTTCACCGTGACGTCCGTGCCCGCCCCGGGCAGGATGGCAGTCGACTGGGAAGAGCGCGTCGATTACCGCCGCCTCCACGAATATCGTCTCGGGCGCGCCCGCGACGCGATCGCAAAGGCGGGCCTGGGCGGCGTGCTGGTGTTCGACATGAACAACATCCGATACATCACGAGCACCACCATCGGCGAGTGGGCCCGCGACAAGGTGGCTCGCTTTGCGCTGCTGACTCGCACCGGCGATCCGATTCTCTGGGACTTCGGCTCGGCGGCGAAGGCGCATCGGTTGCACGCCCCGTGGCTCAAACCCGAGAACTCACGCGCCGGGATGACCGGCCTGCGTGGCTCGGTCGCGCCCGCGGCGGGCCTCTCGGATGATGTCGCCAAAACCGTGAAGGAGTTGATGCGC
Source organism: Chloroflexota bacterium (assembly GCA_005880605.1). GTDB lineage: Bacteria > Chloroflexota > Dormibacteria > CF-121 > CF-121 > CF-13. Next base: position 3,105 of record VBIS01000044.1, read on the forward strand.
GAGCAGGGCGTCGCCGGGGAACCGCTCGGCGTCGACATCGCGGAGATGCCGATGATCTTCGCCTTGCAGAACTGCGGGATCAAGGTGCTCGATGCGCAGCAGGCGATGCTCGACGCGCGCCAGATCAAGTCGAAGGACGAGATCACGCTGCTCAGCATGTCCGCCGCCCTGGTAGACGGCGTCTACCAGACGATCTACGAGGTCCTCAAGCCCGGCATCCGCGAGAACGAGATCGTTGCCATTGCCAACAAGCAGCTCTACGACATGGGCTCGGACGACGTCGAGGCGATTAACGCCGTCTCCGGCGAGCGCTGCAGCCCGCACCCCCACGTGTTCTCCGATCGCCTCATCCGGCCCGGCGACCAGGCCTTCTTCGACATCATCCAGTCCTACAACGGGTACCGCACCTGCTACTACCGGACCTTTAACGTTGGACGCGCGACCCAAAGTCAGCGCGATGCCTACAAGAAGGCGCGCGAGTGGATCGATGCCGGCATCGACATGGTCAAGCCCGGCATCACGACCGACATGATCGCCAAAGCCTGGCCCAAAGCGCAGGACTTCGGCTTCGACAGCGAGATGGAGGCCTTCGGCCTGCAGTTTGGACACGGTCTCGGCTTGGCGCTGCACGAGCGCCCCATCATCAGCCGGCTCAACTCCCTGGACCACCCCGTCGAGCTCAAGGAAGGCATGGTCTTTGCCCTCGAGACCTACTGCCCAGCGTCTGACGGCCATTCGGCGGCGCGCATCGAAGAGGAAACCGTGGTAACGGCAACGGGGCACGAGGTGATCACCCTCTTCCCCGCCGAAGAGCTCGTGATCGCGAATGCGTATTAAGGCGCCCGCCACGGGCGAGGTCGAGCGCGCGACGCGGCTGCGGCTCTACCAATTGATGGTCGAGCTGCGTGACTTCGAGCAGCGCGCCTATGAGCTCTTCCTCGAGAACCTGGTGCGCGGGACGAGCCATCTGGCGCTCGGCCAGGAGGCGATCGGTGCCGGGTATGGAGTCGCGATGCGGGCCGACGACTACACCTTCTGCACCTATCGCGGGCATAACCACACGTTGGCGCGAGGCGCCTCGATGGGCGCCGCGCTGGCCGAGCTGATGGGGCGCGGCAACGGCATGCTCCATGGCAAGGGCGGCTCGATGCACCTGACCGACGTCAAGCACGGAGCCATGGGCTCCTACGCCATCGTCGGCGCGCATCTGCCGATCGCGGCCGGGGCCGCCTGGTCGGCGCAGGTGCGCAAGTCGGGCCAGGTCGCGGTGTGCTTCTTCGGCGATGGCACCACCAACATCGGCGCCTTCCACGAAGCATTGAATCTCGCGGTGGTATGGAAGCTGCCCGTGGTGTTCGTCTGCGAGAACAACCTTTATATGGAATACACCCCGATCGAAGCCGTGACCGCCGTCAAGCATCCAGCTGCCGATCGCGCCTCGGCTTACGGGCTCGAGTCGATCCTGGTCGACGGCAACGACGCCGATGTCATGTATGACATTGCCCGCCAGACCATCGGTAAGGCACGGGCGGGCGGTGGGCCGTCACTGGTCGAGGCACTGACCTATCGCCATGGTGGACATTCGCGCGCCGACCCGGCGCAGTACCGGCCGGAGGCGGAGGTGCGCGAGTGGCTGGCGCGCGACCCGATCAAGGTTTACCGTCGCCGCCTTCTCGAGGCAGGCATCGGCGAGGCGGAGATCGGGGACATCGAGGCCCGCGCCCAACAGAAGGTGGATGCCGCAACTGAAGAGGCGCGCGGCGGCGCGCCGGCGCGAGTCGACGAGATCGAGCGTCAGATCTGGTCAGACGGGAGCGCGACATGGCGGAACTGAGCTACCGCGAGGCGATCGCGGCGGGCATCGCCCAGGAGATGGCGCGCGATCCCATGGTCTATTTCATCGGCGAGGACATCGGCGCGGCCGGCGGCGTCTTCAAGGCGACGGTCGGATTGTTCGAGCGTTTCGGCCCGGATCGGGTGCGCGACACGCCGATCTCGGAGCAGGCAATCATCGGCGCCGCCATGGGTGCGGCGATGACGGGGTTGCGGCCAATCGCGGAGATCATGTTCTCCGACTTCCTCGCCACCTGCTGGGACATGATCGCCAACCAGATCGCGAAGACGCGCTACATGACCGATGGCCAGGTCGCGCTGCCGCTCGTGATCCGCACGGCGAACGGCGGTGGCACGCGCTTCGGCGCCCAGCACTCGCAGAGCCTGGAGAACTGGGCGATGGCTGTGCCGGGCCTGAAGGTCGTTGCGCCCTCGAACCCCGCGGATGCGAAGGGACTGCTCGCCGCTGCGGTCCGCGACCCTGACCCGGTACTGTTCTTCGAGCAGAAGTCCCTCTACGGTGTCAAGGGCAACGTGCCCGACGGCGAGCACGTCGACACGCTGGGCAGCGCCAAGGTGCTGCGCGATGGCAAGGACTGCACGATCGTCGCGCTGGCCGCCATGGTGCCGAAGGCCATGCAGGCCGCCGAGCAGCTGGCATCCGACGGGATCCAGGCGACCGTGGTCGACGTCCGCAGCCTCGTGCCCCTCGACACCCGAACCATCCTCGGCGAGGTCGTCAAGACGGGGCGGCTCTTCACCGTCGAGGAGAACCCGCGGCTGTGCGGCTGGGGCGCCGAGATCGCATCACTCGCGGCCGACGAGTGCTTTGACGACCTGGATGGGCCGATCGTCCGGATCACTACGCCGCACGTGCCCCTGCCGGCCGCCGACGTGCTCGAGGATGCCGCCATGCCCTCGGTCGAACGGATTGTGGCGACCGTGCGAAAATCAATGCGATGACCCCTGTCAGTGAGCTGATCTCCGTGCGTCACACCGACCTCTACATCGGCGGAGCCTGGCGTCCGGCGTCCGACCAGCAGCGCATCGAGGTCACCGATCCCGCCACCGCAGAGGTGATCGCCACCGTGGCGAGCGCCTCGGTCCAGGACGCGCTGGCCGCCGTCGATGCGGCGTCCGAGGCCTTCCGTCCCTGGGCGGCCAAACCGCCACGACAGCGCGCCGAGATCCTACGCAAGGCCTTCGAGCTGATGATGCGCGACCAGGAAAAGCTGGCCGAGCTGATGGTGCGCGAGAATGGCAAGCCGATGGTCGAGGCCCGCGGCGAAGTCGCCTACGCGGCCGAGTTCTTCCGCTGGTTTTCTGAAGAAGCGGTGCGCAACATCGGCTCGGTGTCGATTTCCCCCAGTGGCGCCAACCGGATCCTGGTCGAGCACCAGCCGATCGGCGTCTCGGTGCTGGTCACGCCCTGGAACTTCCCGGCGGCGATGGCCACTCGCAAGATCGGCCCGGCGCTGGCCGCGGGTTGCAGCGTCATCCTCAAGCCGGCATCCGAAACCCCGCTCACCGCCCTGGCTGTGGCCGACCTGCTCGAGCAGGCCGGCGTCCCCAAGGGCGTCGTCAATGTGATTCCATCGAAGCGCTCGTCCGAAGTCGTCAAGGCCATGCTCAAGGACCCGCGGGTGCGCAAGCTGTCCTTCACCGGCTCGACCGAGGTCGGTCGCATCCTGCTGGCGCAGGCGGCGGAGAACGTGATCAGCTGTTCCATGGAGCTGGGGGGCAACGCGCCGTTCATCGTGCTGGCTGACGCCGACCTCGACGCCGCGCTGGAGGGGGCGATGGTGGCGAAGATGCGCAACACCGGCCAGTCGTGCATCGCCGCCAACCGCTTCTACGTCGAGGCGCCGATCGCGGAGAAATTCTCGACCATGCTGGCGCAAGCCATGGGGGCCCTGCCGGTTGGGTCGGGAATGGACCCCAAGGTCAAAGTCGGCCCGGTCATCAACCAACCGGCGCGCGAGA
>VBIS01000045.1 GCA_005880605.1 Chloroflexota bacterium
CCGGTGACGGCGAGCGTCACCTGGCTGCTTCGCCGGAGGTCCTGGGTGACGGCTCGACCTTGCGGCCGTGAGACCAGCCAGTGCACCAGGCTGACGAGCACCGCGATCGCGAGTGCGACGTAGCGTAGCGCGAAGAGATCCTTGGGAAAAAACGCTGCGGGGGTCATGGTGACCAGTGATCCCAGCACCACCATGGCGGTCAGCAGCGGCGCCGCCGGCGTGGGCCGGGATTGCCAGAAATACAGGTTGCTGCCCACGAGCAGGATGGCGATGAAGGTCGCTTGCAGCAGCCAGAGCCAGGCAAACGGCCCCTGCATCGAATAGTGGAAGGCGCCCGGTGAGCCCTGCTTGATGCTCTCGACGAAGACGGCGCCGAGCACGATCTGCACCACCAGCGTGGCGAACCCGACGACGAGGCTGGTGCGCGCCGCCCAGTGGAAGTAGATTCGGTCGGCCGGCCTTCGGCTGGCGGCCGCGTAAACAGCAGCGACGGCCGCAATGAAGAACGACGCCCAGGAGAGATTGCCGACGAACCGATGGCCCAGTTCGGGCCAGTAGGAGGGGTTGAAGAAGGCGGTCGTCCCCTGACCTGACCTTGGGGTCAGCAGGTAGCTGTCGAGCGCGACGATGACGAAGAGGAAGATGTGCTCGGTGGCGGCGGTCGCATAGCCGATGAGGATGTGCGCGCCCTTACGCAAACGGAAGCGGTCCCAGCGCAAGTTGTAGAGCAGGATGCCGCCCAGCGTCAGGAACCAGATGGTGAAGGCCACTACCGCCGGCCAGAAGAAGAGCGTGATCAGGGTCACAAAGAACCTCGGGTAGAGGGCGGTCACAACGATGACGGCGAATCCGCCAAGCGTGGCGCCGAGGCTGAAGATCTTGAGGTTGACGTTGCCGAGCGCTCGCGCATACCGCTCGTAACGCGCATCCTCGCGCCGCAGGCCGATCCACTCGAAGGTTGGCCCGAGCACGAGGGCGCCCATCGTGAATGACCCAAAGATGATGTGGATGAGGAAGAAGAAGCCCACCGCCCAGCGGTTGGTGATGAACGGCAACTGGATACTCGGCTGGTCGAGCGAAAAGGAACTGGCGATGTGGGTCAGCATCGCCTCGCCTTAGTCCGACTCGGTGACGCGGCGTCCCAGGCGACCGGTCAGGCCGGCCGCGCCCACGAGGAAGCCGAAGCCACCGAGGAGGGTCTCCCAGGGAAGCAGGTTCGGCTGGCCACCCAGCGCGCCGAGCAACGACTCGTGCAGGTAGCTGAAGGGGAGCAGCCGAGAGATCGCGAGCAGTGCCGGATGTTCGAGGGGCGTAAAGACTCCAGACAGGTAGAGCAGAGGCAGGAGCGGGATGAAGACGTAGAGCATCACCTCCACGAGGACCGGGGTGAGCTGCAGCAAATCGATCAAGGCGCTGGTCGACAGCCGCTCGATCAGGAGCCGCCCGGGCGTGACCGGCAGCGTCCGGTAGCGAAGCGTCAGCCCCGACTGACGCTCGCGCGTCAGCACGGCGCCCGCGCCCAGTGTGCCGATGATCGCGATCAGCATCGTCAGGCTCATGGCCGCGTAGAAGGGCGGCGCCGCAGCCACGAGCGGGATACCGATCAGCAGCGGAAACGCGAGTTTGATGATGAGGGCGCGGCGCCGCTGGGCAAACTCGACCAGCTCGCGCTGCCAGATCGTGCCCGCGAGCATCATCAGCGCGCCCCGGTGTGGAAAGGCGCGCGTGTCATCAGCGCGCCACCGGGAGCGCTTCGCCGGTCAGTTTCAGGAAGAGGTCGCCCAGGTTCGGGCGGCGAACCCGCATGTTGCTGACCAGGTCGGCGGTGCCGTTCAGCACCGCCAGCACCTGCGCCGGGTTGGCGCCCCGCGCCAGGACGATGTGGACAGTATCGCCGTCGACGTTCGCGGCTTCGACGGCGGGCAGGGCGCGGAGGCTCTCCAGTTCGATCGGAGAATTCATCTGCAACTGCACCTCTTTGAATCCCGCCAGCTCGGTGAGCAGCTCGGGCACGTGCCCTTCGCGGATCGCCCGGCCCTGGTGCAGGAAGATCACACGGTCGCAGATCCGCTCGGCGAGGTGCACATCGTTGGTGGCCAGGAGCACCGCGGTGCCGGTCAGGCTGAGTAGCTGCAGTCGTTCGATCAAGTCGAGCTCGGCGCGGTAGTCGAGCGCGAGCGTCGGCTCGTCCAGCAACAGGATCGAGGGCCGATGGACCAGCGCCTCGACCAGGTTGAGCTTCCGCTTCATTCCCAGCGAGTACTCGCCGACGAGCTGATCACGGGCCTCCAACAGACCGGACCATCGAAAGAGCTCGTCGAGCCGGTCGCGGGCGAGCTCGGGTGCCAACCCGAACTGGCGGGCGAAGAACCAGGCATTTTGGTAGCCCGTCATCTTGTCGAAGTGCGAGGCCTGGTCGAGCATGACGCCAAGCCGGCGCCGCAGAGACGGTAGCCGGGGGTTGGTGTTGCCAAACCAGCTGATGCGGCCCGCGGTCGGGCTGGCGGCGGTCGCGAGCACGCGCAACAGCGTGGACTTTCCGGACCCATTAGGGCCCATCAGGCCGAGTACCTCGCCCGCAGCAAGGTTGAGGGTGATGTCGAAGACGCCCTTGCCACCGCGATAGGTGCGCGTCAGGCCGGTCGCCGCGAGCAAGCTAGGCTCGGAAGCCGTATTTTCCCTCATGAAAATCGCCGGTCTCGATCCATTTCTGGATGACGGTGTCCATCACTTTTGTCGTCACCCGCTCTTCGCCCAGCTCCTGGGCATTGCCCTCGACCGCCGCCATCACCTGGCCTTTGACGAAGGGGGGCATGTTCTCGAGCCGCTTTTCCGCGTCCGGCTCCCAGGGCATCTGCGGCCCTTTCTGCTGCAGCGCGTCTGAGACTTCGCCCCACATCTCGAACTTCACGTCCATCGCGGCGGGCGTGATCACGGGGCCGAGCCCCTTCTTGGCCGCGGTCCACTCGACGCGCCAGCGGCTCAACTCGCGGCAGTAGGAGGGGAGGTTCTCCAGCCGCGCTTCGGCCTCCGGAGACCAGGTGAAGTAATGCTCGAAGGTCTTCGGGCTCAGCGGGTGCCCGTATCCGATCTTGATCCCGAGCCGCTCCAGGAACGCGGCGTTGATCGCCTCGGCGGTGCGCGCCGCGCGCGACTCTGCCGCGTGCTGAGCCAGCTCCCGCGCCCGGCTCGGCTCGAACTTTTCCTCGGCGCGGATCTCTACCTCGTTGAGGCGGCGGACCCCGTCCTCGGTCCAGCCGGGTGAGGGCTCGCGCGGCTCATCGCCGTTGCCATCGTGGTGGCCGTGCGCCTGCATCGCCGCCTGCACGGCCTCGGGCGACTGCCCCTTGAGCGCCTGGTTCATCATCATCCGTGCCTCCACCAGGCCGCCCTCGGCGACCTCCCCGGTGATGGTCTCGGCCCGGATCTTCCTCGCGAATTCTTCGACTTTGGTGCGGGCCATCATTCGCATGAAGCCGCCCGGGACCCGTTCCATCCGCTGCACTGCCTCGTCGGTCCAGATCAATGGCGTATCGCCGGCCGGCTTTGCCAGCGGCACCGTGTCGCTGACCACTTCGGCAACCGGCCCGTAGGCCTCGTCGAGGTTGGCGTCGGCAAAGTCGCGAGTGATGCTCGGAAGTCGCTGCACCCTGGCGATCTTTTCGATGCGGGCCTTGACGCGGCGCCGCTCGTATCCCTTGGGAACGCGGCTGAGGACCTCCTTGGCGTCCGCCGTCCACTTGACCTTGAAGCCGTCGAAAGCTTCCTCCTCTTCGACGCCGCCTTCCTTGGTGGCCGCGGCGATCATGGCCTCCTTGTCCACCCGCTGGAAGGTGGTGCCGTCGCAGACCGGGCACGCGTCTGGGTGCCCACCGCGGGACGGCCGGCCGCAGCGTCGGCATAACCAGGTCTCGACACCTGCGGCTGGCGCCTCGGCCTTGGCCTGGCCCGGCTCGACGCCCATCGCGCGCGCCGCGTGCTCCGGCATCACTTCGGCCACCGCCTGGTCGATGACGGAAGAGCTGATGATCGAGTGCCCACGCTCCATGGCGTAGCGGCAGATGGCGGTGCGGGTGATGGCGCGAAAGGCCGCGGGGACCTTCTCCATGCGCGCCTCCGCCTCCTCGGTCCAGGTGACGCTGGCCTCGGCCTGGACGTCGATCGGCGGCACGAAGGTGCGGCTGGACAACAGCACAGATACGGGTGCGAGGCGTAACAGGTTGTCGCTGTTGCTGCCCATGTCCATCTCGGCCGCGGAGTGCACGCCGATCCGTCCCATGACGAGCAGCCAGGGCGGGTCCTGGCGCACATACTGCAAGACCTTCTTGAAGGCTTTGCCGTCGAGCAGTGTGGTCTTGATCTCGACGCCCTCATCGCGCGCGAGCGACTCGGCCACGCGCAGATGCGATTCGTAAATCTTGGCCAGGCCGGTGTCGATGATCTCCTCGTGCAGCTGCTCTTGCTCTTTGAAGCGGAAGACCTTCGAGGCCTCGGCCGAGAGCACGTCGACGATCCCATTGAACATGGCGTAGTGAAGGTAGGGGTCATAGACCGACACGGCCTCGATCGTCTTGCCGAACGCGCGACCAAGCTCGATGGCGGTGCGAAGGCCCGCGAATGATTGCGGGCTGCCGTCGATGGCAACCACGATCCGGTCGGAGGCATCGTCGCGGAACGGATGCGTGTCGCGGATGACAAGCGAATCGACGCGGATCCGGCGCAGGACCCGATCGGTGACACTGCCGACCATGCTGTCCTTCACCGCACCCATACCGAGCGCGCCCATGATCACCAGGTCGTAATCGGACTCGGCGATGTCGTCGACAAGGCACTCCCAGTTCTTGCCGTCGAAGGTCTTGTACTCGAAGGGCAGCCCCGCCCGGTCGCAGGCAACTTTCATCACGTCGCAATAAGAGTCCGAGATTAGCTGCAGGCCACGTGTGATCAGCGAGTCATGGATCTTGCGTTGCCGTTCCAGCTCCTGCTCCTGCTGGTATTCGTCGGGGAGTGTGTATTCCATCTGTTTGAAGCGAACGTCATGCATGCGAGCGGCATAGATGTGGCTGCCGACGAGGCTAGCTTTGGTGGCGCCGGCGAGCCGGACGGCCACTTCGATGGCGGCGTTCGAATGGTCCGAATTGTCGAGGGGGACGTAGATCTTCTCGTACACCGGCAGCTTTCCCTCCTACATCGGCGTGGTGCCCTGACCTGATATTGGCAGGCCCACCATTAGCTGCGCAATTGCGGGCGATTCGATGCTATCGAGGGGGCCGCCTACGTTAGCGCAAAATGCCCCAGGTGGCGCTGGTGGACTGGCCGGGCTCCAGGACGATCAGGCCGTCTCCACTACGGAAGGCGTTCGGCGCACAGGTCATCGGCTCAATGGCGAGGCTTTGCCGCCGGCGAACTGCCTCGGGGACCACATCGGGCGTATAGACCATGAGGAACCGGTAGATCGGCTCCATCCAGAGGGTCAGGCTCGGGTCGCCACTTGGCGCCTGGAAATGGACGCGGATCAGTCCGTCGCCGTCCGGTACCAGGGCGGCGAACGCGGTATCCATACTGAGGGACCCGATCGGCCGCAGTTCAAGGAAGTCGAAGGCCGTGCCACGATTCGCTAACAGGCGGCCCGTCGGGATCAGTCGATCGTTGGCCTCGAGCCGCAGCAGCGATGGCAACTTCAGGCGGGCCTGGTCGATCACGGTGCCAACCGTGAGGTAGGGATGATGGCCGGTACCAAAGGGGGCGGCGCGCCTCCCCAGGTTTTGCGCGCTCGTGCGAATGGTCAAGCCAGCGGCCGAAAGCCGGTAGTCGGCGTCAAACCGAATGGTGAAGGGGTAGCCCTCCTGAGGGTCGAAGAGCAATGACATCAGTACCCGGTCCTCGGCCTGGTGGAGCGCCGTCCACTTCATCCAGCGGGTGAGCCCGTGCAGCGCGTTGTGCCGGGTTGGCTCGGTCAGCGGCGTCTGATACCAAGTACCTTCGAATTCATACTGGCCGTCCTCGATCCGGTTGGGCCAGGGCAACAGCAGCTGGCCGCGGCCCATGGTGCACATCTCGTCCTCGCCGTATCCGTCGATGACATCGCGGTCGCCGACCGTGTAGGTCCGAAGGCCAGCGCCGACTTCTGTGACGACCACCCGCTGGTCGCCAAAAGTCAGGGCAAACTGCTGCCCGGATGGTGGGCTGGGGGACATCGCAACCGGATAATAGAAGGGTGGCACGGCTAAAGCTGAGCCTCTTTGGTACGCCGCGGGATGAGCTGGCCAGCACGGTCGACGGCGAGGTCCCGGAATGGATCGACCGCCTGTACGAGAGCTACGGCACGACGGCCGAGTCGGCGCCGGCCAGCGCATCAGTCTTGGCACTGGGCGAATCGCTCGGGATTCGCCTGCGCAAGCTCTCGGTCCTGCTCAAGAAGATGGAAGCCCTGGGCTGGTCGATCAAGCCGCTTCAGTGGGATCTGCTCGCCAGCACCGACCTCAATGAGATCGAGGCCCAGGCGCAGCTGGAAGCCGCTGGCGTCTGGGTGCTTGCGCGACAGCACGCGCCGCTGGACAAGGCCGGCAACGTCGCCTGGTCGCACGGGTTGCTTCCATAGCCGAGACGCCGCGGCTTTCGGAAGACACCGTCGACGCCGACCCCTTGAAGCAATTCGCCGCCTGGTTCGAGGATGCCGTCACCGCCGGCGAGATCCTGCCCGAGGCGATGACGATCGCTACCAGCACCCGATCGGGTGAGCCCTCGGCGCGGATGGTGCTGCTGCGCGGCTTCGACGAGCGCGGCTTCGGGTTCTTCACCAATTACGACAGCCAGAAGGGCCGCGAGCTGGCCGAAAACCCAAGAGCCGCGCTGGTCCTCTACTGGGGGAGGCTCGGACGCCAGGTGCGGGTGAGCGGCGACGTCGTCAAGCAATCGGTTGAGGAGTCAGCCGCCTACTTTCATCGGCGCCCACTCGCCAGCCAGATCAGCGCCCTGGCCTCGCCGCAGAGCCAGGTCGTCCTCAACCGCGCCGCGCTCGAGGCGAAGGTCGCGGCGTTGGAGAGAACGTATGCGGGAAAGGAAGTGCCGCTGCCGCCTAACTGGGGTGGCTATCGGGTCATTCCCAAGACGATCGAGTTCTGGGTGCATCGCGACAACCGGCTGCACGACCGCATCCGCTACACGCGGCAACCCACGGGTGGCTGGCGCATCGAACGGCTCGCGCCGTAAGCCCCCACCCTGCCCTCCCCCGCAGGCGGGGGAGGGGAAATGGAACCCTCCCCCGCAGCTGGCGGAGGGGAAATGGAGCCCTCCCCCGGAGTGGGGGAGGGGAAGTGAGGGCTCAGAGAGAAACGGGCTATTTGTTCCGGTAAGCGACGGTCGAGGCATCGAAGTTGTGGCTCGCGTCGTAGCTACCGGCGGCGATCAACCCGGTGCCCGCGTGGATGTCGCTCAACGAGCCCGCTTCGCGCTGCTTCTTGCCGACGATCTTGACGTACTTTGTGTCGCTGTTCACCGTCAATCGGACTTGCTTGCCTTCGCGAGTGCGAATCGTGATCACGTTGCCGTTGACGCTCTCGACTTTGCCGGCGACGTGTGCGCGACCGATGTGGACACGCTTGGCGTAGGTCTTGCCGTCGCGCTCCTCGTAGCGAACCATGAGGTGGCTATTGAGTTCGATCTCCGACCAACTCGCCTTCTCATTGCGGCCCTTGACCACCACGGTGGCGTCGGTCCGCAGAAAGGTCTTGCTGCCGGCTTTCGCGTTCTTCACGGTCACCTGCGTCGCCGTGATCGCGGTCACGCTACCGCCGAACAGATCCTTCGCCGCCGCACGCTGCGTCTTCGCCGGGCTGGCCGCGGTCGTGGCTGCCGGTGCCGCCAGCGCCCCGGTTGCCAGTACGCCTGCAAGCGCTCCCGCCGTCGCGATACCTGCCAAAACTTTGCCGATCATGTTGTTTACGACCTCCAGTGTTTTCCGACGATTTCGACAGGGCCATCGTCGCGCCGCCGGCTGAGGCTTCCAGCGGAGAACGCTTAGAGGTGGCTGAGAATGCCTGGCTGACGCCAGGGCGTATCGATGCTCTTTACAGCTGCATACAGGCGAGGCCAGGCGGTGGGCCCGGCTACCGATCCCGGTGTTGCACCCGCGCGCAGCGTCAGGGCTTGTGTCGAATAGACCGCGAACGCGTCGTTAACGGCGCCTTTTCCGATCCGATACCCGCCGAGACGGCTGGGCGCCAGGACCCGCCTAGGTAATGTTGCAAGGAGTGTGTGACGGGGGGTTTCGTATTACGTCTGCCGTAAGCTTGCGGCCGTATTCTCGGCCCCGTGGGATCGACTGTAACGTTGCACCTCGCGGAGCTCGACTCCACCGCCGAGCCGCTCGAGTCTGCCGCCGAGGCGCTCGACCGCACACTGGAAGGCCACGATTACGGCCCGCTGACGCCGCTCCTGCTCGATGACAGCATCAGCGAAGTGATGGTCAACGGCCCCAACCAGGTCTATGTCGAGCGCAAGGGCCAGCTCACCTTGTCCGAGGTGCGCTTCGCCAGCGACGCCGAGCTTGTCCGGGTGATCCGTGACATCGCGGCCTTCGTCGGGCGCCGCATCGACGACGACTCCCCGATGGTCGACTGCCGGCTGCCGGATGGCTCCCGGGTCAACGCCGTGATCGCGCCACTGGCTCTCGACGGCGCCTCGCTGACCATCCGTAAATTTGCCCGGGACCCCTACACCGTCGATGACCTGGTCAAATTCGGCACCCTGTCGGCGGAGGCGGCGGGCTTCCTGGAAGCCTGCGTCAAAGCCCACTTCAACATCCTGGTCGCCGGCGGCACCGGCTCCGGCAAGACCACCACTCTGAACGTCCTGTCCTCGTTCATCCCCGACAACGAGCGGGTGGTCACGATCGAAGACGCCGCCGAGCTGCAGCTTCGCCAGCCCCACAAGGTCCGGCTCGAGTCGAGGCCGGCGCGGATCGACGGCACCGGCCGGATCAGCATTCGTGAGCTGGTCGTGAACGCGCTCCGGATGCGGCCGGATCGCATCGTCATTGGCGAGTGCCGGAGCGGCGAGGCCCTCGACATGCTGCAGGCGATGAACACCGGCCACGACGGCTCGCTGACCACCATCCATGCCAACACGCCACGCGACACGCTCTCGCGGCTCGAGACGTTGGTGCTGATGTCAGGCGTCGACCTGCCACAACGGGCGATCCGCGAGCAGATCGCCTCGGCGATTCACCTGATCGTGCAGCAGTCCCGGCTGCGGGACGGCTCGCGCCGGATGACGAACCATCCAGGGCAAGTTGAGCCCGACCGGGATCCGGCCGCAGGCGATGGCGAAGATTTACTCGAAAAAGGTGGCGATCTCGCCGGCACTCGCCGCCCTCTTTCCCGACCGAAAATCGCCGGACTTTACGCTGGGGGTGCGCCGATGATCGTCGAACAACCGGAGCGCATCGACATGGAGATTTTGCGCGACGTCGCCGCCGATATGCGCGGAGAGCTCGACCGGGTTCAGGAGCAAATGGCTGAGCTGACCCGCGAGCACGCGCGGGCGAGGGTGCTCAAGCAGATCTTCGGCGTCGATCCGCTTACCCGCGACCGCTTCAATCTCCTGCACGCCAACATCGACCAGTACCCTGGAAAGATGGCTGAGCTGCAGGAGGAAGAGCGCCTCTTGACTCGCTGGCTCGACCGCTGCCGGGACCTGCTCGAACTGAAGGCCGCCTGAGCCCCCACCCTGCCCTCCCCCAGAGGGGGAGGGAGGGGAAAGGCTCGATAATGGCGGCGTGAAGGCCGAGGTGGGTTTCGAACAATTCTTCCGCGCAGCCGAGAAGCTGCTGGCCGAGCACGGCCCGGGCGATGCGACCTTCGCCCGTGTCGGTGCGTTGCTGCGCGAGCTCGCTACCGATCCGGATCTCGTCGATCCGACCAGGCTTGCCGCCCTGCACGGTTCCGGCGCCGGCTTCAGCATTCTGGGGCGCGGCAACGGTGGCTCGACCCTGATGCTCAGCCGTTTTCCAGCCGAAGCCCCAACGCCGGTCCACAATCACAACTCCTGGGGTGTGCTCTGCGTGATCCGCGGCCGCGACCGTCACATTCTCTGGGCACGCGAGGACGACGGCTCCAAGGCAGGCCGAGCCCGGCTCCGCGTGGTCGAGACCCGCGAGCTCGGCCCGGGGGACACCCTGTGGTTTCCCGACGCGCCCGGTGACATCCACAGTCAGCAGGGGATCGGGGGTGATGCCTGGGAACTGGTCTATTTCGCGCGGGACCCAACCACACGCTCGCGCCTCTATTTCGATCCCGACCGGGAGCGGGTCGAAGAACGCGCGCCGGTCTAGAAGCCCGCTAGATCTCGAGCGCGCGGACGATGAAGTCCCGGCTGCCGTCCCAGGTCCAGCACGTTTGCAGCGTCAACGATGAGGCTGACGTGGCGCCGAGCGGCCACATCTGCGTGTTGCTGACGATAGTGGTGTAGCTCACCCGGTAGGTGTGGATGCGGCCCGACGGGTCACCGTACTGGACGATGTCGCCGGCACGCAGGTTGAGGATGGGGGTAAACGTCCCCGGGTTGTGGGCCATGACATAGATGTTGTTGCCCCCCGCGCAGCTCCATCGCCATGAGCCCCAGTGTGGAACGGCGGCGCGACCACTGCAGTCGCTGTACCAACCCACGGGCTGGACCAGCCCAAGCCGGGGGATGACGATCGTGTTGGCGCGGACGGTCGGGGGTGCCGCGACATGGCGCGGGGCCTGGGGCTGGATCGCGGTCGCCACCGGGGCGGCCGCTACCTGGCTTGCTGCTAGCGCCTGCGCCGCCTCTGCCGCCCGTGCGGCCTCTGCTGCCTGGGCTGCCTGTTGGGCGGCCTGTGCGACCACTCGCTCCCGCTCCAGCTGCCGTACCAGCCGGTGGTCCGTGGCGTCGGCCTGGGCAATGGCGACCCCTTGCGCGTATACGGGGTGGATCGAGGCGGTCGGGTGCCAGGTCAACAGTGGGAAGCTCAGGAGCCAGATCGCGACGCCGCCCATGAGCGGCGCCCGCCAACGACGCAGAAGGGTGGCCATGGGTCGCGCAACGCGGGCGCGGCGCCAGGGTTTGCGCCGTTTACACGATCGTCACGCGCCCGCGAGGGCGGCCAGCTTCGAGGCTATTTACGATTCTTGACACGAGCGCACAGACGTACGTTTCTCAGGCGATCTTCGCCTGCCGCTGGGCCGGGCCGATGTAGCGCTCGACCACGGTGATCAATTCCTCGAGCTCGTACGGCTTGGTGACGCATTCGGCGCAACCAGCCGCGATCGCGCTCTCCCG
The DNA here is from genome assembly GCA_005880605.1 of Chloroflexota bacterium. Taxonomy (GTDB): domain Bacteria; phylum Chloroflexota; class Dormibacteria; order CF-121; family CF-121; genus CF-13. The sequence continues at coordinate 11,305 of VBIS01000045.1, forward strand.
GTCCCCGACCATCGCGTGCGCGGTGACGGCGACCACTGGAATGCCGGCCAGCGCCGGGTCCGCCTTGAGCGCCCGGGTCGCCTCCCAGCCATTCATCTCCGGTAGCGAAAGGTCCATCAAGATCACGCCGGGGCGCATCGCCGCCGCCTTCGCGACCGCCTCACGGCCGGTGACCGCCAGCTCGCAACTGAAGCCGCGGGACCGCAGGATTTTGAGCGCCATCTTTTGCATAATCGCGTCGTCTTCGACTACGAGGATCAGTTGGTTCATGCGGCGGCTCCTTGCGTTTTACTCTGACCGAGCAGCTGACGAACCGCGTTGGTCAGGCCTTCGGGTTCGATCGATCCTTTCGTCACAAATCGCTGGACGTGACCATTCAGGGTGAGCACGTCCTCCGCCGTCAGCTGCTTGGCGCTGACGATCATGATGGGGATGCTCGCCCCGCGGGGCTGGGCGCGCAGCCGCGCGACCATCTCGAAGCCGCTCATGCCCGGCATCATCAGGTCGAGCAGGACGAGATCCGGCGGCGAGACCGCAATCATCGCCATTGCCTCGTCGCCACTGGCCGCGCCCACCACCTCGGCTCGCTCCTCTTTGAGGATCTTGCCGAGCATCGTGCGCGCGTCCGGGTCGTCATCGACGACCAGCACCCGCTTGCCGACGAGCGTGGGCAGCAAATGGTGGATCTTGGCGATCAGCGCCCCCTTGTCATAGGGCTTACCGAGGTAGTCGGAGGCACCAAGGGCAAACACCAGCCGCTGATCTTCGACGATGGTGACCACCAGGACCGGGATGCCGGCCGTCTGCGGGTCTTCCTTCAGCTTTTCCAGGACCCACCATCCGGACGCGTCCGGCATCATGATGTCGAGCGTGATCAGCATGGGGCGCGCCTCGCGCGCCAGCTGGAGCGCGTCGGCCGCGTTGGAGGCCTGCACCGTCTTCCAGCCGTCCTGCTCCAGGTGCCTCGAAATCAGCTGACGGACGCTGGGGTCGTCGTCGACCACCAGGATGGCGGTGCCCGGGAGCCCCTGGTTGGGCCGCCGCAACGGCCGCCGCTGGACGGGCGCCAGCCCTACCTGCCCCGCCGCCCAGGCGGTGATGGTAAAGGTAAAGGTGCTGCCAAGGCCGGGCTCGCTCACCACGGTGATCGCACCCCCGTGCATCTCGACCAGCCGGCGCACGATGCTCAGGCCGAGGCCGGTCCCGCCGTGCCGCCGGGTGCTGCTGCCGTCGCCCTGGACGAACTCATCGAAGATCACCTTCTGCGATTCAGCGGAGATGCCGCTGCCAGTGTCCTTGACGGCGATGCGAACCATGCGCCCCGATGATTGCCCGGTGACCTCGATGTGACCGCGCTCGGTGAACTTCACTGCATTGGAGAGCAGGTTGATCAGGATCTGCTTCAGGCGCACGGGGTCCGCTTCGACGGCCGGTAATGAGGGAGCGAACCGAGTATCGATCCGCAGGCCCTTCTCCTGCGCCAGCGGGCTGATGCTTTCCAGCACCGAGCTGATCAGTCCCGGCAGCTCGACGCGTTCCAGCGACAGCTCCATCTTGCCGGCCTCGATCTTGCTCAGGTCGAGGATCTGGTTGATCAACCCCAGCAGCGACTGGCCGCTTTTGTTGACCTGCTGGATGTCCTGCTGCTGTTCCTCGTTGATTGGCCCGTCGATGCCGTCGAGCAGGATCTGGGAGAAGCCGATGATGGCGGACAGCGGGGTGCGCAGCTCGTGCGACACGTTGGCGAGGAATTCCGACTTCAACTTGTTGGCCCGAGCCAGCTCCTGGTTGGCGGCCTGCAGTTCCGATGTCCGCTGCGAGACCTTTTCTTCCAGTGTCTGGTAGGCGCCGCCGAGCTGGCTGGTCATCTGGTTGAAGGTGGTGGCCAGCGCCCGGAGCTCACGGGCCGCGTACCGCTCCCGGACCCTCACCGGAGTCAGGAAATCGCCCTGGGCGATCCGCGCGGCGGCGCCGGTCAGGTCGTCGACCGGACGGGTGATCCACGCCGCGGCCAGGAATCCGAGTACCAGCGCGAGGACGATGGCGATCAGCAGCCACTCGATCGTGCTCACGATCAGGGGCGTCAGCTCGGCCCGGAGCTCGGCCACCGGCTGGGACACCCATACCTTCCAGCCGACCTCCGGAACGGTGGCAAAGCCCGCCGCCCGCGGCACATTGCCGTCGAGGTCGGTGTACCAGCTCACCCCGGTCTCCTGGCCAAGCGCCTGCTGGAAGATGCCTGACGAGGACAGGTCGGTGGCGGCGACCCGCCAGTCTTCGCGGGGGTGGGCGATGACGCGTCCGCGACGGTCGACGACCACGGCCTGGCCGTTCTGCCCGATTCGGCTGTAGTTCGAGAGCCGCTGCACCTCTGACAGATCCACAGTGCCGGCCAGGAAGCCGACCAGGGTCCGTCGCGCATCCAGGATGGGAACCGCGATCACCACGGCAGCGACGCTGGCATCCCCGCGAGAGCGCACCACGTCCGAGTACTTCGGCCCGATGCGGCGTGGGTTGAGCACTTCCTTGACGTAGTTCCAGACGCTGTAGTCGACGCCGACCCCGGCGGGCGGGGCGGCGGCGACGGCGTGCCCGGCCAAGTTGCCGACGTAGAGCTGCAGGAGGGCAGGTTGAGCCGAGTGGGCGGCGGCCAGCTCCATGTTCAGGTGGTCGGCGTTGAAGGTTGCATCGTTAAGCCGGGCGATGCTCGAGTCGTTGTCGGACTCGATCTGGGACGCGGTGCTCTGCAATGCGGAAGTCTGGTCCAGCAGGTAGCCATAGACCGCTTGCGCCAGGCTTTCGGCCATCGGTTCGTGCTTCTGCTGGATGCTGGCGTTCTGGGTCGCGAACAGCGCCGAGATTCGCTGGGCCCCGAAGAAGATCAGGGGGACGACGCCAACCATCAGGAAGCCGACGCTGATATACCAGCGAAGGCTGTGCATCGAGGCCCGACGGGCGTCGGCCGAGGATGCTGCGCCCACACCGAGGTAACGGGTCGTTCAACTCAACTTTGCGCGCCCTTTCCGCCCAGTTCGTTACGGAAACGTCTCAAACGCTCGCATCGCGCTAACGCGCGGCTCGCGTGGGGCGACGCCCCGCCGTTACGGGTCCGGACTACCCTTGACCCGATGGCTGGATTGCGCGCCCGCGACCGGGCCCTGCTCGCCGTCGAGCGGCTGAAGGCGGTCTACTCGGCCATCTCAGAGCTCGACCACGTCAACCCCTTCCAGATGCTGATCGCGACCATCCTGTCGGCGCAAACCACCGACCGATCGGTCAACGCCGTCACGCCCGCGTTATTTGCCCGCTATCCGGATGCCGCGGCGCTGGCCCACGCCGATCCGCGCCAGGTCGAGGCGATTATCAAGCCGACAGGGTTCTTCCACGTGAAAGCCAAGACGATCATTGCCACCAGCAAGGCGCTGGTGGAGCGCTTCGGTGGCGAAGTTCCGGGCCGGATCGAGGACCTGGTCACGCTTCCCGGGGTTGGCCGCAAGACCGCCAATGTCGTGCTGGGTGTCGCCTTCAATGTGCCGGGTTTCGCGGTCGACACCCACGTGAAGCGACTCACCCGCCGCCTCGGTCTGACCAAGAGCACCGATCCTGTCAAGATCGAAGCCGACGTCACCAAGCTGATTCCGCCCTCGGAATGGACCGGGTTCAGTCTGCGCTTGATCCTTCACGGGCGGCGGATCTGCGTAGCCCGCGTCCCGCGTTGTCCGGAGTGCGTTCTGAACGATTTTTGCCCCTCCTCCACCGTGCGCGCGAAGGCGCGGCGGCGGGCAGTTCCGCCGCCTCGCCGCAAGGTAAGGTTGGCGCATGGCGGGTAGTCACGCGCCTCGCCAACGCCGGCCGTCAATGGTGCTTGGTGGGGTGCTCGTCCTCATCGGCGCCGTCCTGTTACTCGGCCAGTTCGTGCAGATCGATGTCGGCCACTACGGGTGGCCCTTCTTTCTGATCGCCCCCGGCGTCGCGATCCTCGTCGTGGCGCTTACGGCCAGAGGGGCGCTCGGCGAAGGACTCGCGATCCTCGGCAGCATCATCACCGTGACCGGGCTAATCCTCCTGTACCAGAATGCAACCGACCACTTCGAGAGCTGGGCCTATGCCTGGACCCTCATTTTCCCGGGCGCGGTTGGGGTTGGGATGATCCTCTACGGTCTTGTCGCCGACCGGCCCGGCAACGTGCGGGCGGGGACCCGCCTGGTCGGCATAAGCCTGGTCCTCTTCCTGCTGGGCGTCGCGTTTTTCGAAGGTGTCATCGGCATTGGCGGCTATCAATTCGGGCGCACGGCGGGCGTCGCGGTCGGCGCCCTGATCGTCGCCGCGGGCGCGGCGCTGCTCATCCGCAACCTGACTTCCAGCCGGCGGCGACCGAGCTAGGCCGGGCTACACTAGGCGTCGTGCGCATCGGTGTGCTCACCGGCGGTGGCGATGCCCCCGGACTCAACGCCGCCATCCGTGGCGTAGCCCGTCGCGCGTTCCAGCGGGGCTTCCAGGTCAGCGGCATCAAGAATGGTTGGGCCGGCCTGCTCGGGGATGGCGACCTCGAGGACCTCACGCCGGCATCAGTCCGGGGGATCCTTCCGCTGGGCGGGACCATCCTTGGCACCTCGCGCACCAATCCGCTGAAGGAGAAAGGCGGAATCGAGAAGGTCATCAGCCTGCTGCGTGACTCCGGCATCGATGGCCTGGTGGCGATCGGTGGCGATGACACGCTCTCGGTCGCGGCTGCCATGAGTGACGCCGGCTACCCGGTGGTCGGGGTTCCCAAGACGATTGACAACGACCTCTCGGTCACCGAGTTCTGCATTGGTTTTGACACGGCGGTGGGGGTTGTCGTCGAGGCGCTCGATCGGCTGCATACCACGGCGTCGGCGCACCATCGGGTCATGGTGGTGGAAGTGATGGGGCGTGACACCGGTTGGGTCGCAATGGTGGGCGGCCTGGCCGGTGGGGCCGACATGATCATCATCCCCGAGTTTCCGGCTGAGCTCGACGCGGTCGTTCAGCATCTGCACCACCGTCGTGGTGAAGGCAAGGATTTCAGCATCATCGTCGTCGCCGAGGGCGTGAAGATGCGGGCGCTCGAACCGGCCGTGCCGGTCGCCGCCGGCGCGGAGAAACGCGACGCATTCGGCCACGTGCAGCTTGCCAAGCAAGGTGTTGGCGATGCGCTCAGCACCCGCATTGAAGAGGCCACCGGCTTCGAGACTCGCGTCACCGTCCTCGGCCATATGCAACGCGGCGGGTCGCCCTCGCCAGTCTGCCGCTGCGCGATGTCGTTGCGGAAACCCGCCGAGTCCCGCGCGAACTTTATGACCTCCAGCTCGTCTTCGACTAGCGGCGTTGGCTCGCCGTGAGGGACGGATCACAAAGCTTCGCCGTGATCAAACGACGATTACCCTGACCATGAGGTTGGCATTGTCGTCACGCTGGTTAGGCGGCTCGACCGGTGCTGGCGTCGAAGAAGCGGTCGTAATTCCCCCTGCCGGGCGTGTGTAGGCGCACAACCCAGATTGAACGCATCGGGCAGATCAAGGATGGAAGTGGCACCCGGGTGATGCATCCGCTCGTTCTCAGGTTCGTCTTCGGTGCTCCGGTCGACGAGCGGACCTGGTCCGCTGGATAAAGAACCGCCTGGGTGGCAACCGATCCGGGCCCGAGATACTCGGCTTGCTGCAGGGCGATAGTCTCGATCTGTTGCTCGGTTAGCGTCGGTGTCCCGAGCCGGTAAGCCCAGGATATAGCCAGGCCGACAACCAGCACGACGCCACTGATGCGAAGCAGTTTTGCCATTGGGGGCCTGCTCCTGCAACGCGCGGCATCGCCCGCCTCCACAAGCCTGGCTGCGACGGCCTTGTAACGCTCTGCTATTACCGGGCTGCGGGCCAATGGATTGCTTCGTCTTGATGAGATGCGGTTAATCAGTGGCCGCTGAAGCGCACAACACTCCAGCTTGCCCGTACTGCGGAGCGACCGGGAACGAACCAGGAGCTCGGTTCTGCACCAAATGCCATCTGCAACTACCCACCCTTACCATGACCCAGTCAAAGGTGCCTGACGACTCTCCCAACCAGGCGACAACCCTTGCCCAACCGGTTGTAAGAGGGACTGAGGTCACCAACGTGTCTGGGGCGGCACCGGCATCAGCCCGGATGAGCTGGGTGGCCGCCAACCGCAAGCTCGTTTTGTTCGGCGGCAGCCTCGCGGCGGTGCTGGGAACGGTCGGCGCGCTCATCGCGTTGGGTCAGACCGCTGCGAGCACGGAGGCTCAAACGATCCGGGCGGTTCTCATCGAGCAAGCAACCGTCGACGCCGCAATGCGTGGATTCCTCTCGGCCGGGGGAATCGACCAGAACCC
>VBIS01000046.1 GCA_005880605.1 Chloroflexota bacterium
CGCCTCTCGGTACGTTTGTGGCAGCGTGCGTTTGTAGAAGATGGCGATGCGCCCGCCGAGGTTGCCGCCCTGGCGGTAAACAGCGGCGTGGCCCCGGGCGACCAGCCCGTTGAGATACCCTGCCACCGGCTCCGTTGGCCAGTCACGCTGGGCCCGCGCGAAGTCCGCCGTCGCCCGGCGATAGAGCGCCGCCAGGGAGAGCACTTCGGTGGCGCGCAGTCCGCCGACCCGGCTGGTTCCGGCGCGCGTCAGCAGTTTTTCCAGGCGGTCCCATTCCGGACGCCGGCGGCTGACGAATTCATCGGCGCGCACCTATCCATGATGACGGACGCTGGCCTCAATTCTCCCTCCCCCCTGGAGAGAGGTCGGGGTCGGGGGTTGTTGTCGCAGGACGGCGACGGCCTCTCGCAAAAACGGCGGGTAGAGTGAGAGCGTGCAGCCGCCCGACGCGTCAGACGATCTCGTCATCTCGACGCCGGAGCGGGTGGCGTTCGGGCGGTCTCTTCGGCTCCGGCGAGCTGGCGCTGCTGATCGAGATCATCCTCGGGTTCATCCTCCTGGCGGGCTACTTCCTGATCAGTGAGGCCGCCTGGAACGGACAGACCCTCGGCAAGCGCGCCGCCCGCTTGCGTGTGGTCGGCGACCACGGTGAGCCCCTGACCCTCGGGCAGGCCGCGATTCGCAACCTGGTGCGGATCGTGGATTTCCTCCCGGTCTTCTACGCCATCGGCATGCTGACGCTGTTCATCAACGGCCGCGGCAAACGGCTGGGAGACTTCGCCGCCGGCACCCTGGTCGTGCGCGATCGCGAGCGCGTCAGTCTCTACGACCTGTCGAGTGCGCCGGCCGGGGCAGTCGCGGCCCCACAACCGGCATCCTCGATCTGGGCGACACCCTCATCGACGCCGACGACGTCCACGGCACCGACCGGCGCAACGGTGCTCGACCCTGGACTCCGGCGGCTGGTCGTCGCCTACGCCGCCCGTCGAGAAGCGCTTCCGCTGGAGCGGCGCCAGGCCCTCGCCCAGAGCGCCGAACCCGCCCTGCGAAACGCGCTGCCCGAGGTTGTCGCCACCGCCGGGCCGCTCGCGGCGCTGGACCAGCTCGCCGAACGGGAGGGGATCTCGCCTCATCGGCCGATGCATCACGGCGCCTCCAGTGCCATGACCTGGGGCGTGACCACGCTGCTCTTCTTCTGGATGCCGCTGATCGCGATCCCCACGGGGATTCTGGCGATCGTCTTCGGCAACGGGGCGGTGCGCGAAATTCGCTCGGTGCCGAACCGCTACCAGGGGGATGATCGCGCGAAGACTGGCCGGCTGCTTGGCATCATCGGGCTGTCGATCACCTCGGTCCTGCTGGCCCTCTTCATCATCGCGGTCGTCTTCCGGAACGGCTAGAGTCGCTGCCTCCCGGCGATGCCTGTCTCGAGTGGATGCCACCACTCCACGCGGCTCTCGCCGAGCTTCCAGCATAGACAGACCGTCTCGCCCTCCCGCTGGTGCATGAAGTCGACCAGTCCGATGCTTGGATCGCGAAGCACGATGCCCCACGCCGCGAGCTGCCGTAGGTCCGCGTCGAGCGTTTTTGTCAGGGCCGACAGGTGGCGCCCGGGCAAACCGCCACCATTCTGGGCCGCCTTCTCGCGCACGGCGGCGACCGTCTTGTCCTTGGCCAGCTCCTCCTGCGTCTTCCGAATGCGCTCGAGCAGCGGTTTGAGTTTTGGGATCAGGGCGTTGGCTTCATCGACGCTGTAGACCTTTTCCGCCATGCCCACACCTCAGGCGGCGGAAGGGGCCATGGCGCGAAGCCGGGCCACCATCTTAGGAAGCCGGTCCAGGACGAGGCCGATATCGGCGTCCGTGTTGCCCTTTCCAACCGAAAGGCGAAGGCTGCCCAGTGCCCGTTCCCGTGGGAAGCCAAGCGCGAGGATGACATGACTCGCTTCCAGCGAGCCTGAGGTGCACGCCGAGCCCGACGATGCGGCGATGCCTTCCATATCGAGCTGCAGGAGCAGCGACTCGCCTTCCACCCCCGCAAACAAGAAGCTGGCGTGGTGCGGGAGGCGCTGCTGCGGATGCCCGGTGAGTTCTGACCCAGGGATGCGTTCCAGCACGCCTTTGATCAGGCGATCGCGCAGCGCCGTGAGGTGCGCCGTGTTCTTGGCCAGATCCCGACTCGCGATGCCGATGGCCTTCGCGAGCCCGACGATGCCCGCGACGTTTTCGGTCCCGGCTCGGCGGTTGCGCTCGTGTCCGCCTCCGTGCAGCTGCGGCTCCAGCCGCACGCCGGAGCGGACGATCAGGCAACCCACGCCTTTGGGACCGTGGAGCTTGTGCGCCGACATCGACAGGAGGTCGACACCCAATTCATCGACGCGCGCCGGAATCTTGCCCGTCGACTGCACCGCGTCGGTGTGGAAGTAGGCCTGACTGTGCTCGCGAGTCACCGCGACGAGTTCGCGGATCGGTTCGACCGTCCCGACCTCATTGTTGGCGTGCATGATGCTGACCAGGATCGTGTCCACGCGCAACGCCTTACGCAGCGTCTGTGGATCGACCAGGCCGAACCGGTCGACCGGCAATCGCGTGACGTCGAACCCGTCGCGCTCCAGGGCATCCGCGGAGCGAAGCACGGCGTCGTGCTCGATGGTCGAGGTGATGACGTGCCGCCCGCGATCGGCGTTTCGCTCCGCGATCCCACGGAAGGCGAAGTTATCCCCCTCGGTGCCTCCCGAGGTGAAGATCACTTCCTTGGCGACCACACCGTAGAAGGCCGCCACCTCATCGCGGGCCTGGTCGATCGCCTGGCGTGCGCGCTGACCCAGGCCATAGACGCTGGAGGCGTTGCCGAACTCCTCGGTGAGATACGGCATCATCGCCTGCAGGACCTCGGGGTCCAGCGGCGTGGTTGCCGAGTGGTCGAGATACACCATCGGCACCAATCTTAGAAGGCTTTCAGGACGTAGAAGACTTCTGGCGCGACGGACGCCAGCGGACGAGCTCCTTGATCGGGCCATTGAAAGCCTTCATGTACTCGTGGACGTCGAGCATCTCGTCACTGCTGATCGGCCCTTCCTCGGCCGCCTTGGGCAGACCGTCTGGATGCTTGGCCTTCTTGAGGAGGAGCACCGCGACAAAGCTGACGCCACAGTTGGCGCAGGTGACTTCAACCGTGCAATGCCCATCGGCTTCATTGAGCAGCTTCACCTGGCAGTCGGCGAGCGCCTGGGAGCAGGCGAGGCACTTGTAGTATTTGGCCCGCTCCTTGATCAGCGCGATCAGATTCACTGTTTTCACTATAGGCGCCGATTGGGCGGGGGCCAAGCCGCCGATTCAGAGGATCACCCGCCGAGCCGGTAGATCCGGATGTAAGGCCCGGGTCGGACCCAGCCGGCGTAGCCGGCGAGCGGCACGTAATAGGTATCGATGGGGTCGAAGACGCTTTGCGGACAGCCGGTTGTCGGCGCGAAGCTTGCCAGCGGTGGTCCCTGCGCCTGAAGCAGCCGCTCGAGCGGGCTATCTACGCGGCAACCGGTTCCCGGCGTCTCGTAACCCACAACCACATAGGTAATCCCCTCATTCCGAAGGCTCTCGAGCGATGTCAGCTGGAGGTCTTCTTTCGTGAGCTCACGGATTGTGTACTGCGTCTCGAGCCGGCTGTCCAGGAAGGACGCGACGTAGGGATCGGTCGCGCCGTGGCTGTGTTCCCATCTATCGATCATCGCCTGGTCGTGGGCCGGACCCGCCATGTAGGGCACGGCTGCCCGGCTGCCCGCGGGGACGTGCCTCGTCAGCCAGTCGAACGCCAGGGTGCGAGTGTCCTGCTGCTGGATCAAGAGGTCGTACCGGAGATCGTGGACCAGGGGTGCAACTCCGATCAACACGAGCGCCACCGCCAGCGCGAGCCGCCGTGTGCGACCGCGCACGGTGCGCTCGACCAGCGCCGCCAGGGCGCGACCGCCGAGCAGGAGCAGGAAGGGGATCATGGGGTCGGCGTAGCGGAAGAACACGGATCGGCCGGCGCCGATGAGCACGAGGTACACGGCGATGAAGGTCAGGATGATGAGGTCGGCCGGATCGCGGCGCCACGCGGCGTAGGCGACACCGACGATCGCCAGCAGCACGAGCACAGGATCGATGCCGGACCAGAGGGCGAGGCTGAGTTGGACCCAGCCGATCGCCGGGGCGGTCGCCTTTCCGAGGTGGGCAAAGATGTAGCCGATGCCATGCTGCGTCATCCCCGGGTCGAGCAGCAGGAATGGCGATGTGATCGCGAGCGTAACGACCCCCACGGCGGCAATCACCGCCAGCCGCATAAGGGGGCGTGACCACTGGGTGCGCTCGGCGCGGGCCCGAAGCGTTTGTGCGGCGGCAATCCCGGCAAACACGAGTGCCCCGTTGTACTTCAGGCTGGCAGCGACGCCGAGGCTGAGTCCGTTGAGTAGCAACGGCCACACGCCGCGGGACTGGATGGTGCGATAGGCGATGTACAGCGCAGCAAGGCAGGCCAGGGTCAGCGGGATGTCGAGGGTCGCGAAGTGGCTGTCCCGGACGTGCAGAAAGGCGACCGCAAGGGCCGAAGCTCCAAAGAATCCCGCCAGCCAGCCGTAGGCGCGGCGGCCAAACTCGAAGACCAGCAGGACGGTCACGCTGCCGAGCAGCGCGTCGAGGACGCGGACTCCGAGATACCCCGACGCCTGATCCTGCACTAGCCCGACCAGGCGCAACGGTGCCAGCCACGCTGCCGCGACATAGAAGTAAAGGTGCGGCCAGTCGGCGAAATGAGGATCCAGGATGCCGTGGAAAATGCCCATGGCCCGTCCCACCGTGACGTCTTCGTCCGGTCGGTAGAGAGCCGGCAGCCCGAAGTTGATGCCCCAGAGCCGCAGCCCCAGGGCGACGACAAACAGTCCGAGAACCGCGCCGGCGGTGCGGGGGGTGCGGGCTGGGTTAGCTGCCGACGAGATCCGGCCGGGTAGGGCCGTAGAGGTCGACCGGCACGGGCGTTGGCGCGTGCTTCCTAGCTTCGAGCTTCTTTACCGCATCGATGGCGGCGGTGGTCGCATCACCGACGGCGGTGGTGATCTGCCGTGTGAGCTGTGACCGCACATCGCCAGCCGCATAGACGCCGGGCAGGCTGGTCTGCATCGTCGAGTCCGTTACTAGGAAGCCCAGCGGGTCGTGCTCGACGTGGTCCCGATGATCAAAGAACTGGACGTTCGGGGTAAACCCGATGAAGACAAACAACCCGGTGACCGTGAGCGGGCGCGTCTGGCCGGTGACGACGTCCTTTAGCGTGATCTCCCTGACCTGGCCATCCCCACCCTTGACCTCGGTGACGGTGGTGTTGGTGATCAGCTCGACCTTGGGGTTCTTGCGTGCCGCCTCGACCAGGATGGCCTGGGCGCGAAACTGCTCCCGCCGGTGGATGATGTAGACCTTCTTGGCGTAGCGCGTCAAGAAGACAGCCTCCTCCAACGCCGCGTCGCCGCCACCGACAACCGCAACTTCCTCCTCTTTGAAGAAGGCGCCATCGCAGACGGCGCATTGCGAAACGCCGCGTCCCTGGAACTCCGTCTCGCCCGGGATGCCGAGTTTCTTCGGCTCGCCACCCGCGGTCAGGATGACGAAGTCAGCCGTGAACTCACCGTCCTCGGTCTGCACCACCTGCTTATCCCCGCGCCGCTCGATGCCGGTCACGCGGGCGGTTTCGAGGTCGACCCCGAACTTGACCGCCTGGTCGGCCATGCGCTGGGCAAGCTCCGGCCCGGTGATGTGGTCGAAGCCCGGATAGTCTTCAATCGCCTCGGTGTTCAGCAACTGACCACCCGGCGCGCCACGCTCCAGCAGCACGGTTTTCACACGGGCACGGCCGGCGTAGAGGGCGGCGGTCAGGCCCGCCGGCCCACCGCCGATGATGACCACGTCGTAACGTCGATCCTTATCCATCGATTGCGAAGCTCCCATGTTATCTAAGCCCTTTTCCTCCTTCAGTATTCCCAGATTGGGTCCCGGCTGAACAGGGCCGGTTACCGGCGGTTGCGGTGCCGTAACCCCGGGCGGTATATAACTGCGGAAGCGGATGCGTGAGGATGAGAGAACCGGCGCCGCCGTCGCTTCCACCGGGAAGATCGTCCCGCTCCCTCACGCCGACGCTCCCCACGGCCAGGATCACCTGACCTGGGCATACCAAACGCATGTCACAGCCATCTACCAGTACATCTACGGCCGAGTCGGTAACCGCCCGGACGCCGAGGACCTCACGGCCCAGGTGTTCGTGAAGGCGATCAACGGGATGCGCAGCGACGTCTCGGTCCCCGAGCTGCGCAGCTGGCTCTACCGGGTCGCCCAGACCACCCTCGCCGACCACTGGCGCGAGTACTATGCCGAGGGCACCGGCGAGCTCGACGACGACGTGACCCAGCCGCCGGCGCCGCGGGAGAATCCGGAAGCCATCCAGCGGGTGGACTCGCTGCTGGCCACACTCCCCGAGAGTTACCGCCGAGTCCTCGAGCTGCGCTTCCTGCGTGGCTACTCGGTGCGAGAGACCGCGCAGGAGCTCAACCTCAGCGAGACCAACGTCAAAGTGCTGCAGTTCCGAGCGCTCAACCGCGCCGGGCGTGAACGCGGGAGGCCGTCGTGAACGACGATCCCGAACAGCTCGATCAGCACGTCGAGGACCTGCTCCAGGACCGCCGTCCCGAACGCACGCCCCTGGGTGACGAAGACGCCCTTCGGGCGCGCCAGACGGCGGCCATGCTGCGCGCGGCCAAGCCCGGCGCCGGCTTGCCGTCGAAGGAATTCCTGGAGCGCATGCAGGGTTCGATCCGTGAACTGGTCGACGCCCGCTCGGCGCAGCCACAACCAACCCAGCGTCCCAGCCGCCGCTCGTTGCTCCTGACCGGAGCCGCCGGCCTCGCCGCCGGCGTGGCGGCGGTGCTCGGCATCGAGCAGGTGAGCAAATCGTCGCCAACCACCGCCCAGCAGCCGCCGCTGGTCGAGAACGGCACCTGGAAGCCGGTCAAGGCGCTGGGCGACCTGCCCCAGGACACCCCGATCGCCTTCCGCTCGGGCGCCATCGAGGGTTTCCTGACCCGCTCCGGCGACAAGGTCACGGCTCTCTCGGCGGTCTGCACCCACATGGGCTGCATCCTCAACTACAGCAAGTTCCGCGATCGGTTCGAGTGCCCATGTCACGGAGCGACTTTCGAGACAGATGGCCACCCCACCAACTATTCGAGCCCGCTCTCACCCTTGCCCTCACTCCAGGTCAGGGTGGAAAAAGGCCAGGTCCAGGTCTACACGGCCTAGGGGTAACGTCCCCGCGTAATCACTGTCATGCGTTCATGGCGCGTCTTCGGTTTCGCGGCAACTCTGGCCCTGGTGCTCGCCGCCTGCGGCAGCCAGGCCGGTCCCGCGGCAACCGCCTCACCCTCGCCGACGGCGTCCGCCACGCCATCCGCGACGACAACGCCAGCGACGGGACCGGTCGTGTTGGCGCAGAGCGTGGGCACCATGGGAACGATCCTGGTGGCCGCCGCCAACAACCACACCGTCTACACCTTCGACAGTGACACGCCCGGGGTGAGCAAATGCACCGGCGGTTGTGCGTCGACCTGGCCTCCCGTCAGCATCGCCAGTGGGACGACGCCGACCGGAGGTCCCGGCGTCACCGGTCAGTTGGGAACCATCACACGCGCGGACGGCTCGCTGCAGGTGACCTACAAAGGTTTGCCGCTCTATTTCTTCCACAGCGACGCAAACCCCGGCGAGTCCGATTTGAGGAAGGCATCGATCTGTTCGCGACGCTCCCAGAGGTAATTGCCCCCGTATTCACGCGTGTCGGGGTCATAGACGAAGGCTTTCGAAATCAAGCCCGGCATATTGCTGTAAAGCTGCCGGGCCCGGTTCTCCATGAGCGCTGGGATCCTCGACCAGTCGGTATCTTCGGGCAGCGTAAATCGCATGGTCAGTGTGAACATTGGTCCTCCTCCTTACTCGCATGGGTGATCATGCGCCCGTGGCCGTTGTCACGCAAGCGTCGCCTATTGCACCGTGGCACTGTCCAGCAACTGGGCAACCACCGACGAGCTCGGCTCGTCCACAAGGAAGATGAGGTCGTAGTAACGGGCGGCGGTCGTGACCCGGATCTCGTGGACGAGCGCCGGACAGCCGGCGCTGGCCAACCTGATGCCGAACACCCGGTCGCTGGCCGAGAGGTCGCCGACCAGCACCTGCTCGGTGGGACGCGCGGTCCACGATGTCGGGCTGGGCAGGCTGGCCGGCACCACGATTTCGGTCGGCGCCTGGTCCTTATTGCCACTTTCGACGTAGAGCAAAGCGAGCGGACCGCCCTTGTAGAGCGCCTGGGCCTTCCCTGCTGTCACTGACTGGAACTGATAGCCAACCGGCAGCCAGATCTTCAGCGAGTCGGTCGAGGCCGAGGCGATCGGGTAGTTGGCCGTATAGCGTCCGCTCAACCAACCGTCACGGCCGTCGCTCAGCCGGATTCGATCCCAGGTGGTGCCATCGGGATTGGTCTGTTCGGCCAGCAGGCTCAATTGCGTTCCCGTCGCTAGCGTCGTCAGACGGGTCGCCGAGGACGAGGGGGCGGCCCGGACGTTGACGCCATCCGAGGCGTGGACCCAGGCGCTCCGCGGGATCGTCTGGGGTTGTTCGACCCTGTGGACCACAACGTCCGGACACTTGCTACCTGCGGAGGGCGTGACCGGCTCGCTCGGGCTGAGCTTCGACACGTGTGAGCCGGATAGCGACAGGGCAACGTGGTGGTCCCAGGGCCGGGAAATGACGAGCCCGGCCTCGGCCCCCAAAACAGCGATGACGAGGCCCCATGCGGCTACCTCGAGCTTTGTCACGATCCTAGCCGCGCCCCGGGTTGTCGGGCGTCGCCGTCACGGTGGCGGCGGTTGACTGCTGTCATGGTGAAGGTGACGGTGGATGGCCCCTGGGCATGAAGGAGGCCGCCGAGATTCTTGAGCAGGGCCGAGACAGCGCACGGCCTGGCGCACCCGGACGTGTCGACCGAGACGACGGTGTAGATGGGCGGTAGGGTACTGAGGTTCGAGAAATCGATGACATCGGCAGGGGCCGCGATTCTGAAGTCGCTGTTGTAATTGACAAAGCGAAGGTCGGCGTCGCGAATGCCGTCAAGGACAACGCCGTGCTTCAGGCGCACCCGGAGCACACGATAAGGCGCCTGCGCGGTGATGAACACGTCACCCCGGGCGCCCGACAGGCGGACCGCATCGATGCCATCGACCGACACGTGGTCGGTGCGTTGCGTCACCGCCTGCCCGAGAAACGTCGATCTGAAGGCATTGCCATCGGTCAGCTCTGTCAGCTGGGGAACATGCCCTGCGGCGCCCTTCCACCAACCATTGCCCGCCGCCTTGACAAAGCTTCGAGCAACAAGGTCGCTGCCCATGTGCACCGACAGAAACTGCTGTCCGCGAAAATAGGCGTTGCTACCAAGAATGATCGCCTCGAGCTTGGCATCAGCCGACGTGACCGTTACGTGCTCGGCGGCTGGCCGCGTCAGTTGCAGGTCGATCGACCAGGGGGTGCTGCCTTCGGTGTACGACCCGGTGATCTCGAAGCTGTCCGCCGCGACCAGCGTGCCGGTGGCGCCGCTCTCCAGGCTGCGCGTCGTGGGCAGGCCGAGACCGAACGGAAGATCGCACGCCGACAGCGCGGCGACCATGATCGCGCCGACCAACCCGGTCCGAGTCCGGTACCACGTCAACCGCAGCCGGGGATGCATCAACACGGAACTGGCGGTGTAACGGCGCGGTGCTTCCAACCGTTACACCCGGCGTGACCAGCGGCAAGCGCCGGGTGGCTCGTCTTTTCGGCCGCGAGTACGCGGTCATCCTCCCCAGCATCCGCGATCCCCGGATGCACGTCGCCGCCGTGCTGATCACGCTCCAGGTGCTGGGCCAGACCGTCCTCGGCTTCCGGCTCTCGGTGGCGCAGATTCTGATCTGTCTGGCGACCGGCGCCCTGATCGAGTTCGTCGTCGCCTTCTTCAAGGACAGCGCCATCATGTGGCCGGCGAGCGGATTGCTGACCGGAAACAGCGCGGCGTTTATTCTGCGAACCCCCGGCACCCTGCATGGTCAATGGTGGAGCCTGCATGGCATCTGGATCTTTGTCGGCGTGGTTGCCATCTCGATGGCATCCAAATACCTGATCCGCTGGCGCGGGCGGCACATCTTCAACCCCTCGAACCTCGGGCTGGTCATCGCCTTCGTCGCGCTCGGTCCCAAGCTGACGGAGCCCCAGGATCTGTGGTGGATCCCGCCCGGGCCGTGGCTGATTGTCACCTACGCGGTGCTCGTGGTCGGAGGGCTGTTGATCGCGTGGGAGCTGCGATTGCTCGGCCTCGAGCTAGCCTTCATGGCCGGGTTTGCGGGGTTCACGGCCGTGGCGCTGGCGCTGGTACCCGACCATTGCATGGTCGCCAGCTGGCACGTGGCGCCCATGTGCGGCCGCGAACTCTGGCAGATTCTGGTCACCTCGCCGGAACTCCTGGTCTTCGGCCTCTTCATGATGCCGGACCCGCGAACGGTTCCTGACGGCGCCGTGGCGCGAGTAGCATTCGGCATCCTCGTGGCAATCCTGGCAGTTCTCCTGATCGGCCCAACCACGCTTGAGTTCTGGACCAAGACGGCGATCCTGGCCAGCCTGGTCATCGCCTGTGCCTTGCGCTTTTCCCTGGCCCGGTTTCTGTCCCCGCTCGAAGCTCGGGACCGGCAGCGGGCTGGCAGGCGTCGCCTCGGCTGGCGGCTACCCGTTGCCCTCGCGGTGGCGCTGATCCTGGTGGGCGTCGTACCGGTGGCCGCCGATGTTTCCACCCACAGCCCCGAGCCGGCCGCCGGTCTCGCCGACGGCTCGACGCCAACCCTCGCGCTCAACGTGGGTACCGGGCCGGCCGTCGGCAGTTGGGTCTTCGGCGCGGCGGCCGCCGCCCTCCCGCCGCCAAAAAGCTCGGGACCGGTCTCGGCG
>VBIS01000047.1 GCA_005880605.1 Chloroflexota bacterium
CCAGTTTTTCGGATCGGGCGGAATAAGGGAACTGACCTGCGGGAACGTCTGGCCGTGGTCGAACGACGTGGCCACGACGGGGTACCACTGGCTGCCATTGCCGGTCATGTAGGCGGCGTAGACCGTGCCATCGGGCCCGACCACGACGTCCGGATCCCACGAGTTGTAGGTGGATCCGGTTGCGCCCGAGACCCGGACCGGGTCGGACCAGTGTTGCCCGCCATCGAGTGATCGGGAAAAGGCGATGCCGTGGCAGCCGGCTGCCATCCATTCTTCGTAGATGTAACCGGCCGGAGCTGCGCTTGTCGCTTTGGGGTCTGTTGCCTGCTCGACCTCGGCATTTTTGCCCGAGCAGTTGCTGACCTGTACCGGTGTCGTGGCGCTATATCCGAGACTCGCGGCCGACGCGTAGGTGGGCGAAAAGGCGGCAGCGGCAGCAGCCGCGACCCCGATCAGGCGGCGACCAAGCAGGCGTGCACGAATCATGGTGGCTTGATTCCCTCCCCGGATCGCTCGTTAGTCGCCGTATATGTATCGCGGCAAGGCCGAAGTTGTCAAGCTGCCAATGGCCGAGGCGTCTGTGCGGGAACTAGAAATGACCTTAGCTTCGGATTACTTGCTCGCCCGAGGCGGTCAGCTCGACGGTCCCGAGCTTGACGTCACCGGCGCGGCCGTAGGAGGCCACGATGACGCCGTTTGGTGAGACGTTGCTCTTGAGCACACGGAAACCCGCTGGCTTCGTGCCCTCGCCAAAGAGACGCTTTCCGGTTCCCAGGGTGATCGGGTAAATCTTGAGCCAGAGCTCGTCGACCAGATCGTTTTTGAGCAACGTTTGAATCAGGTTGCTGCTTCCGTGCACCTGGAGTTCAGGGCCGTCTTCTTGCTTGAGTTTCTTGAGCTTTCCGACGACATCGCCGTCGATAGGGACGGTCTTCTTCCAATCGGTGTCGATGGGGCGGTGCGTGACGACATATTTCGTCGCCCGATTGATCGCATCGCCGGTCGGGTCTGTAGCCTTCGGCCAAAAACTGGCAAAGATGTCGTAGGTCTTCCGGCCCAGGAGTAGATCGAAGGGATGGCTCATCTGCTCGCCCATCGCCCGGCCGACGGCGTCATCGAAAAGGGGCATTGACCATCCGCCGTACTTGAAGCCGCCGCTCGAATCTTCCTCGGGACCACCCGGAGCCTGCATCACCCCGTCCAGCGTGACGAACGTGAGGACGATCAGTTTTCTCATGCTCTACGTCTGCCTCCTTGTGCGAAATGTCTGACAATCCAGACTACGCGGCCGGGAAAAACTCATCGGACCTGGACTCTTCCAGGGTTTGGGCCTGGCCCCGAAGCCGAACCTCGCGCAGAAAGAGCGAAGCGACCAGCGCCAGGACCAGCACCGCTCCGCAATAGAGGAAGACGTCGTGCAGGGTCCCGGCGAGCCCGGCCCTGAGCGCATGAATGACCTGGTCGAAGATGGCGGCTGTTCGCGGTCCTCCGGCCGCCGTTGCGGCGACGCGCCTGGCCGCGATGGCGCCGGGATCAAAGACGGCCTGCGGGTTGCTCACGCCGCTGGGAACAAGCCGACCCGCTTGCGGAGGCAGGTGTAGGCCGGCAATCTGCGCCTGGATGCTCGCTGCCAGTCTCGAGGCCAGCACCGAGCCGAGCACGGACGTGCCAATCGTGCCGCCCATCTGGCGCCAGAACTGAATCTGGCTGGTCGCAACACCAAGGAACTGACGGGGCAAAGCATTTTGGACGGACTGCAAGTACAGCGGGAAGGTGGTGCCTAAGCCGGCGCCGACGACAACGATGTCGCGCACAACCTCGAGGGCCGACGTGCTGGTCGTAACCTGCGAAAGCCACCACAAGCCGAGCAGCATCAGGGCGATCCCGGCGGTTCCGAGAAAACGGTACAGACGAATGCGGACCATGACCTGGCCGATGAGCACGCTGGCGCCAACCAACCCGAGCATCATCGGCGTCAACAGTTGCCCCGAGTTGGTCGCGGTGACACCCAGAACGCCCTGATAAATCAACGGCACGAAGATGATCGCGCCGAACATCGCGAAGCCGGTCAGAAAGCTGGTGAGCATCGAGACGCTGAAGGTGGCGTTCTTGAAGAGGCCAAACGGGACAATCGGGTTGTCGGTCCGCTGCTCGAGCACAAAGAAGAGGACGAGCATGACCGCGGATCCGATCAGCAGGCCCAGAACTTCCGGCGAGGTCCAGGTGTGGTCCCTGGTGATGGAGAGCGCAACCATCAGGGGAATCAAGCCGGCAACGAGCGCCGCGGCGCCGGGAAAGTCGATGTCGCGCACCGATGCCTTTGAGCGCACAAATGGCAGGGTTGCGGCCACGATCAAGACAGCCAGGATGCCGATTGGCAGATTCACGTAAAACACCCAGCGCCAGCCGAGGTTATCGGTGATGTAGCCGCCAGCCGTGGGCCCCAGGACCGAGGACAGGCCAAAGACGGCGCCGAACAGTCCGCCGACGCGCGCCCGCTGCTGCGGCGGGAAGAGATCGCCGATCACGGCAAAGACCGTGGCAAAGAGGACGCCCCCGAAGATCCCCTGAATGGTGCGGAAGATGATGAGCTCGGTCATGTTCTGCGAGAGACCGCAAAGCGCGGAGGCAGCCACGAAACCAACCATGCCGGTGAGCAGGAATGGCTTCCGGCCGAACAGGTCCCCGAGCTTGCCGGCGACCGGTACCATCACGGTCGAGGCGACCAGGTAGGCGGTGATCACCCAGGCGTAGTAGGACAAGCCGTTGAGATCCGCCACGATGCGAGGCATGGCGGTGCCAACGATCGTTTGATCGAGTGCTGCGAGCAGCAGCGCCAGCATGGTCCCGGAAACCACGATCACGGTTTGCCAGCGGCTGAGCCCCTCCGTCAGGTGCCCGCCGGAACGAGGTCGTTGCGCGGTCATTCTCAGCTGTGTGCTCATCGTCGCTTTAGTGCGCCCGCGAGACCCATCGCTGGTCGGCGCTTACCACTTCATAGACCGATGAATGGAGCGGATAGTCCATGGTGATGTCGCGGAACTCGGGTCGCGAAGTAGCTGCGCGAAAGGCATCTTCCGAATCCCAGACGGCGACGTTGACGTAGCGGAAGTCGGCGCCGAGCTCCACGCTCTTGTGCAGCTGGCTGGACCGGTACCCGGGCTGGCCTAGGAGGAAATCGTGCGCTCGTTCCCAGCCCGCCAGGAACGATTCGTCCGCACCGCTGGGGACTTCGAAGGCATTGATCAAAACGACGGCTCGCTCGTTCATGGTAACAACTCCGTGATTACCCATATTCCGGGATAGTCAATATGCTGCAAGGCGGAGGAGGCCTTGCCCGGCATGAGCGTCAAAGACTATATGGCGCTGACCAACCTGAACGACAGCGGCGTCCCGCAGCAGCGCCTCGCCGAAAGTCTTCACATGGACGAAAACAATCTCGTCCTGCTGCTCAACGGGCTGGAGGCGGCCGGCTCGATTGCCCGCCGGCGCGACCCTGACGACCGCCGCCGGCACATCGTCGAGATCACCCCACACGGCAAGAAGGTGCTGGAGCGCGCCGAGCGCGGCATGGCGAAGCTTGAAGAGGAACTGCTGGCCGGGCTCAGCGCATCGGAACGCGCCACGCTCAAACAGCTGGTCCTGCGGATCCTCCAAAACCAGGCGGCATCGGCGAGGCAGCCCGAAGCCGCTCGTCCCTGACGGGGACGGAAAAGGAAGGTTAGGGGGCAAGCGGCTGATTGCGCGACGATTTCAACGCGGTAGCGCGGCGGCCCGGCGGCCTGCCCCGTTCACCCTTTGCCCCGGTCGAACAGGGGCAGGGCATGACCTGGGCGATCATCGCGGCGACGAGTCTTATCGCCATGGCACTGTCCGTTTACCAGCTGACCCGTCCTGGGATGCTGTTCGGTCTGACCGAGTACGACGATGGTGTCTACTTCGGCTCGGCCATCAGGCTGGTCCACGGCGCTCTGCCCTATCGGGACTTCGTTCTGGTTCACCCCCCAGGCTTCGAGCTGCTTGCCAGCCCGATGGCATTGCTTTCGCGAGCGATCGGCACCCGAGATGCCATGGCAGCGCTCAGGTTGTGCATGCCACTTGTCGCAGCGGTCAACGTGCTTCTTGTCGGCGCATTGATCCGACACCGCGGCCGGCTTTCGACGCTGCTTGGCGCCGGCCTGATGGCAGTCTTTCCGGCGGAGGTCGGTGCAACGCATACCGCGCTGCTCGAACCGGTGCTTGACCTTTTCTGCCTGCTCGGGGCGCTGCTGGTCTTCGGGGGGGAGACTCTCGGCGGAAGACGGCAGCTACTGCTGGGAGGAGTCGCCTTCGGATTCGCCGGCTCGGTCAAGGGCTGGGCACTAATCCCGGTTCTCGTCATTGCGGTGCTGTGCCTGCCTCAGGTTTCGCGCCGCCTGGCGCCCTTCGCGTGCGGTGTGACGATCGGCTTCGCCGTCCCGACTCTGCCGTTTGTCATCGCGGCGCCGGGAGCTTTCTACCATGACGTGGTGGCCACCCAGCTGGTTCGGATCGCAGGCTCGGGCCGCATCCCCCTGACCACCCGGCTCGCGGATCTGACGGGTGGCCCGGCACTCCTCCATGGCTGGCTCGCTATCGCCATGGCGATCGGGTTCGCGGCCGTGGTCATCGCCGCGATGACCTGGTCGAGTGAGCGCCCAACCGCATTCGAGTGGTTTGCCGTGGCGTCGACGGTCGGAGTAGCCGCGCTTCTGATGTTGCCGGCGCAGTTCTACGGCCACTACGCCGCCTTTATCGCGCCCTTTCTGGCGATAGCGGTCGCGAGCGCAGTTGGGAGCCTGGTGCCGGCGCCCTTACTGCGGACCGGTCTGGCGATCGCAGCGCTGGGTCTCATCGCGCTCACCGCCAACCATGTGCGAATCATCGGCGGAGAACATGCGTCGGACAAGGCGTTGAGCATCGATGCCGTCATTCCCGCGGGCGCATGTGCCCTGGCGGACAGTCCCGCGGACCTGATCACAGCCGACCGCTTTGTTTCGCCATCGCCAGGTTGCGGCGACAACATCACTGATCCTTACGGCACCACCATCTCTTATGGCCGCTCGAAGCCTGCAGCGGTGGCTGTCTGGCGGCACGCCTTTGAGAACAGTGATTATCTCGTGCTCTACTCGCTCCGCAACGGACGCATCCCCTTGGTACCGTCCCTGCGTGCCTACCTCGACGAACATTTCAGATTGGTCCGTACAGATGGCCTGCTAGTCTACGTGCGCAACGGCCACTGAAAAACGGCTCAGGTGGCAAGCCGTTACGACGAGACCTTGATCGCCTTGATCAGGCGGGAGGCGCGCTCGAATTCTTCAGGAGTGCGCAGGGTGGGATTGCCGAACGTGAAGCCCTGAATGCCGACCGCGATGAAGTCCTGGAGGATCTCGGCGGCCTGGTCCGGGGTCGCTGGTTGGAACATGACCCGCCGCTCAGGGGGCATCCGTTCCATGACGGCTTTGGCTTGCCCTTCGTTCTCCACCAGGACGACGGGGGCGCCCATCGTCTTGGTGATGGTGGCCGGATCCCGGCCCTCTTCTTCGCAGTATCGGTCCAGGATCTCGCTCTTGCGTTTGATGTCTGCCAGCGGGCCGAACCAGTGGGACATGTCCGCGTGGCGCGCGACCAGGCGCAGGGTGCGCTGTTCGCCGCCCCCGCCGACCATGATCTTCGGTCCACCCGGTTGTAGCGGACGTGGATTGTTGAGAGCGCGATCAATTCGGTAATGCGTGCCCGCGAAGGAAGGCCGCTCCTGGGTGAATATCAGCCGCAAGATGGTCAGCGCCTCGTCGAGCCGATCCATGCGCTCGCGGATGGGCGGAAACTCGAAACCGTACCCGATGTGCTCCGACTCGTTCCAAGCGGCGCCGATGCCGCAGATGGCGCGGCCCTTGGAGATGACGTCGAGCGTGGTGACCATCTTGGCTACGAGTGCCGGGTTGCGATAGGTCACCCCGGTCACCAGCGTGCCCAGCCGCACCCGGCTGGTCTCGCGTGCCAGTGCCGCCAGCGTCGTGTAGCCCTCCAGCATGGGCTCCTCTTCCGGACCGATGCCGGTGATCTGGTAGAAGTGGTCCATCACCGTCACCAGCTCAAACCCGGCGGATTCCGCTGAGCGCGCGAGCCCACCCAGGTGATCGAAGAGCTGGTCGCTGGGCACGTCCGGAAATGTAAAGCTGGGCATGTGATAACCAAAGAAGGGCATGCTGTCCATGATATTTAGCGGGCCGGGATGAGGAGGTCGCGGATCTTAAAGCGGCCCGGCTCGTGGGATGGCAGGGTCGGCCGCCACGACGGATCGTTGGTGAGGTACGACTCGGGATCCGTGCGGATGATGCCGACAACCACTTCCGCGACGATGCGGCCGCCGACCTCGCCCAGGTGGTCGCCCCCGCCATGAACCGCGGCCTCGCGGAGGATGTAGAGCCAGAGGGGTGTCTCATCCTGCCAATCGCCGAGCGCGAGCTCTTGAGGCGTGAGCGGTCTTGCGCCCACGGCGCGGGCGACCGCTTCGCCGGACGGGAGGCCGGTGCCCATTCCGCGTTGCAGGTCCCGCGCGGCGAGTGATCGGTACGCGCTGACCTCCACCACGCCGGTGATCGATTCTGGAAGTCGGATGAGCGATGTGGGCAGCTGCCCATCGATCGGCTTGGCGCGCTGCGCGGGCGGACGGCCCGGCACATCAAAGAGAAGTTCCCAAGCGATGACATGTTCCGGTGCGAGTGACCGAAACCCCGCCAGATCGGGAAAGACCGGAAAGCGCCGACCCCCGGGTCGGAGTTGGTAGTCGCCCTTGATCTGGGAATGGCCGTAGCGGTAGGCGGCGTCGGCAAACTCGACTGGGATGAAGGGGTCGCCCGTGAGGTGATAAAAACGAAGGCCATCCTCGAGGATGCTCGCCGTCATCGCGCTGCCGGCCAGATTGGGGAGGAAATCATTGAGGACGACCCACTGGTAGTGCCAGATCAGCGCCCTGCGAGCATCGTCAAACAGCTCTGACTCGGCAACGTTGTCCGCCCGCAAGCGATCGACGAGGCGGTTATGCGCTCCAATCAAGGCGATCTGGAGGCCCGTCATGAAGGCGTGTACATCATTCCGTGGGTCGCCGATGAGCGCCAGGCCCTGCTGGTTGCGAGGAAGATCGCGACCTCCAGGCGCAAGCAGCAGTTTCGCCGGATCTGTCTGGTCGTAGAGATAGGGCGCGCCGATCGGACCGGCTCCATAGAGCGCCTCGAGATTGGCACGAGGGGTGCGAGCGTTTCGCAGCGTATTGATGTCGCCGTGCACGCGCAGGGGGGATCGGTCGGCCGTCAGATCGTGTGCCAGGTACTGGCCGAAGAAGGGCTGGCCAGCTTCGATCTGGCTCTCCGTGTCACACGCGCCCCCGTCGCTGATGCTGCCCTCACTCCCAAGGGCAAGCAGGCGATCGTCGTCGAAGCGCGCGGCCGGCAGGTCCGGGAACATGCGTCCATAGCGGCCGCCCTCAATAAGCGGAGCATCGACGGTGCGACCAGGTGCGAGGCACAGGTCGCGCGCTGGATGGGCCGCGCGGGGTCGGGTGGCCGTTGGGATCACGTCCGATCTCATCGTCAGGCCTGGCTAGACGGAGGCATCGAGCGGGATTCGCACCGAGACCTCGGTGCCGTGCCGGTCGCTGCGAATGTCGAGCACACCGCCAACCGACGCGACCCGCTCCTGCATCGATCGCAGGCCCAGGTGGCCGGGGAAGGAGGCTTGCGCGTCAAAGCCGCGGCCATCATCACGGACCCGAAGCGACAGATCGTCGGGCCCGGTCTCAAGCAAAATGATCAGGCCGCGGGCTCCCGCGTGCTTGGCACTGTTCTGAAGGGCCTCCTGCGCGACTCGGTACAGCACTTCCTTGGTTGCGATGGGTATTTTCGGCTCGGCGCCAAGGGTTGCCCGGATGGGAAGTCGGTAGCGCGCCTGGACCGCTGCGACACCCCGGTCGAGGGCGGCGATCAGTCCGTCGCGTTCCAGGGATTCGGGCCGGAGCTCGAAGATCAGCGATCGCATTTCTGTCAGGCCCGACTCCGCCACGGCCCGAGCGTCGGCGAGGATTTCGACCAGCCGCGACGGATCGATGGTGCGAAGCTCCTGCGCAGCGGAGATGTCGAGCACGATCGCATAGAGCGCCTGCGATACCGAGTCATGGAGCTCTCGCGCCAGTCGCTGCCGTTCTTCGAGTTTGGCCAACTCGGCCCGCGCGGCTTCCAGCTGGGCCCCCTGGAGCGCGATCGCCAGTTGGTTCGCGCCGACCCGCATCAGGAGCCGGTCGTACTCCGAGGCGAAGTCGTCGCGAGCCGCGCCGGCGGCAACCACCCCCAGGGTGCCACCAGCGTGCCCGACCGTCGCCACCGCGAGCGCGACCTGCTCGCCTTCGCCGAGCGGGCTGGGCACGAGCGTCGTTCTCGAGGCGTCGTGATGCTCCAGCCACGGGCCCAGCTCGCGGCCAATCTCGTGCGGGGAGCTGCGGAGCGCACCGCGGCGCTCCGTACTGACGGCTTCCATCATTGGTCCGCCCCCGCCGAGCGCCGAAACACGCGCGTAGACGAAGTCGACACCCATGGTTCGAAGCAGTCCTTCGGTGAAGCCCTCGACAATCAACTGCGGCGATTGGCCCACCCAGACCGCGGGCAGGGTTGATAGCGCGACGAGGTCCCGCAAGTAGCGGCGAAGCCTGGTCACCTCGGTTGGCTCGACGCCCCGTTCAGCGCCTGAGATCACGGCGCCCACGCAACTCGCGCAGAAACTCGTCGGGTGGGACGAAAAACGGATTCTCTTGCAGGATCCCGCCGACGATAACCATCGGATGAGTTCGGAGGATGTCCATCACAATGCCTGCGCCAAACTTGGCGAGATCGTATGTTCATATGACCGGGTCACCGTACCGCGGCAGAAGGTAGTTGAGCCGCGTTTCGTACTCGACGAGGTCGTTGACGCCCGGCCGATCCTCGAGCGCCCATTCCATTTGTGCGACCAACCGCGTCAGGGGAAAGCCCTGCGTGGTTCCCGTTTCAAGGACTTCCTGGATCAGGGCCAACATCGCATCCTGGTCGAAGTGGCCGCCGCGAAGATAGGCGTCCTCCCAGACCCGCACCTCGAGTTGATGGCCGGTTTCAGCGGCAGCGGTATCGATCCCAACAGCCTGGAGCCGATGAAGGTGGTCCTGGCGTAGGGCGGGATCCACGATATGAAAGGCGCGCTCGTGGCGCTCGATGCCCTCCTTGATGAATGGGAGGAGCACCCGATAACGCTCGTCCGACGTTCGGAAGAACGCGCAGACATGCCGCGATGACTGCAGCCTCGACCCGGCTAGCCAGATGTCAGTATTTGCCGCGACGTCCTCGCGGACCGTCCCCACCTGCTCTGCTCCTTGAGGCCATCCTACATGCCATAGGTCTCCGACCAACTGGTCGATGACGACCAGGACCTCGGCGATATGTTTCAGCTGGGCCTCGAGAACGCTGGCTTTGCGGTTCAACGGGCCGCTGACGGAATGGCGGCCGTTGACCTGGTGTTACGTCAACCGCCCGACCTGGTGCTCATGGATCAGGGTCTCCCAGGTTTGAACGGCCTTCAGGCGCTCGAGCGGCTGCGGTCAAAACGCCGCGGCCTCCCGGTACCGGTCGTCATGTTCAGCAATGCCGACGATGATGCGCTGGTCCGCAAGGCGTTCGCCCTCGGCGCGCTCGAATGGGTGGTCAAGGCCGGGATCACTCCCCGCCAGCTGGCCGGGCGCGTGCGCACCTGGCTCGACGCCGTCTATCGGCCTTACGCCGGGCCTCGCGTGCGGTCGTCGATGAGTTGGGACGCGACCATCACGAGCGACATCCAGGCAAGCCCCAGCGCATAGCCACCGAGGACGTCGGTGAGCCGGTGGACGCCGAGATAAAGGCGTGAGGCCCAGACCACGGTGACGACGAGCCTGGCGATGATCGACCAGGCGGTCAGGGCGCACTTTGCAGCTGCCCCACCTCCTTATGATGCGGGTCATGGATGAGTCGAAGCCGGCGAAGAGCCGCGTCAACCTCGACAAGCAGATGGCCGAGATCGTCCGCCTGCGACAGGAGATGCGTGCCAAACCGCCGGAGCAACGCAAAACGACGACCCGGGCGGTGGCGCGGATCCTCGACGACGTCCATCTCGAGGGGCGGATGGGGAAATTCGTCGTCGAATCCGACGAACCGCTGGCGCGTGGAGGCACCGAGCGGGGGCCGTCGCCGCTCCAGTACCTGATGATGGGGACAGCGTTTTGACTGCTGACCCAGCTGGCGCGGTTCGCGCCACTCTATGAGGTCCCGATCGAGGAGGCGTCGGCCGACGTTCGCGCCACCTTCCGAAATACCGAGAAATACGACGTCGACGATGCGCCGGCACACTTCGAAGAGGTAACAATCGAGCTTGCCATCGTGAGTAACGCGGCCGGCGACAGCGTTCGCAAGCTAGTGACGCACGCCGAGCGTGCCTGCCACGCAGCGCAGTCCCTCAGCCACCCCGTACCCGTCCAC
>VBIS01000048.1 GCA_005880605.1 Chloroflexota bacterium
CGACGATCACGGTCTTGGCGTGCACCCGACCCGTGCCGACGTTCGTAAAAGCCGCCCCATCCTGGGTTTTTAAGTACTGCTTCGAACCCGGGTCGTACTGCCAGGTCACACCGTGATCGGGCACCGAAACGGTCGGCGCGGCATCACCGGTAAAGGTCGCATCGGCGTGCTTCTCCGCGATGTCGTACTTGAGCGCCGGCAGGTTCGCCTGCGCCGTATAAGTCGTCACATTGTTGCCGTGCATCATCACGTTGTGCGGCGCGTAGCGGGTGTTGTTGTCCCGGTAGTAGATATTGCCGGCGCCGTGACTGTAGTCGTTGACAAGGTTTGGGTGCTGCCAGACGAGTCCAAGCACGTAGTCATTGGCACCGGAGCAATAGATGTACCCCTTGTACATCAGCACCAGGCGAATCGTGATCAGCCGGCAGCTGCGCACCGGGCCCACGAGATCGGGCAGCGGATGCCAGTAGATGGCGGTCAGCCGTGGGATGTCCCCCTCGCTGATGTACTCGTAGATCATGTCGGCCTGCTGCATCCCGGCTTGGGGACGCGCCTCGCTACTGTTTTCGATCTGGATGATGGCCGGGGTGCCGGCGCCCATTCGCGCCGGGTCGCCCTGCGAGGGGACTTCGATGAGGGTGGTGAAGCTGAACTTCCAGTCGGCGGCCAGCGGATCCTGCTTGCGGTTGACCGCCGTCTGAGGGATCGACAGTTGGTACTGGCGGCTATGCCCAAGCTTGAGGTTGAGCATCGCGCTCTTCCCGTCGCCGGCCCAGCTCACCTTGGTGGCGTCGAGCGGCTTGCCATTCAACACGATTGGCGTCCGGGACCCGTCCATCGGCTGCGAGAAATCGATCTTGACGTCGCCGACCGGCTTCAATGATTGCTGGCCATCGGTAACCGCTTTGCTGTCGACCTTGACGGCGGCGATCGACGGCGCCGGCTCGGTCTTGAAGCTGAACCCGTTGGTCACGCCGCGCCCGGAGGTGTTCTGCGCGTCCTTGATGCTGACGTGATAGGCGGTCTTCGCCGCCATCTTGGGCCGAAATTGGAACTCCCTGGGACTGACGGCTTTGAAGGCGACCATCACCGGTGGGCTGATGCTGAAGGCGTGCTGCACCGATTGGGCCTTCATGTCCTGGTTGAAGTGAAGGTCGATGGTCGCGGTTCGGGGAACCGCCTGGTCACCGTCGCTGACGTTGGCGCTCACCTCGAGCGGGGTGGTGATGATCCGAATCACGATGGCGGCCGCCACCACGAGGATGGCAATCGGCGCCAGCCACCAGCGTTCGCGAAGTGTTTGCGTCCAGGTCATTGATCACTCCCTATAACGTGAACCCAGGTCAGCCCGGTGTTGAGGTCCACCGGGTTGCCGCTGGCATCGTAATAGACAACCGGCAAGTCGCGATTGGGATGCTTCCACGTCACATGGATCATCCCGCCGTCGGAGTAGATGTCCGCCGAGCCTTCGCCCGCAAGCTCGTAGTACTCGGTGTTATAGGTGCGGTGCACCCCCGTGTTGCCCGGGCTGGTGTCGAGGCGCGATTGCACGTGCTCGATGATCAGGTTTTTGGCATGGACCTGGCCGGTGCCGACATTGGTGAACGCCGCCCCGTCCTGCCACTTGAGGTACTCACGCGAGTTGGCATCATAACGCCAGACGGTCCCGTGCTGCGGGACCGAGACGCTGGTTGCCGGCGTGGCGCCCGGCAGCGCCACGTCCGGGTGGGCCGGAGCGATGTCGTAGTTGAGGGCCGGCAGGTTCGCGGCCGCGGTATTGGCCGTGATCTTGTCCGGGCGGGCGATGACGTTGTGGGGAGCATAGCGATCCGAGGCCCGGTACATGAAGTCGTACGTGTAGTAGTAGTCATAAACCACGTTCGGCCACTTCCACACCTGGCCCAGGACGAAGTCGTTGGCGCCGGAGCAGTAGATCTCGCCGCGGTACATCTGCTCGAGGGCCACCGTGATCAGACGGCAGCTTCGAACTGGCCCGATCAGGCTTGACGGCGGATGCCAGTAGACCGCCGTCAACCGCGGGATGCCGAACTCGCTGATGTACTCGTAGATCATGTCGGCCTGCTGCATGCCGGTCTGCGGCCGCACGCTCGGCTGTGAGCTGTTTTCGATCTGGATGATGATCGGGGCTCCCGATTTCCCGATCCGCGCCGTTGATCCCGCCGACGGAACCTGGACCATGGTCGTGAAGCTCAGCTTCCAGTCGGCGACCGCGAGGTCGTGCTTGCGGTTGGTGGCGGTTTTCGGGACGAGCAGCGTGTGGGTCCGGCTGTGGCTGAGGGTCAACGCGAGCGTGATGTTCTGCCCCGCCTTATCCCAGGTCACGCTCTTGGCATCGAGCGCTGCGCCATCGAGCAGCACGGCGGTCCCGGTGGCATCCATCGGCTGCGAGAAAGCGATCTTGAGGGTGCCGCGCAGCGCGAGGGCTGCCTGTCCGTCGGTCAGCGGCGCGTCGTTGTAGGTTGCACCAGTTACCTTCGGAGCGGGCTCGGTGCGAAAGGCCACCGTATAGTTCTCGCTCCCGAATCCCATCCCCTTGCGCGCCCCAAGGACCTGGACCTTGTAGGCAGTATCGGGCTGCAGTTGTGGGCGGAACTCAAAGGTCCGCGCATTCTTGACTACGACCGTGTACGGGACAGTTGGCGTGATACGAAAGCCGCTTTTGACCGAGGCGGCATTCATGTCCTGGTTGAAGCTCAAGAGCACGGCCGAGCTCCGCACGACGGTCAGGTCGCCGTCGGCGACGCTGGCGCTGACCGCGAGCGGTGCGGTAAGGGCGCGCAGCAGCAGGCCAGCGGCGACAAGCAACAGGACGATGGGGAAAATCCACCAGCGGCGACGCAGCACCGCGGCGAACCCGCTTCCGCGGGTCATGGTTTGACGCATCAAGGGATCCTCAGCAGGGTACTCCGACCGGCCGCACAGGCTATTTCACACACAAGCCAGGTTCAATAGCAACGGCTATCCGGCTTATTGAGCGTCGTGCCCTACGGTTTTCTTGCCGGTAGGATCCCCCCTATCGAGATTTACGCCACCATCAACCGGGGCAGGAGCAATTGCTGGACATCGAAGAGGACGTCCAGAACCCGCACCGGATCACGCGTGACGTTGCGGTTGAGGGCGCGCAGCAGCTTGCGGCTGAGTGGGCGCACGAACTGCGTGATCTCGTCCATCAGCGGCGCCGGGACGGCAGCCAGCCGGTTCTCGATGATGTCTTCGACCGACAGGAGAAAGTCATCCGCACGGCGGACATCGGCGCGGCGCTTGAGCTCCTGGTTCCGCCGGTCGGCCGCTGCTTCGAACTCCCGATGAATCTCCTCGATGGCGTCGCTTAGCATTGAATCGCTCCCTTCACTTACCCCGATTACATCCAATTCACCGACGCATGAAAACTGATACGAATACTGTTACATAGTCGGCAATGGCTGTCAAGCACTTTCGCAAATAGCCACCCCAGCGGTGTAAAGGGCGGCGGACAGTGCTAAATCAGGCGGTCAAGCCGTCGCCGGATACTTCCTGTAGCGCGTCGAGCTCGCGGACCTGGTTGAGATCGAGGCCCTGGCCACCAAGCGACTGGATCAAACGCAGGACGTACTTGACACCGGCCAGGTTCACGCCCTTCTGGCGGGTGAGGAACTGGATGACGCGGACGCGCCGGATGTCGTCCTCGGAATAGCGACGGCGGTTGGTCGCCGTCCGCTGCGGCTTGATGAGGCTCTCGCTCTCATAGATCATCAAGGTGCGCGGATGGAGATTGAGGATCTCGCTCGCGATACTTGGTGTAAAGACCGCCCGCCCGGGAGCGATCGCTGGCATTCGCTTCCGCTTTCCCATGTCCCTCACCCCTAAACGGGACACCCACCCATCCCGCACAGCAGTAATTTTACAGCCACGATATCACATATTGACTCAACGGGCAACCCCGGCGAGTGGTTGAGGACCGCCCAGCGGAACGCCGCGTAGAGTTAGAAGCAACCCATGCTGGCGATCGAGCAATATACGCGCCGCCTCCTCAAGGATTTCCATCCGATCGTGGCTGCCAACCGTCCCCCGGTGGACGTCGCGCACGAACCGGCCGATCGGACGCGATTCGTTCGGGGCGCCGGCGGCCTGGTGACGGGCCTCTCGGGGCTGGCCTTGGCGACCGGAGCGGTGTGGGTCGCCTCCGTGCGGGATGGGCTCGAGGGCGAGCTCGAGTTCGACGGCGGCGGCGAACCGATGATGCTCGAAACCACCGACGGCTCACGATTCCAGGTGAGCTGGGTCAATCCTCCGCGCCTGGCCTACGACCTTTACTACAACACGATCGCCAACCCATTGCTCTGGTTCGTTCAGCATTACCTGTGGAATTTGGCCGAGGCCCCGGTGCTCGACGACAGCACCCACCTGGCCTGGAACGAGGGCTACCGCCGGGTCAACCAGATGTTCGCCCAGCAGGTCGTGCGTGAGGCCCGCCGCGGCCGCAAGCGGCCCCTGGTCCTCTCCCACGATTACCATCTCTACCTGGTTCCCCGGCTTGTCCGTCGCGAGCTTCCCGATGCGGTCCTGCAGCACTTCGTCCATATTCCCTGGCCGACCCCGCAGTACTGGAAAGTCTTGCCGAGCTACATGCGCGAGGAGATCATGGACGGCCTGCTTGCGGCTGACATCATCGGTCTGCAGACCCACTCGGATGTTCGCAATTTCCTGCTGACCTGTGAGGAGAACATGGGGTTGCCCGTCGACTTTCGGCAGCAGACCGCCTTCTACCGAGGCCGGACCATCTGGGTCCGTCGCTACCCGATCTCGATCGATGTCCGGGAGTTCGAGCGCACTGCGGCAAGTCCGATGGTGGAACGGGCGGAGCGGGAGATCCTGCGCTGGCGACCGGAACAGCTGATTTACCGTGTCGACCGCATGGACCTCTCGAAGAACATCATCCGCGGCTTCTTCGCCTACGAGCGACTGCTGCACGCGCATCCGGAGTGGCGGGGACGTGTCGTCTTCTGGGCGCTGTTGCAAAAGACGCGCCAGGACGTCCCCCAGTATCGCGAGTATGCCCGGCAGGTGGTGCAAGTGGCCCGGGTCATCAACCAGCGGCTCGGGTCCGATTCGTGGCAGCCGATCCGGCTCGAGCTGCGCGACGACATGAGTCGCGCGGTGGCAGGGTACAAGCAGTTCGACGTGCTGCTGGTGAATCCCATCTATGACGGCATGAACCTGGTCGCCAAAGAGGGGATTACGGTCAACCGGCGGGGCGGGGCGCTCGTGCTATCCGAGAACGCCGGGACCCACGAAGAGCTCGGTGAATGGGCGATCACTATCAATCCCTTCGATGTCGACGCCACGGCGCAGGCACTGCATCGCGCCCTGTTGATGGACCCGGTCGAACGTCACGCGCGAGCCGAGAAGATGCGTGCCGTCGTGCAACAAAACGATGTGGCCCGCTGGATCTCCGCCCAACTGCAGGATATCCGCGACCTGGTCGAACCGTCTGCCGCTCGCCGGCCCGAGGTCGGGCTTCACGAACCCGTGCCGCTCGAGCGCGAGCTGTTGCGCTAGGCGTTTGCGCAGACGTCGAGCAGTTGCGTGAGCAGCTGCGTGACGCCCGCCACGCCGTCCACCGTGAGGTCGCAGTCGACGAACACGTCCTCCGGCACCTCCGGCGACCGCACGCCCACCGCCACTGTTCTCACCGCGGTCATGCGCTTGAGCGTGGAAAAGGCGTTCGCGTCGGTCCGGTCGTCACCCACATAGACGATGGCCGCCGGCTGCATGTCGGCGGCGAGGCGGCGGAGGACGGCGCCTTTGTCGATCTCGATCGGCGGTCGGAGCTCCCACACCAGGCGTCCCGCTTGGAGCTGCAGTTGCTCCTGACGCGCGATCTCTCGCATGGTCGGCTCCAACGCCGCTCCGGACGCGGACGGATCCGCCGTCTGCCGAAAATGGACGCTGACTGCCGCGCGCTTGCGTTCGATGGTGATGCCGGGCACGCGGGCCTGGGAAAACGCCGCCACCGCATCGGCCGCACGCGCGAGTCGCTCCAGGTATGGCTGCGCCTCGGCGACCAGGCGCGAGGCGCCATCGTGTCGCTCCTCGAGCCCGTGGTTACCACTAAAGAGCGCCCTCGGCAGTGGTACGCGGCTGACCAGGAAATCCGTGTCACGGCCACTGATAATCGCGACCCGCAGCAGGCACTGGTTGAGCTCGCTGAGGATCGCAGCGGTTTGCGGATTGGGCGCGGCCTGGTCCGGGTCCGACACGATGGGGGCGAGCGTGCCATCGAAGTCGACGGCGAGGAGAATGCGCGAGGCGGGAACGGGCTGAAGGCGCTCGAGAAGTGAGGTCAGGCCCAGAGATGGCGGGCGCCGGCGAGCTCCGGGAACTCCGTCTCCGGAATCTGGAGCCGGCTCTGCACGGCCGCCTCCATCAGGGAAAAGATCACTTTGACGCCGGCGAGATTGATGCCGTGCACCGTGGTGAGCTCGCGGATCAGCCGGATGCGCTCGATGTCGCGGCGCGAGTACCGGCGCCGCTGCGTCGGCGTCCGCTCGGGGGCGATCAGGTTTTCACTCTCGTAAACGAAGAGGGTCCGCGGCTCGATATCGAACATGTCGGAGACTTCGCTGGACTTATGCGGCATTGCCACCTGCTGCCCTCCCGAGCCCGAGAATGTAAACCATTATATCCAACATATCAGGATTTGTGATAAACGGCGAACGCCCGTGTCGTTTGCGCGGTTTTGTGGCGTCACTGTGCGCAGCGTGACGGAGCACCATGGGTCACCCATTGACTGTACGGGCGCGTATCACCTTAGCCGTGGGAACTCGCGCTTGAACGGGACCCGACTTGCAGGTATGGTCACGCCCGAACGGCCCGTGTGCCGAACAATCGAGCATGTCGCGCATCTTACGGCAACTCACCGTGTTTGGAGGGCGAGTCGTGCTAGGAGTGGCGCTCTTCGCACTCCTCACGCCTCCCTTCGGGCTACGCGCCTACCTGGAGGCCCGCGCCCAGGATCAGGTACAGGCGGCCCATGTAATCAGCAGCTTCGGGCGCCCGGTAGGCGCCATCCTCAAGCTGCCCGTGACCGCGCGTGGGTTCGCGCAAGCCCCTCGGTCGCCGCTCGACGGGATTCGGGGCAAGGGCTCCTGGCTAATGATCTTCGACGGCGATTGGAACGATCC
>VBIS01000049.1 GCA_005880605.1 Chloroflexota bacterium
CCGACTGCTTCGACTTCACCCAGAAGCCACTCGCGGCACCCGGACCCGCCGTCTAAGCTGACTCGGTTGCGTCTGCCTTCTAGTCTCGAGGCTTTAACCGAGCCGCGCTTTCGGCTGCTCTGGGCGGGCCAGGCGACCTCGGCGATTGGGGACGGCCTGATGGCGATCGCCCTCGCCTTCGCCGTCTTGCGGATTGGAGGCAGCGCGACCCAACTCGGCCTGGTCCTCGCGGTTGGCGTCGCGAGCCGCGTTGCCTTTTACCTGGTTGGCGGTGTTTGGGCCGATCGGCTGCCCCGGCAGGTTGTCATGCTGACGTCGGACCTGGTCCGCGCGGCCCAGCAATTTTCGGTCGGCGTCCTCCTGATCACTGGCAACGCCCGCATGTGGCATCTGGTGGCGGGTGCCATCGTGTACGGGCTGGCCGCCGCCTTCTTTCAGCCGGCCTCGACGGCGCTGGTACCGGCGACGGTAACTCGATCCCGGCTGCAGCAAGCCAACGCGCTCATGGGGCTTTCGCGAAGCACCACGTCCGTTGCTGGGCCTCTCCTCTCCGGGGTGCTTGTCGCCGCGTTTGGTCCAGGTTGGGTGTTCATCATCAATGGGGTCACGTTCATCGTCAGCGCCATGACACTTGCGATGCTCCATGTCGAACCCATCGTCCAGGCCGCACGGCGATCATTTCTCAGAGATCTCGCCCTCGGGTGGCACGAATTTGCCATCCGGCCGTGGTACTGGATGAATCTTTGCGTCCACGCGACATGGGCTTTCGCGTTCGCCGCCTTCTACGTCCTCGGCCCGCTCGTGGCATCGCGCCAGTTGGGCGGACCATCCGCTTGGGGTCTGGTTTCGGCCTGCCTCGGAGCCGGCCTGGTCGCCGGCGGCATCATCACCCTTCGGCTGGTGCCGGCGCGACCACTGATCGCGGCAAACCTCGCGCTGACGCCAGCGGCGCTACCGCTTTTGGCCCTCGCTGTTCCCCTCCCAGCCGTCATCATCGGGCTCACCTGTGTCGTCGCCTTCGCGGGTCTGGCGTTTCTGAACGAGGTCTGGGAGGCCGTCATGCAGCAGCTGATTCCCGCGGTGGTGCTTTCGCGGGTCACCTCATATGACTATCTGATCTCGTCCATCGCGATGCCCGTTGGATACGCCTTGTCCGGACCGGTTGCGCAGCGATTCGGGATCTCGACGACCCTCGTCGCGGCGGCGATCATCCTGGCCGCGCCGAGCCTGGCCAGCGTCTTCCTCCCCGGGGTTCGAAGAGTTCGTCGCACGCCACAAGGGACGATCGTCGAAGGCGAGGCGGCACTGGTCTCGAGCTGACCCGGCGCTAAACGCGAGCTTGGAGCGCCCAGGGGCCAGCGGACTGAGCCGTCCCTGGGCCCCGCGACAAGCTCGTATCAGGTCGCCGTTTTCCACCCCTCCGCCCCGTTAAATACTTCGTGCCTGCTCTCGAACCGTTCCTTACGGCCGCCGTCCTGGCGGCCATTGCGCTGGCGCTTCTCGCCACCGGCCTGGCCGGCTTCCGGCTGGCGAAACACCGGGCAGCCCCCCAGCGTGAGGCGCTGCAAACCATCAGTGCGTTGACACCCGATAGCCTGCGGCAGGGGACGCCGGATAGCGAGGACAAACTGGCGCGGGCCGCACTGATCCGGCTCTGGGCGCTGACCGAACCTGTCGTTGCTCGCCAGCGCCAGCTGCTCGACCAGAACGGCGAGTTACAGCGCCGCTACGGCCAGGCCCGGGCGCTGATCGATCTGATGGCCGAATTCAATGAAGTCATGCAGCTGGCGGCGGTGCTCGATCGCCTGAGCTCCGGCCTCAGCCGCTTCTTCGCCGGAGACGGTGTGGCGATCTGGATCCGCGCGAGCCAGGGCGGGTTCGACCTCGCGGTGAAGGTGGCGGAGGACTTTCCCAGTTCGCTCAATCCACACGACCGTTGGGTCGCCACCGTCATGGCGGGAGATGCTGGTCTGATCCTGCCGTTCTGGCTTGACCGCGAGATGCCCTGCATGGCCGCGCCCTTACTCGATGCGCAGGGTCAGCGCATCGGGATCGTGGCGCTCACGTCACGGCGGCGTCCCGCCTATACGGCTGAGGACGGCGCCTTTCTGCGGACGGTCATCGGCCACGCCTCAATGGCGATCCAGAACGCCACCATGTACGAGTTCATCGACACCCTGTCGCGGATCGACCCGTTGACCGGCCTCGCCAACCGCCGCGAGTTCGACCGGCTCCTCCTTCAGGAGGTCGTTCGCTCGCGCCAGTCCGGGCAGTCGTTCTCATTGATCATGGCCGACCTCGACCACTTCAAGCAGGTCAACGACCGATTCGGTCACCAGGAGGGAGACCGCGCCCTGCAGCAAATCGGTCGCCTGATCCAGTTGGTGCCCAAGCGCGCCACGGATGCGGCCTTCCGGATCGGAGGCGAGGAGTTTGCCGTCCTGATGGGAAACACCGACAAGACCGGAGCGGTCGGCCTCTCGGAAACGCTGCGCGGTGTGACCGAAGGCGCCAGATTCCTTCCTACCGGCGAAGCGGTGACCATCAGCCTTGGCGTCGCCACCTTCCCGGGCGATGGGGAGGACGCGGCGACCTTGATCGCGGCCGCTGACCGGGCGCTCTATCAGGCCAAGGCCGCCGGCCGGAACCGCGTGAACGCCGCCTGAGCGGCGAACCAAGCTTCACCCTTAACCGCCATTGGCGGCGTCTGAAGGGTTAGACGGCCGAGAGCCGCTCGAAACCTAACGGACTCAGAGGAGGAAATCGTAATGTTCGCATTCCATCGTCTCGGCTTCCGACTTGCCGCCCTCACCCTCGCGACTGGTGCCGTTGCCATCACTGGCATGGTGCAGGCATCGGCCCAGGATCTGCCGGCGTTCACCTGCACCGATAAATCCGGAGGTTCAGGCAGCGCCGCCGGGACCGTCTCCGACGTCCGGGTAGCGCATCACAACGGCTATGACCGGCTGGTCATCGGGTTTCCCACCGCCAATGCGATGCCCCAGTACCAGCTCAACCGGCAGACCACCGCGCATTTCGTCCGCGACGCCAGCGGCCAACCGGTGACGCTGCAGGGCTCAGCGGGAATCCGCCTGGTCCTTCGGAACAGCGACATCGTGAGCGGTTCGCCCAGCGACCTCAAACCCAACTTGCCCGAGATCCGGGAAGTCGCGCAGATCGGCAACTTCGAGCGGGTCGTGAGCTACGGCATCGGTCTGGCGACGCCCGCATGCGTTCGCGTGCTGGAGCTCAGCGGTCCGACACGACTCGTAATCGACGTACAAACTCCGGCCGACGCCGCGGCCGCGACCGCCGCCCCCGCATCGGCCGCCCCCTCCGCAACCGCCGGCCCGTCGACCGCCACCAGCCAGCCGGTTACCGCCGCCGATCTGGCCGCCACCGGACACCCAGCCAACCCGGCACAACCGGCCGCCTTCCCGATCATTGTCCTGATCCTGGGGCTGCTCGCCGTGACCGGCGGGCTGACGATCGCCGGCCTCCGCCGGTTCGCCAGAAAATGACAGCAAGTCGGCTACTCGCTGCGGCCATTCCCTCCCCCGCTCGCGGGGGAGGGTCAGGGTGGGGGCTCAACTTCACCCGTCCACGGCACTCCGAGCGTCGATACGATTGGCATGCTTATGGACCCGACCCTTGGCCGCGTCATCGAGCGCTGGCGGGACGGCGATCGCGACGCCTTCGAGGAAGTGGTGGACCGCTACGGCCTCCAGCTGCTACGAACGGCTCGCTTGATCCTTCGCGATCAGGCGCTGGCGGAAGATGCGATTCAGGAAACATTCCTCAAGGCATGGCAGCGGATCGGTAGTTTGCGCGACGAAGACCCGGGCCCGTGGCTCACAAGAATCGCCATGAATGAAAGCATCTCGACCTACCGGCGGCGCCACCGCTTCCAGGCGCTCACCGAGCGCTTCGGTCGCCTTGGGGGTGGCAAGGTCGAGGTCTCAACCGAGGCCCGGCTCGACCTGGCGCAAGCGCTCGACCGGCTGACCGCCGAACAACGCGCTGCGGTTGCCCTCCATTACTACCAGGACCTGAGTGTGGAGGATACGGCACGGCTGCTTAAGGTCCCGGTGGACACCATGAAATCGCGATTGAAGACCGCCCTCCGCCGGCTCCGCGAGCTGACGGGTTCTGATGAGGCCTTGGCATGAGCGACGACTTCGAGAGGAACCTTCGCGAGCACCTGCACAGCGAGGCGGAGGAAACCCGCGAGTTTCCGCGCCGGCTGCGCGGCCGAATCCGCGACGGCATAGCGCCACGCACACGCGCGCGCATGGCGCCGCAGCTGGCCCTCGCCGGTGCGCTGGTGCTGGTCGCCGTCGCCGTGCTCGTGGTCCGCAATCCGCACGTGATCTTCACTGACGTGCCCTCCACGATCAAGTCGATCTTCCAGCAGCCGACGCCGAGTCCGACGCCCCAGCCGTTTACCTGTACCGACCGCTCGGGAGGGACGACCGGCGCTTCATCGCAGCTTTCAACCATTCGGACGGCGCCGCACGACGGCTATGACCGCATCGTGTTCGAATTCAGTGGTCAGATTCCCTCCTACGACCTGTCTCGGCAGGACTCTGCCACCTTCGTGCGAGACGCCAGCGGGCAACCGGTGACGCTCGATGGGAGCGTAGGCATCAAGCTCGTCTTCCGCAACACTGACGCCGCATCGGGCGTCCAAGCGGATGCGAAGCCCGCCCTGATCTCCGTGAAGGAAATCGCCCAGATCGGCAACTTTGAGCGGGTGCTGAGCTACGGCATCGGCCTCGCATCCTCGCAGTGTGTCCGGGTTCTCGAACTCAGCGGACCCGCTCGCCTCGTAGTCGACGTGGCCACCACCGCCTCCGCCTCGACCACGGCGGCGCCGACCCCACTGCCGACCCAGCCCGCCGCCACTGATCTCGGTCAGTTCAGTTGCCTGGATCACAGCGGCGGCGTGGACAGCGGGTCGGCGATGCAGTTGACCCATGTGCGCGTCGCCCATCAAGCAGGCTTCGACCGCATCGTCTTCGAGTTCGCTCCGCAACCCGGGGCCACGGCGCACCTCCCCGCCTACACGCTGTCGCGTCAGGCATCGGCCAAGTTCATCAAGGACCCGAGTGGTCAGCCGGTCACCATGCGTGGATCCGCAGGCCTTCGCGTCGTGTTCCATGGGGCGAGCGGCGCCACGAGCTACAGCGAGAGCCGCGACCAGACGCCCAACCTGCCGGTCGTCCAGGAGGTCGCCCAGCTTGGCGACTTCGAGGCGGTCCTGAGCTGGGGCGCCGGCCTGTCGCGGGCATCATGCCTGCGTACTCTCGAGCTCTCAAATCCCACCCGATTGGTGATCGACGTCCAGACCCCGTAAGCTCTCAGCGGTGACGGCACGATGAAACCGATCGTCCGAATGCTCCTCGGCATCGCACTCGTCCTGGTCGGAATTCTGACTGCCGCGTTCTTTGGGCTGCTGCTGCTGATCGCGGACTGCACCGCGCAATGCCAGGCGAACCACGAGCAACTTGTCCCTCTCGGACTGGTCGGCCTTGGCCTCGCGTTTGCGGTGGTTGGCGTGCTCCTGCTGATTGGCCGTCTCGGTGCCGGCGCTAGCGCGGAGTCTCGGCCGAGGGCTTGAACGGCGCACCATGACCCGGAACAATTAGCGTGGCGACCTCGAGCACCCTCGCCCGATTGCGGTGAAGCGCTGACGGATCCGACGCCAACGGATCCTCTGCAGGCCCTTGCGCCGACCACCAGAGATGGGTGCACGCCACGGTGCCCTCGCCGGTCAAAACTATCGTCGTGATGTCCTGCGGCGTATGGCCGGGCGTCTCGATGAGTCGGATCGATGGACTCAGGGCAAAGCCCTCCGCAGCCCGGTCGGTCCACACGTCACCCTGGTAGATGGCCCAGTAGTCGTGAATGCGCGCCATGGGAAAGAGCGCCGCGTTGAGGGTGTGGTCCGGATGGTGGTGGGAC
Source organism: Chloroflexota bacterium (assembly GCA_005880605.1). Lineage (GTDB taxonomy): Bacteria > Chloroflexota > Dormibacteria > CF-121 > CF-121 > CF-13. The sequence continues at coordinate 5,965 of VBIS01000049.1, forward strand.
AAGATCACATCGGTGATGCGGTCGGGCGAGCCGATCAGACGCTGGAGCGGGGTCAGGATGGCGGCGGTCTCCGGCACCATCCCGGGATCGACGATGACCCGGACATCGCCATCCTCGACGAAGCTGACCGTGCTGGCGACCCGCTCCCCGACGTAACCCGTGAAAAGCACCCGAAATTCCGCAGCCATGCCTCGGCCCGATTTTAGGTCTGGTCGAGTAGCGCCGGACTCGAGTCGTAACGAAAGCAAGGCAAGGTCGACCCGTCTCGTTACATTTGCCGGTGACTCGGCCCCGGCTCTCAGCAAGGCGCTCGGCGGTCATTTTCACGATCAATGCGATCGGGATCTCCTGGCTATGCTGGCTCCCCCTGGTCGCGGCTCAGCATGGGATCGGAATGGTGCCCCCGTCGCTTGCACCCTTGTTGATCGTTCTGGGAACGTTCGGGCCCTTCTTCGCGGCGGTCGGGATGGTTGCGCGGACGTCCGGGTTCCGCGGGCTTGGGGCGTTCCTCGGCCAGGCCTTCCGTTGGCGGGTCGGCATCCAGTGGTACGCCGCGGCGTTCCTGGCGCCATTCCTGATCCGAATTGTTGTTCTGTACGTGCACATCTTGAAGGGTGGCACCGTTCCGGACCTTTCGGACGCGACCCGCTGGCTCGCCGTACCCACCACGTTTTTTCTCGTGCTGCTGATCGGCGGTCCAACCGGCGAGGAGTTTGGCTGGCGCGGCTTCCTTCTGCAGCGGGTCCAACCGGTCTTTGGCCTGCTCGGCGCGTCGATCGTCATCGGCGTCATCTCGACCCTCTGGCACCTGCCACTGTTCTGGATCCCGGCCACGGCCCAGAGTCACCTGCCGTTCGCCATCTTCGCGGCGCGCACCGTCGCGCTGTCAGTTATCTCGACCTGGCTGTACAACGGCACACGCCGAAGCCTGCTCTTCGTCCTGCTCTTCCACGCCTCGCTGAACACCTGGCCCAACACCATCTATATCCTCGAGGCGGAAGGGGCCGTCGGTCCCTACCTGAGCACCACCATCATCTATGCGGGGTGGGCCTTGCAGTTGTTGATCCTTGGTCTGCTCCGTGGCCGCGGCGACCGCCGTCAGCCGGCCGTGGCGAACCCGGAAATCGCCGCCTGACCCTCAACCGCTCGAGTGACGGCCTCACTCGCGCGGAGGATTCGCCG
>VBIS01000291.1 GCA_005880605.1 Chloroflexota bacterium
CCGGTCCCAAGTCCAACCACGACGCCCCAGAGGAGGTACAGCTGCCAGGGCGACGTCATCACGGTGGTCAACAGCGCGCCGGTCGCCACCGTTCCGAGGGCGCCGACGGTGACGGCCCGCATGCCGAATCGGTTCATCAGCGCCGCCGCAAAGGGTCCCGTAAATCCGAACAGCAGCAGGTTGATGAAAACGGCGACCGAGATGATCGCCCGGTTCCAGCCGAATTCGTTTTGCAAGGGAACGATCAGGATGGCGGGCGTCGCGCGGAACCCGGCCGCTCGCATGAGAGCCACGAAGGTCACGGCCGCAACAATCCAGGCGTAATGCAGACGCCGTGTCGCGATCACTCCGCGGAGCATACTTCGAATGGCCGAGCGCAATCGCTTCCGGAATCGCCTTTACGGCGTGCCAGGGCTCTCGTCCGCTACCCTCGATGGGTGGACGAACCGGAACGCCGGTCCCCTGAAGCCGCCGCGGCCGCACCTGCAAAGCCTCCCGAACGAGCCCCTGGCCGCCGGGAGCTCAGGCCACCCGACTGGTTCGAGGAACGACTCGCGGCCTGGGTGCGGCGGATGGGTCTCGGCGCCTGGACCATTCGTGCGTCGTACAAGCCCAAGCTACGGGGCGCCGAAGGCTACGCGGAGATCAGCCCGGGATTTCTGGAAGCGGAGCTCCAGTTTCGACAGGACGTGCTTGTCGACCGTGGCGACGTCGTCATCGTTCACGAGCTGACGCACATCCTGACCGACGAGTGGGCCCGGGCGATGGAGCAAGTCGTGCACGACATGGTGCCGAGGAGGCTGCAGCGTGAGGCGCGCACCTATCTTCGCCAGCACGAGGAATCGGTGGTGGAAGCGATCGCGCACGCCCTGGTGCGAACGGCCGAGCAGCAGGAGTCGAAAGCGCCCTCGAAGTCCTGATCAGCGAGTAGTGGAGACGTCGGCCTGGGGTGCGCTCAACGCCTTGTAGGCGATTTCCATGGCGCGCGCGAGGCGCCGCGACGCGGTGAATCGGCCTTCGGCGACAACGACGGGATACAAGTCCATCTCGCGGACCTTATCCATGATCGCGTGCGTGCTGATGCTAGCCCGTTCATGTTCCATAACCCGTACAACTCGATCCTGGCCGCGTCCATGTGAACCTACGGGAAGACGCCGGAGGGGAGCCCGTGGGAGCCCCGCTTGATTAGGCGGTGGGCTGTAGCGCTCGAGCCGGGTGCGTCGGCCCTACGCCCGCCTCGGTTCGCACCAGGGCTCCGGAGATCTCATCGAGATCCTCTTGCGTGAGCGTCAGGTTTCCCGCCGCGATCCAGCCGTCGACCTGCTGTGGTGAGCGGGCCCCAACAATGGCGCCGCTGACGCCCGGCCAGCTCAACACCCACGCGACCGCGACCGCCGAGACCGAAACCCCATGACGTGACGCAATCGGTCGAAGGGCGTCGCGCAGTGCCAGGTTGCGGCTGAGCAACGGCTCGTTGAATTCGGGGTTGCGACGACGCCAGTCATCGGCGTCCATCCGCGCAACCCGCTCGCGGCTGAAGTCGTCGGTGAGAATACCGGATTGCATCGGGCTGTAGGCGATGACCCCGGTGCCGTGGGCGGCACTCCAGGGAATGACGTCCGCGCCAGATTGACGGTGGATCAACGAGAAGGGCGGTTGGAGCGGTCCGGCCAGTGGAACTGATACAGATCGATACGGTCGACGCCCAGACGCCGCAGCGACGCCTCCACCTCTTTGCGAATCGATTCCGGCCGCAGGTTATGTTGCGCTTCCTCGAAGGGCCGGGATCGATCGGCGATCTGTCCGCCCTTGGTGAAAACGTATGGACGCTCGGCGGCCGGGATCTCGCGCAGCGCCCGCCCGACGACTTCCTCTGAATGGCCCAGTCCATAGATGGCCGCGGTGTCGACCCAGTTGATGCCGGACGCGACGGCGTGTTTGATGGCCGCGACCGAGTCCGTGTCGTCCTGGCTCCCCCACCCGTAGGACCATCCGCCACCGCCGATGGCCCAGGCGCCGAAGCCGACCTGGGTGATTCGCAGACCGCTTATGCCGAGCGGACGTGTCAACAATTCCATCATGCAACCTCCTTTTGCTGCTGCGCGCCTGCCGTGTCCGATGCGTACGCCTTGACGATCGCCGAGATGTCCAGGTCGGGCGCGGTTGACGCGACCCCCGCGACCATCTCGCGCGTCAACGACGTGAGCGGCACCGCCGAAGGCGCCGCCGACCGGTAGAACGCCAGCGCGAGGTCGAGGTCCTTGAGAAGGTCGCGCATCGCGAACATGGTCGGCTCGTGCAGATGCTTGACGAAACCGGCTTCGCGGAGCTTGAGCCCGGGCCAGATCCGCGCCAGAACGGTCAAGACCTGTTCCGGGTCGAGGCCATGGGAGGCGCCGGCGCCGATCAGCTCCGCGGCCCCCGTGCTGACAATGCCGAGATAGCTGTTGGCAATCAGCTTTAATGCCGCCGCGCTCCCGAGATCACCAACGTAGTGAACCTCCCCCAGTTGCTCGAGGACCGGCCGCGCCGCGTCGAGGTCCGCGGGCAGCGCCACGCCTGCCAGGATGAACAGCGAACCGCTATTGACGGCTGGCGTGCTGCCGATCACCGGAGCCTCGATCAGCCTGGCACCGTTCAGGTCTGCCCCGCTTTGCAGTTCATGCGCGATGCCGGGCCCGGTCGTGCTCATGTCCACGATGGTCTTGCTGGCCGACGCCTGGAACACACCGTTTTCGCCGAAGTACACGTCTCGCACCGCCTGCGGGCCGGTCACCATGCTGATGACAACATCCGCGCCCCGGGCGGCATCAGCGGGAGAATCGGCGACGCGCCCAACGCCCAGGGCTTCGGCCTTGCTCTTGGTTCGGTCCCAGACCGAAACGTCGAAGCCACCCTTCTTCAGCCGGCGCGCAATCGCTCCGCCCATCTTTCCCGTTCCGAGTACGGCTACCCTGGTCATTGGTCAACCTCCCGTTCTGATGCCTGTTCCAGACGTGGCTTACCAGCAAACTCGAATTCAGGATGGGGC
>VBIS01000290.1 GCA_005880605.1 Chloroflexota bacterium
GCTCCTCCACCTTCTACGGGGCAGCGGCTCGAAAGGCCTGGGCGCGATGCGACGCCGCGAGGGCGACCTGGCCCGCCCGCTACTCGACAGTTCGCGAGCGGACATCGAGGCCTACCTGGCGCAGCTCCACCTGACGCCCATCCGGGACCCGACCAACGACGACCCGCGGTTCACGCGGAACCGCCTGCGACAGCAGCTGATGCCGGCGATCGATGCCTTCGATCCGGCAGCGCACAACTTGCTGGCACGCACCGCGGACATCCTGGGCGAGGAAGACCGCTTCATCGAGGCCCAGCTCGCGAATCTCCCGGACGACATTGCCACCAACCGCGAAGCGTTCGCCAGGCTTCCCCCCGCGCTGCAGCGCCGGGTGATTCGTCGGCTCGTCCCTGACGCCGGCTTTCTCGAAGTCGAGCGTTTGCGCCGCGGCGACTCCCCCAAACCGTCGGAGGCCGCCGCCACCTCCTCAAGGCCACAGGTGTCGGTCAAAATCTGTGTTTGCGACCCGGCGACCTTCAAGGCTCGCGACCAGGTCGGCCACCTGGACGCCGACCTTGTCCGGCTTCCCCTCGTGGTCGGCCACCGCAAACCGGGGGACCGGATGCGGGCGCTAGGGCTACAACAGGCAAAAAAGCTCCAGGACATCCTGGTTGACGCGCATGTTCCGCGACATCTCCGCGACACGCTGCCCCTGGTTTCGGACGGCGAAGAGATCGTCTGGATCCCCGGAGTAACGATCGCCGAGACCAAGCGCGTCACCCCGGCGACGCGTCGCCAACTACACCTCGAAATAGACCGCTCCTGATCTCGTTCTACTTCGTGTTGGCTAACAGGTTTCTTAAAAACCCGGTGTTAAGATAGCGTGGCCATGAGAGGCCGAAACCGCAACATCTTCTACTTCATCCTGCTCGCGGGTTTGCTGGCGATCATCTGGGCAAGCTACAAGAGCTTCAACACCATCGCAGCGCCAACGGATAAGACCACCTCCGAGTTGATCCAGGCGGCCGACGCCCACAACGTCAAGCAGGCCACCATCAAGGGCAATGGCACCGAGGTCGATTGGACCGACAACAACGGCAACCATTACAAGACGACCTTCCGCGACACCTATCAGATCGAGACGAAGCTGCTCGAGGACAACGTCAACTTCAGCACCGAGCAACCGAGCTCGTCGAATCTTCTGCTCTCGGTCGTTCTGCCGAACCTGATCCTCTTTCTGGTCATTGGCGGTTTCATGTGGTACATGCTTCGACAGACCCAGAGCGGCAATAATCAGGCAATCTCTTTCGGCCGCAGTCGAGCCCGCTTGCTGACCGGTGACAAGCCGGCCGTAACCTTCAACGACGTCGCCGGGGTGGAGGAGGCCAAGCAGGAGCTCACCGAGATTGTCGAGTTCCTCAAGTTCCCGGAGAAATTTACCGCGCTCGGTGCCCGCATCCCAAAGGGCGTCCTCATGGTTGGGCCGCCAGGAACCGGAAAGACCCTCCTTTCGAAAGCCGTTGCCGGGGAGGCCGGCGTGCCCTTCTTCAGCATCTCCGGCTCCGAGTTCGTCGAGATGTTCGTCGGCGTCGGGGCCTCGCGCGTCCGCGACCTATTCGACCAGGCCAAGAAGAACTCGCCCTGCATCGTATTCGTGGATGAGATCGACGCCGTCGGCCGCCAGCGCGGCGCCGGCCTCGGCGGTGGCCACGACGAGCGCGAGCAGACCCTCAACCAGCTGCTGGTGGAGATGGACGGCTTCGAGACCAACACGCACGTGATCGTGATCGCCGCCACCAACCGGCCCGATGTCCTCGACCCGGCGCTGCTCCGCCCCGGTCGCTTCGACCGGCACGTGACGCTGGATCGTCCTGACATCCGCGGTCGTCGCGCGATCCTCGAGGTGCACGCGCGCAACAAGCCTTTCGACGGCCAGGTCGACCTCGAAGTGCTGGCTCGGCAGACCCCCGGCTTCAGTGCGAGAAGGAGAAGAACGTCATCGCCTACCACGAGATCGGCCACGCCCTGGTCGCGAAGTCGCTGCCCAATGCCGACCCGGTACACAAAGTCTCGATCATCTCGCGCGGCATGGCGCTCGGCTGGACGATGCAGCTGCCGACCGAGGATCGCTACCTGGTCTCGCGCAGCGAGCTCAACGATGACATGGCCGTCATCCTCGGCGGACGAGTCGCAGAGGAGCTGATCTTCGGCGACATCACCTCGG
>VBIS01000050.1 GCA_005880605.1 Chloroflexota bacterium
CGCCGCCGTCGCTGCTGGGAATCAAGAACCCGATGGCGGAAAACCGCGACGCGCTTCGTCGCAGCCTGCTCCCCGGACTTCTGGAGGCGCTTGCGCTCAACGCGCGGCAGGACCAGGGCGGGGCGCACCTCTTCGAGTTGGGCTCCGTCTTCTGGAAGTCGGAGGCGAACGCCGTCGAGCAGCCGCAGGTGCTGGCGCTGGCGGCCCACGTTCCGTCGGGGGGAGCCGACGCAGCGGCTGCGGAGGTGCGCTCCCTACAGGCGACGCTCGCCACGCTGCGCGATCGCTTCGCTTTCCCAGCGACCGATTTCAAACAGGCAGAATTTCCGAGTCTCAACCCCGGGCGCTTCGCGGGGTTCCACCCGGGTCGGACGGGTGAAATTCTGGATGGGGGAGAGTCCATCGGCATCGTCGGGGAGGTGCACCCTGAGGTGGCGTCCCAGCTCGGGCTCCCCGGGCGGGCGGTGGTCGCCGAGGTCCTCTTCGACCGCTTTAGCGCCGGAGGTCGGCAGACGCCAGAGGCTCGCCCGCTGCCCCGCTTTCCGGGGGTTCGGCGGGACCTTACGGTCGTAATTCAAGGCAAAATCGCCGGCCGCGACCTCGTGCAAGTTATCCGGCAGCTGGGCGGTTACACGTTGCGGGAGATCTATATGGTGAGCGAATACCAAGGGCCGCCGATGGGGGCTGGGGCCCGAAGCCTTTCATTCCGCCTGCAGTACCAGGCCGACGATCGCACCCTGACCAATGAGGAAGTCTCGGCCCTGCAGCAAGGCATTATCGACGGCCTGAAAGCACGCTTTGGGGCGGAGGTTCGTTCCTGATGGATTTCCTGGACCTGATCATCGTCGCCATCCTATTGCTCAACCTCGGCCTGGGGTGGGCATTCGGCCTGGTCCGGCGTATCGTCGCCTTTGCCGGGCTTTTCGCCGGCGTCGGTGCCGCCACGCTCACCAGCGCCAACACGTCCTCGTACATCGCCAATTCCTTCGGCATCACATCGGCGATCTGGGCGCACGTCATCACCTACACCGTGATCGTGACCTTTGCCATCGTTTTGTTCGAGGTCCTCGGCGCCGTGTACCAGCGTTATCTTGACCAGCTGATCGCGCCGGCCTTCGATCGCTTGACCGGTGTCCTGACCGGCGCGGTCGTAGGCGCGCTTGAGGTCACGGTGATCCTGATCATCGGCGTCGGGGTGGTCAATGCCAAGCTGCCCGGTGGATACGCCCCGCCGCCGGCCTTTGTGATCGCTCAGGAGTGGTTCAGCAACTCGCTGCTGGCGCCGCACTTTTACGGGCTAGAGCCGGTAACCCGGGCGATCTTCTCGCTGGTGCTGCCGAGCAGTATCAGCAGCTACTTCACGCAGCTGGTCAGCCACTAACGCCCCGGCGGCGGCCCATCTGCTAAGCATCAGACGTGGTGTTGACGTCGCCGCGGCTGAGGCGCGGATTCTTCTCCAGGGATCCCGTGATCGTGGCACGTGACCTCCTGGGGCGCATCCTCTCCTATCGCACGCCGGATGGCCTGCTGGCCGGCCGGATCGTCGAGACCGAGGCCTACACCGGCGAGGCCGACCCGGCCTCGCACGCCTTTCGCGGCCGTACGGCCCGCAATGCGGTCATGTTCGGCGCAGCCGGTCACGCCTACGTCTACTTCAGCTACGGCGTGCACTACTGCCTCAACGTGACGGCGGACGCCCCCGGGGTCGCGGGTGCGGTGCTGCTGCGCGCTCTGGAGCCGCTGGCTGGCATGGACGTCATGCGGCGTCACGGCGACCACGGGCCAGAGGCGCGACTGCTCAGCGGGCCGGGCAAGATCGGCCGAGGCTTCGGGCTGACTCTCAAAGACAATGGCCGGGATTTCACGCGCGGGCCGCTCGGCCTTGCCGCCGGCACACCCGTCCCGGATGGTCAGGTCGCCATCACCCGCCGGATCGGGATCTCGCGCGCGGTCGACCTGCCCTATCGCTTTTCAGTGCTTGGTAGTAAGTCCGTGTCGGGTGGAGCCCCCACCCTGCCCTCCCCCAGAGGGGGAGGGAAATAGGGTGCCATCCTCTAGAGGGGGAGGGAAATAGTGGTGCCATCCGCGAGAAGGGGAGGGGAAATGGCTGCTAGGGGAGGGTGATGGTGATCGTCTGGGCTGCCGGCGCGTTGGCCGGGTTGTAATCGTAGGCCTGGACGTTCAGGGTGTGGGTGCTGCCCGACGTGCCTTTGATCACGAACGTGAAGGGGCCTTGGGTCAGCCGGACCGGTTTGCTGGACCCATCGAGGAAGAAATCGACTTCTTTGATGGCCTCATCATCGGTGGCCATGGCGGTGACCAGGACGCTGCCATTTGCCTGTGGAACCTGGGCGAGCGTCAACGTGGGCGGGATGGTCTCTGTGAACAGCTGGCAATTCTGGGTAGGTGGTTGCGGTGAGTTCTTGTCCTTCATATCGTCCGGGTAGCCGGGCGGGTAGACGACGAAGGTTTTCACCGTCGTCAGGCTTGCTGGAATGTCCGGGGTGGCGAGCAGCCCGTCGGTGGTACAGACCCGAATGGGGTGATACCAATCATCCGGCCGGGTGGGGGCGGTGCCGGCCGTGAACCAGTCGGTGATGGTCTGGCCGGCGCAGTTCGGGGTGGCGAGCAAGCCGCTGGCCTGGCACACCGTGACCTTCTTGAGGCCGTCGGGGACCGCGAAATCGCGCACCGGCTTGTTGGCCTCATAGGCGTTGAAGATGTCGCGGAAGATCAGGCCGGCGCCCTGCACACCCCACACCACGTTGAGGTTGGAGTTCACGTTGGCAGGACAGCCGCCGGCACAGGTGTGGCCCATCCAGGCGCCGATCACAACGTCCGGGCTATAGCCAATGAGCCAGGAGTCGTGCCAGTTCTCGGTGGTTCCGGTCTTGGATGCGAAGGGCCGCTTGATATTCAGGGCGGCGCCTACCGGCCGGAGGATGTCGCTGATCATGTAGGTCACCTGCGCGGGCAGGACGCGTACGCCCGGGTCCGGCTTCCATTCCTGCAGCGTCTTGCCCTGGCTGTCGACCACTTTGAGGATGACCGTGGGGTCGTGGTAAACGCCGCCCGACGCGAGGACGGCGTAGGCGTTGAAATGCTGCATTGGCAGAACCTCCGTGGCGCCGATCGCCTGAGCCAGACCACGTTCGGGTGTGAGGTTGGCACTGGTCAGGCCCATCATCCGCGCCGTCTGGAAGACCCGGTCGTAGCCCAATTGCTTCAGCAGCAGGATGGCGGGGATGTTGCGCGACTCCACCAGGGCACGCCGAATGGTGATGACGCCCTCACTGCGATGGTCCCAGTCGACGAACGCATGGCCATCGATCTTGCCCTGCGTATCGTTGATCAGGTTCGAGGGGGCGTAACCGTTGGCGAGCGCGGTCGCGTACTCGTAAATCTTGAAAGATGAACCCGGCTGCCGGCCCTCACCGTCGGCGATGACGTTGTACTGGCCGCCGATCGCCTGGTCATAGTAGTTGGCGCTGCCGACCATGGCCAGCACCTGGCCGGAGCTGGGGTCGATGACTTCGGCTGCGCCATTGTTGACGTTGCGCGCTCGCAGGTCGGACCGGTTGACGTTGTTGGTCACGGCCGCTTCGGCCGACTGCTGCACGCGGTAGTCGAGCGTGGTGGTGATTCGCAGGCCGCCGCCGGCCACCACCGCCTCACCGTACTGTTTGGTGAGCTGCTGGAGCACGTAGTCGACGAACCAGGGCGCCTTCAGGCCTTTCTCGATGCTGCCATCCTGGTACTTGAGCGGCTCCTTGACGGCTTTGTCGTACTCGATCTGGCTGATGTAGTGGTCGCGCAGCATGTCGCGAAGGACGAGCTCCTGGCGCGACTTGGCGTTGGCTGCGGTTGCGGGGTTGTACGGATCCAGGCCCGATGGCGCATTCGGGATCGCGGCCAGCATGGCGGCCTCGGCGATGTCGAGGTCTTTGGCGGACTTGGCGAAATAGGTCTGCGCCGCCGCTTCGGCACCGTATGCCGAGTGGCCGTAGAAGATCTGGTTGAGATAGAGGGTGAGGATGTCGTTCTTGGTGAAGCGACGCTCGACCTCCAACGACAGCACGATCTCGCGCACTTTGCGCTCCAACGAGCGGTCATCGCCGACGAACATGCGCTTCACCAATTGCTGGGTGATGGTGCTCGCGCCTTGCTCGACGCGCTGGTGGGTGACATCCGCAATGGCGGCGGCGGCGATGCGACGGATGTCGATCCCGTTGTGAGTGTAGAACTGGCGGTCCTCGAGGGCGATCGTGGCGTCGATCAGGTGCGGAGAGATCGCCGACAGGGGGATGACGGTGCGAACCACGCCGTCGGTGTGCTTGACGTAGAGCAACACGCCGTTGCGGTCATAGATCTTGGTTGCCTGCGAGAGCTCCTTGGCATTGAGTGAGCTGGGATTGGGCAGGTCGCGAGTGTAAGTCTGGTACTTGTCGACCGCCTCGGCGCCGCCGCCGAGGCTGAGGAGGCCGACCAGGGTGAGCCCGATGATGATGATCTTGTGCCCGGCGGCACGGCGCCGCCGCGACAGAAGACGAATGGTAAGCACGCGGATCGCGGCGCGACGGGCTGACCGGTGCTTGTCTGGCGACACCGCGTCTATAACGGTTGAGTTCGTCAAAAAAGCACAGAGGATCTCGCCAAGCGCCTATATACTCGCGTCTAGAAACCGTGACGGAACGATGAAGAAACAACAAAACCTTGATCACGGCGCCTGGGATGCGGTGACCGCAGGCGCGGTCCAGATCGTCAACCGCGATCACCTGAAGAGCCGCATCGAGCGAGGCGACCGGTTGCGCGTCAAGCTGGGATTGGATCCGACCAAGCCTGATATCCACCTCGGGCACACCGTCCAGCTCCGAACACTGCGCCGATACCAGCAGCATGGCCATCAGGCGGTCCTGATCATCGGCGACTGGACCGCGAGGATCGGCGACCCCTCCGGGCAGAACGTCACCCGACCGCAATTGACGAAAGAGGAGGTCACTGCCGCGGCGACGACCTACCTCGACCAGGCCTGGAAGATTCTCGATGAAGGCGAGACCGAGGTCCGCCTGCAGTCCGAGTGGTTCGACAAGATGCACCTCGAGAATGTCGTGCAATTGACGAGCCGCTACACGGTGGCGCGCATGCTGGCCAGGGAAGACTTCGCCAAGCGCACCAAGGACGGACGGCCGGTCGGCATGCACGAACTGCTCTACCCACTGCTTCAGGCCTATGACTCGGTGGCCGTCAAATCGGATCTCGAGCTGGGCGGCACCGATCAGACATTCAACCTGCTGGTCGGCCGCGATATCCAAGAGGCCTACGGCCAACCGCCCCAGGACATTCAAACCATGCCGCTGCTTGAAGGCCTCGACGGGGTGCAGAAGATGAGCAAGAGCCTCGACAACTACATCGGCATCGACGAGCCGCCGGCGGTGATCTACCGCAAGGCGATGAGCGTGCCCGACCAGCTCATCGCGCGCTACCTCCAGCTGGTCACCGACATTCCACCTGACCAGCTCGCCGCCGAAGAGCGCGCGCTCCAGCAGGGCGAGAATCCGCGCGACGTCAAGCAGCGGCTCGCGGAGCGGCTCGTCCGTCAGTTTCATCCCAACGCGGCGCCGAGCGAGTATCGAGGCGAGTCCGGCGGATTCGTGACGGCGGGACCGACGACCGTCGAGGTTGCGGCTGGGCCGCGATCGATCGCGCAGCTCTTCCTCGACGCGGGACTGGTCACGAGTAAGAGCGAGGCGAGACGCCTCGCCGGGCAGAAAGGCCTTACCGTCAATGGGCAGGTCGTCAACTCCGCGGAGGACAAAGTCGAGCCGACCGAGGGGATGGTCTTGCAACGCGGACTGCATCGAGTCGCGCGCCTGAGGGTGAGATAAACTCCCAGACGGGGAAAGATGTCTGGACATTCCAAGTGGTCGTCGATCAAGCACAAGAAGGCCCTCACCGACGCCAAGAAAGGGCAGCAGTTCACCAAGATGGCGCGGGAAATCACGCTCTCCGCTCGTGAGGGTGGCGGCAGCCCGGACGGGAACTACCGGCTGCGGCTGGCGATGGAGAAAGCCCGTGACGTCAACATGCCGCAGGACAACATCCAGCGGGCGATCAAACGCGGGACGGGTGAGCTGGGTGGCGCCGCCCTTGAGGAGCTGCGTTTCGAGGGCTACGGCCCGCATGGGGTGGCCATCATCGTCGACACGTTGACCGACAACCGCAACCGCACCAGCGGCGACATTAGAAACCTCTTCAGCCGAGCGGGCGGAAACATGGGCACCACCGGCAGCGTGGCCTGGATGTTCACCCGGCAAGGGCAAATCGTGATCGACGCCGGTGGCCGCGACCCGGACGAGATCGGGTTGGAGGCGATCGAGCTGGGCGCCAGCGATGCGCGCGTCGACGGCAAGACGGTTGACATCGTCACCGATCCGCCCAAACTCGAGGCGGTGCAACAGGGATTGAAGAAGAAGGGATACAAGATCGAATCCGCCGAGGTCACGATGAACGCCTCCCAGCTCATCCCGCTGAACGAGACGACGGCCCCATCCATCCTCAAGTTGCTGGACGCCCTCGAAGAGCACGATGACGTGCAGTCGGTCTACTCGAACATGGACGTGCCGGCCGACGTCATGGAACGCATCAGCGAACGTGTCTAGCGTCACCGCGAGCGACGGCCTTCTGGTCCTGGGTGTTGATCCAGGACTCGCGGATACCGGCTACGGCGCGGTCCGCCGCCAGAACGGGCGCCTGACGATGGTCACCTGCGGCACGCTCAAAACTCCAGCCAATTTGTCTGAGCCGAAACGCCTGGCCATCCTCGCCAGACAGCTTCGCGCGCTGATCGCCGAGCTTCATCCGCAGGCCGCCGCCTTGGTCAAGCTGTCGGTGACCGGCTACGGGGCGGCCACCAAAGGCCAGATGCTGAAGATGGTCCAATCGCTGTTGGCCACCCGCGAGCTGCCCCGCTCGGACGACGCCATCGACGCGCTGGCGATTGCCATCTGCCACCACCACAGCGGCCGGCTGCGCACCATCATCAGCCGGGCGCCGACGAGCGTTCACGCTTGATCGCGACCCTCGAGGGCATCCTGGCCCAGCGAGGTTCCGACTCGGTGATCGTGGACGTCCACGGCGTCGGCTACCTGGTGACGGTGGGGACCCGCACCCTCGCCGAGCTCCCACGTGCCGGCGAGCGAACGCGTCTCTACACCTACACCTATGTACGCGAAGATGCGCTCGGCCTCTTCGGCTTTCTCAGCCAGGAGGAGCTGACCTTCTTCAAGCTGCTGCTCTCGGTCAAGGGCATCGGCCCCAAGGCCGCGCTCGCGATCCTCAGCCGCGGCGAGCTCCGCGTCCTCAAGCGGGCCATCCTGCAGGAGGACGCCGCGCTGCTGGCGACCGTGCCCGGGATCGGGCCGAAAACGGCAGCCCGGGTGGTGCTGGAGTTGAAGGGGAAGCTCAAGGACGAGATCTTCGGCGAGGAGGCGGCCCTGCCGGCGTCCGGTGGACCCGACCCGGTGGCGCAGGCACTGGTGGTCCTCACCAGCCTCGGTTACACACCCGCCGAAGCCAAAGAAGCCGTGCGGAAGGCGAGCGGCGGGAACGGGGGGAGTCACTCGGTCGAACAGCTGGTGACGGTGGCGCTCAAAGGCCTGGATCGCGGATGAGCGAGCGGATCATCACCGCCGAAGAGCGCAACGAAGACAAGGAATTCGAATGGAGTCTGCGCCCAAAACGGCTCGCGGAGTTCATCGGGCAGGAAACCGTCAAGGCGCAACTCGAGATCCTGATCACAGCGGCACGCGGCCGCAATGAGCCGATCGAGCACATCCTGATCGCGGGACCACCGGGATTGGGCAAGACCACGCTCGCCAACATCATGGCCAACGAGATGGGGGTCAACATTCGCACCACGTCCGGGCCAGCGATCGAGCACCAGGGAGCCCTGGCCTCGATCCTCACCAACCTGGAGGACCGCGACATCTTCTTCGTTGACGAGATCCACCGCCTCGCCCGTCCGGTCGAGGAATCGCTCTACCCGGCGATGGAGGATTTCAAGTTCGATTTTGTCAGCGGCAAAGGGGCGGGTGCGCAGACCTTCCGGCTGCAACTGCCGCGCTTCACGGTCATCGGCGCCACCACCCGGCAGGGAATGCTATCGGCCCCGCTGCGCGACCGCTTCGGCGCCGTTTATCCGCTGTATTTCTATGGTGCCGAGGAGCTGTTCGCCATCGTCATCCGTTCCGCGCGGCTGCTCAAGGTATCGATCGACGACGCCGGGGCGCACATGATCGCCAGCCGCGCCCGCGGCACACCGCGCGTCGCCAACCGCCTGCTGCGGCGGGTGCGGGACTTCGCCCAGGTGCGGGCGCAGGGAAGCATCGATGAAAAAATCGCGCTGGACGCACTCTCGATGCTCGAAGTCGACGAGCTGGGCCTGGATGTCATCGACCGGCGGATCCTGCGCACCATCGTCGAGAAGTACGAGGGAGGACCGGTCGGCCTGGACACGATCGCCGTCTCGGTGTCCGAAGATCCCGAAACGGTGGAAGATGTCTACGAGCCGTTCCTGATGCAGCTCGGCTTTCTCGCTCGCACGCCTCGGGGCCGGGTCGCGACCAAGCTCGCCTACGACCACCTCGGGCTGGTCAAGGCGAGTAGCGGCGAGCAGCCTCGACTCTTCTGAGAACCGCGGACTTCGATTACGAGCTGCCACCCGAGCTGATCGCTCAGCATCCACCTGAGCGGCGCGATGCGGCTCGCATGCTGGTGCTCGACCCACGAACGGGCGGGGTCACGCATTCAACCATTGCGGAGCTGCCGCGGTACCTCGAGCCGGGCGACCTGATGGTGTTCAACGACAGCCGCGTGCTGCCGGCGCGGCTGATCGGGCGCCGCACGGATGGGGGAGCGGCCGAAGTCCTGCTGCTTCGTCCGCTGGACGGCGCTCGCCACCGCTGGGAGGCGCTGATTCGACCCGCGCGCCGCCTCGAGCCCGGCACCCGCGTGCAGGTCGACAGCTCCGCGCTGGTTGTCGCCATCGAAGCACGGAATGATGAGACGGCGCGGGTCCGCCTGAACGGGGTGGCCGATCCGCTGGCGGAAGTTCGCCGGATCGGCCTGATGCCCACGCCGCCCTACATCAAAGAGCGGCTCGACGACCGCGAACGGTATCAGACCGTCTACGCGCGTGAGGAAGGGTCGGCAGCGGCGCCGACGGCGGGTCTGCACTTCACGCCAGAGTTATTGAGCGCGGTACGCGAGCGGGGGGTAGGGATCGCATTCGTCACGCTTCACGTTGGACTGGACACCTTTCGGCCGGTGCGGGTCGACAATCCGGCAGAGCACCCGATCCACCGGGAGTGGTACCGGATTGATGACGCTTGCGCGCGCGCCATCAACGAGGCCCGCCGTCAGGGCAAGCGGATCGTCGCGGTGGGGACCACGAGCGTCCGAGTCCTGGAAAGTGGAGCAACCGGTGACGGCGTTGCGGCGGGGGAGGGCTGGACCGGGCTCTTCATCACGCCTGGCCATGAGTTCCGGGTTGTCGACGCCATGCTCACCAACTTTCATCTGCCGAAGAGCACGCTGCTGATGTTGGTGAGCGCCTTCGCCGGGAGGGACCGGATCCTCGCCGCCTATGGCGAGGCGATCCGAGAGCACTACCGCTTCTATAGCTTCGGCGACTGCATGTTCATCACGAGCCCCCACCCTGCCCTCCCCCATAGGGGGAGGGAAATTACTCCTAACCCTCCCGCGCAAGGCGGGAGGAGATTTACTCCTGACCTTCCCCCGCAAGGGGAGAGTGATGAACGCGATGTTTGGAGGTCCGCGCCCTGGGTGCGCAGGTCCTGCTCGGCAACACCTACCATCTGGCGCTTCGGCCTGGTGGCGAACGCATCGCCCGCCTCGGCGGCCTGCACACGTTCATGGGTTGGGATGGGGCGATCCTGACCGACAGCGGGGGCTTCCAGGTCTTCAGCCTCGATCACCTGGTCAAGGTGACCGATGCGGGCGCCACCTTCCGCTCGCACCTCGACGGCAGCGAGCAACATTTCACGCCCGAGTCGGTGATGGCGATCCAGCGTCAACTAGGGTCGGATATCGCCATGGCCTTCGACCAGCCGATCTCCTGGCCGGCCACGACGGCGATCACGAAGGCGGCGATGGAGCGAACCCATCAATGGGCCGCCCGATGCCTCGAGAGCGAGCCGGCTCCCGGCCAGCTGCGCTTCGGGATCGTGCAGGGCGGCTTCGATGAGGCGCTGCGCCGCGAGAGCGCGGAGGTGATGAGCCGGCTGCCCTTCGACGGCTTCGGCGTGGGCGGACTGAGCCTGGGGGAACCGAAGAACATCACCTATCGGCTTCTATCGCTGCAGACCGCCATCCTGCCGCGCGAGCGTGCACGCTACTTGATGGGCGTCGGCACGCCGGCCGACCTGGTGGAGGCGATTGCCCGCGGGATCGACATGTTCGACTGTGTACTGCCGACCCGCATCGCGCGCAACGGATCGATCCTGACTCGGGGCGGCCGGATCAACCTCCGCAACCGGCGCTTCATCGACGATGCCGGCCCGCTCGATGAGGGGTGCGATTGCTACGCGTGCGCCCGTTTCTCCCGTGCCTACTTGCGCCACCTCTTCATGGCGGGTGAGATTCTCGGTCACCGGTTGGCGTCGATCCACAATCTGCGGATCCTCGTACGGCTCGTCGGCGAGATTCGGGATGCGATCGGCCGCGGGAAGCTCGCGACCGTGATGGCCACGCTGCGTGACCAATGGGCCCTCGCGCCACTGCCCTGACAGCGCAAGGTCTTAACCGGGCCGTCGCTACACGTTCATGCGTCCAGAGCGGAGCTGGCTCATTGCCGCGGCCGGCATTGTCGTCGCCGCCGGCCTCGGGATTGGCGTTGCCCGGCTGTCGGGCCTGGCGCTGGGTCCGCCGGCCACCGTTACGCTGTCCTACCGGCTGACCGAACTGTCGACGTCGATGCCGGCGGCACAGGCACGCGATGTTGCGATGCGCGTCATCAGCCGGCGCCTGGCCAGCCATCGGCTGGTGAATCGCGTGGACCCGGGAAAGACGGCGGACGTGGCCGCCATCGAGGTAGCGCATGCGACGGCGGCCCAGGTCGCGGCGATCGTTGAGACCGAAGGCGTCAACCTCACCATCTGGAAATGGGTGCCAGGGGAGGTCGACGAGGCAACGCTGAGCCGCCTTGGGCCATTGGCCGCGCAGTATCACCCCGGATACCGGCCGGTATTCACCGGCATCGAGGGCACGATGATCATTCACGCGACGGTGGGACGCGCAACCCGCCCGCCGGGTCCCGGCGTGGTCATCACCTTCGATCCCGACGGCGCTGAGTTGCTCGACCTCCTGACGAAGGACCGGGGCGCGCAAACCTACGACACGGTCGACAACAAGATGGCGGTCTTCGTCGACAGTCGGCTTTTCGAAGATGCCGACGTGTCGGGCGAGATTTCGAAGGGCGCCCTACTGCTCGTGCCGGATGTCGGGACCTTCACCGTCGGGGCTGCGCAGCAACTGGCGGAGGGGCTCAACGCCGGGACGATCCCGGGCAAACTGACGCGGCTGAGCAAGTAAACAACCGCCGCATCGACGCCTTAAAAGTTTCTCATCGGGGCTCACCTATACTTTCCCTCGCATGCGCGTCGATCGTCGACTCCTGGCTCTGATCGCCGTTGTTGCTGTGCTGGCCCTCTTCATCGACGGGTTCGCCTACGTCTATCGGATTGCGACCAACCAGCCGCTGACCGGCCCGATCCGAGGCGTCCCGACGCTCAACATTGGTTTCCTCGGCTTCTCGCAGCAGATCTACGTCCATAAGGGCCTCGACCTGCAAGGTGGCACCCACCTCGAGTTGCAGATCACCAACGTTCGCTCGGGTACCACCACTACCGAAGCCCAAGACATCGCAGTCGCGATCATCGAGCGCCGCGTCAACAGCAGTGGCTACGCCGAATCGGTGGTACGGCCGGAGGGCAGTGACCGGATCATCGTCGAGCTGCCTGGCGTCAACCTCGAGCAGGCCAAGCAGATCCTCGGCAAAACGTCGTACCTCACGATCTGGAAATGGGAGCCGGGTACAGCAGACGCGGCGACCCTCCAGCTCCTGAACCCCACCGATGCCCAGAAGTATCCCGGCTACAAACCGGTGCCAACCGGCATCGATGGCGGCATGATCACCAACGCGAGCCGCTCGACCGATCCCAACACCAATCTGCCCGACGTCACCATCTCCTTCAATTCCAAGGGATCGGATCTGTTCTGTGCCTTCACGCGTGACCGTGTCACCCACCCGCAGGGCGACCCGCAGAAC
>VBIS01000292.1 GCA_005880605.1 Chloroflexota bacterium
GATCGTGAGTGTCCCGTCGGGCAGAAACTCACAACTAATATGTGCGTTCTCCAGGCGGTTGGCGGCGGCCGTAACCGCGTTGCCGGAGGTTTGGGTCGTGAGCGCCCCGACCGAACCGCCGGCAATGACGGGCGTCAGGACCAGCGACCCGTCGACTTCGACCAGTCCCTGCCTGGGAAAGAGGCTGGGATTCCAGACCTGGTTCTGGCCCACCATCCTGGTCAGACCGTGCTCGACCACAGTCTCTGCGATCTGCAACGCCGAGACGCTTCGCTGCCGCGAGGCCTCGGCCACCGCATCGATGCCCGAGCCGCAGGCGGTGTCGTGGGCGGCGTTTTGCAGGATCAGCGTCCAGGCCTGCGCGAGCAAGTCATTCGCCTCGATGCCGGTCAGGGCCGCGAGTGGCTCCGCCAGCCGCTCGAGCGTCCGGCTGGCCGTGAAATGACGTTGCTTGTCGGGCGCGCGGACCGAAAGCGTTCCCATCAGGACGTTCGCCCGTGCCGAGGAACGCAATTCGCCCCGCCACTGGGGCCACCCATCCGCAGGGAGCGTCGCCAGGTAGTCATCCAGGCGGGCCAGCCGGACGATGGTGCCGTTGAGCCGGCCGCTGGCGCCCTTAATGGCCGCGCTCAGCGCTGCCTGCGGCAGGACGTGGTCGTTGCCGTTCATGAGCAACACGTTTGCCGTCGGACGAAACGGCTGGATCGCGTCGAGCGCGGACGCAAGGCGCGTCATCAGGGCGGTTGGGTCGGTTGGCAGATCGACGCCCTGCGCGTAGGAATTCCCCATGTACGCCGTCAGGACGCGGCTCCCGTCGGGAGCTTCCCAGGTGAACGCGACCCGATCGATCTCGAGCGGGACGCCCCGCCAGACGGCGGCATAGCGAAAGCCGAGTTGCTGGTAGAGCTGCGGCATTTGGGCGGCGTGGCCAAAGGAGTCGGGAAGATATCCGACCCGCATCGAGCCGCCGTGCGCCTCAGCGGCCGAAATCCCGCGCTGCAAGTCACGGAGCAGCGTCTCCCCGCTGACCAGAAATTCATCGGGCAGCGTGTACCACGGCCCGACCTGGATCTGTCCGCGACGAATCGCTCCATCGAGTCGTGCCCGCGCCTGCGGACGGACCTCGAGATAATCGTCGATCACGACCGTCTGCCCGTCCATCAAGAATCGGAAAGGCACGCGTTGATTGTGCCGGATCACGGGAGCCGCGTTGGCGCCCGTGATTACTCAATCAGCCGACGCCGCTCCATTTCTCGGACCCGATCACGTGGACCCAGGTCAGTCCGTTGTCCAGGTCGATCGGATTTCCGTTGGCATCGAGGTACACCGCCGGCACATTGGGATCCGGGTGGTGCCAGGTGGCATGGATGACGACACCATCGACGAAGATGTCGGCCCGGCCGTCGCCGGTGGTCTCGTAGGCTTCCGTGTAGTAACCGTGGAAGCGGTTCGCCGGGTTCTTATCGAGGTATGAGGTCACGTACTCGACGATCACGGTCTTGGCGTGAACGCGGCCTGTGCCGACATTCATGAAGGCCGCGCCATCCTGTGATTTGAAGTACTGCCTCGAACCCGGATCGTACTGCCAGCTCGCGCCATGATCAGGCACGGAGACCGTGGGCGCCGCAGCGCCGGTGAAAGTCCCATCGGCATGTTTCGCCGCGATGTCGTACTGGAGCGCGGGAAGGTTCTGTTGCGCCGTGAAAGCCGTGACATTGGTCCCGTGCATCATGACGTTGTGCGGTGCATAGCGGGTGTTGTTATCGCGGTAGAAGACGTTGCCCGCACCGTGGCTGTAATCATTGATCAGGTTCGGGTGCTGCCAGACTAGTCCGAGGACGTAGTCATTGGCGCCCGAGCAATAGATCATGCCCTTGTACATGATCACCAGGCGAATGGTGATCAGGCGGCAGCTGCGGACCGGCCCAACCAGGTCGGGCAGCGGGTGCCAGTAGATCGCGCTCAGCCGCGGAATGTCGCCCTCGCTGATGTACTCGTAGACCATGTCGGCCTGCTGCATACCGGCCTGCGGCCGGGCCTCGCCGCTGTTTTCGATCTGAATGATGGTGGGAGCGCCCGCACCGATCCGTGCCGGGTCGCCCTGCGAGGGGAC
>VBIS01000010.1 GCA_005880605.1 Chloroflexota bacterium
CCGCCTACACGCCCTTCATCGGGTCCTTCATCCGGGCGTTGTGGCGCGGCGGTGACTTCGTCGGGCCGATCACGCTCAGCCGCACCTTCGGCATCCACGTCTGGCTGATCCCGGCCATCCTCTTTCCCCTGATCGGGGCGCACCTGGCCCTGCTTCGCAAGCACGGCGAGTTCGGTTCCTACATCAACTATCGCGGCGCCTATCGCAGCCGTGAGGGGGTCGACGTCCCGCCGCCGCCTGCGCAGAGGCCGATCGAGCCCCCCTACCCGGCGGTGCCGACTGACGAGCTCTGGGCCGCGCCGCTGGAAACGGAGGACTTCTTTCCTTTCCAGACCTTCAAAGACGGCCTGGTATCGGTGGCCCTGGTCATCGTTGTGTTCCTGCTGGCGGTGGCCATCGGCGCGCCGCTGGAGGCGGTCGCCGACCCCTCGACCACCAGCTACACACCGGTACCGGAGTGGTTTTTCCTTCCGCTCGACGAGCTGCTCTTACTCGTTCCCCAGCAGCTGATTCCTCTCGTTCTCGTTCTTCCGACCGGCGGCGTCCTCCTGCTCCTCGCGCTGCCCTTCATCGATCGCGGCCCCGAGCGCAACCCGTTCGAGCGGCCGGCGGTGATGGTGCCCGGGGCCTTTGCCGTGCTCTTCGTCGTCATCCTCACCTTGCTCGGCTCCGGCCGGCTGTTCAACCTGTGATCACCCTGGCCGTCATCTGGACCGCCCTGCACCGGCTCGCGGGCGAGCTGCCATCGACCGCCCCGCAGGGAAGCAACATCGTCGCCGCGCAGGTCGCGATCGGCAGCCTCTTCTCGCTCCACATCCTGATCGCGGGCCTGGTCAGCGGAGCCGCGGAGCTCGGCCCAGCGATCGAGTTCCTCGGCTACATGCGGCAGCGTCGCAGCTACGACCGGCTCGCCCATGGCATGGGCCGCTTCATCACCTATTACTTCAGTGTCAGCTCGACGATCGCGATCCTGCTGATCACGGTGCTGCTGGTCGGCTACTGGGGCCATTTCTGGACGACGATCGTCACCATCGCCTGGTGGCCGTTGTTCATCGAGGCCTGGACATTCGTGTTGCAGGTGAGCCTCGCCTACCTCTGGTACTACACCTGGGATCCGCTGCGCGGGTTCAAGGGGGTGCACATGGCGGTCGGAGGGCTCCTGGCGATCGCCTCCTTCTTGCAGGTCTACATGATCGACGTGGTCGCCAGTTACATGTTGACGCCGACTAATCCACAGAATCCGATCCGCCTCGTGCTCAACCCGACGTCGTACCCGCTAACGGTGCATCGGACGGTGGGCAACCTGGCATATGTCGGGTTTGTCATCGGGGCGTTCTGCGCGATTCGCTTCTTGCGTGCGAAGAAAGCCGCGGACAAAGCCTTCTACGACTGGGCAGGCAGCTTCGGCTTGCTCTGGGGCATCTCCCTGACGCTCTTGCAGCCGGTGGTCGGCTACTCGTACGCGAAAGAAATCCAACTCCATGCGTACGGCAGCTGGTACAAGATGATGTTCGGCACGCTGAGCCCGCTCTTCCTCTGGCAGATCACGCTGCTCGGGATCATGTTCCTCACCGCTACGTTGTATTTCGCGCGTCGGTTGCGGAGCAATGGGGCGCGCGGCGCCGGCCTGCTCAAGGCCATGGCGGTTGGGTTGGTGCTGACCACGTTGCTCGCCGCCCAGCCCTATCACCTCGGACTCACCTATGACGC
This sequence comes from Chloroflexota bacterium, assembly GCA_005880605.1. Lineage (GTDB taxonomy): Bacteria > Chloroflexota > Dormibacteria > CF-121 > CF-121 > CF-13. The sequence goes on from VBIS01000010.1 coordinate 1,711, forward strand.
GGTGGTGGGCGCCGGCCTCAACCGGCCGTTCTGGGAGGGCGGACTGATCAACCCGCTGGGATCGATGATTCCCTGGAAGGTGCTGGCGCTGATGTTCTATACGCTGCTCGCGATTGCGGCGGTCGTCTGGTACCTGCGTGGCTTGCCGGGCGTCATCTGGGGCGCAGCCCGCCGCGGCGAGCAGCGATTACTGATGCTGATGGCGGTGCTGACGATCTTGATGATGGTCACCATGGGGTTCATCCGTGAGAACAGCCGGGCACCCTTCCTGATCTCCGGCGAGATGACGATCCAGGGCCAGCAAAACATCCAGCCCACTGCTTCCCCCTCCCCCTCTGGGGGAGGGTAGGGTGGGGGCCTCTTACATGGCGCAGGCGCCGACGGGCACCGAGGCGGTGCGGCCCTCAGCCTGGTCGATGTCGGGTTGAACCTCGGCGTCGGTCAGCGCGTAGGCCTGGCCCGGCGAGCTGGTGGAGGCGGCGAAGATGACACCGATCACGCTGCCGTTCAGGTCGACGAGCGGCCCGCCTGAATTCCCCGGCTCGACCTTCGCCTGGATGATCCAGATACTGCGCACCACCAGTCGCTGACCATAAATGTCGCGACCTTCAGCCTTGACCTCGCCGTTGACCACAGCGGGCGAGACCTGCTCCCCACCGCCGCCCGGGTAGCCGATCGCCGCACCCTCGGTGCCCCTGCCTGCGGATGCTTCCGGGAGCGGCGGCAGCGCCAGCTGCGGCACATAGAGGATGGCGACGTCGCGCTGGGAATCGAAAAGGACGACGCGGGCCGACAGGCTGCGCCCCACCGAATTCCGTACCGTCGTGCCCTGGGTCCCGGCGACCACATGGGCGTTGGTGAGTACCAGGCCGGGGCCGACTGGAAAACCGCTGCCAAAGACGATGCCGCCGCAGCCGTAACCCTGGATCTTCAAGGTCTCGGATTGCGCCGTTCGGACGCCCGGGGTGTCGACCGAGGTGGGCAATGCTTGGGGCGAAGGGCTCAGCGGCTCCAACCCGGAGAAGACCGGCGCGAAGTTGACGCCCGCGATGATGGCTTCGACTCGGGCCAGGAAGCCCGGGGGCCGCGGCGCAACGCTGTCCAGCGCCCGCAGCACGGCCGAGCGCTGGATGGCACTCGAGAGTTGCGGGCTGGGCAACCGCGCCAGGCTGAGTCCCAGGAACCAGGACACTGAGAGCACGGCCAGCGCGGAGAAGATGGCCCCGGCCACGCTGTCGATCCGGCCACTTTGCGGGTGCGCTAACAGCCGTAGGCGGATGGGCTCGCCCACCCAGTAGCCGACGCTGCTGCCGATGGCACCCAGCACGATCAGGATCAGCACCGCTCCGAGCGACCGGATGCTCGCGCCGGTGACGTTGATGGCGTCCATCAGCACCGGCGCCAGCGCGGCCCCGATCACCACCCCCAGAACCAGGCCGGCATACTGGGCCAGCGAGAGCCAGAAGCCGCGGCGATATCCGCTGCTGATGGCAAACACGACCGCGATCACGATGACGAGGTCGACGAGCGTGAACCGCGTCACGCGTGCACTCGAAGATTGCTCCGTGGTTTCCCAACGCAGATCAAGGCATAGCCGTCGGCGAGCTCCTCGTTACTGATCAGCCAGGCCTCGGATTGGTCGATGATCCCATCCACCTTGACCATGCAGGTCTTGCACCGGCCCTTGCGGCAATCGTAGGCAAGGGTCAGCCCAGCTTCGAGTCCAGCGTTAAGGACTCCCTCGGTCTCGTCGACCGCGAGCGTCTTGCCGCTCCTGACGAAGGTGACCTGGAACGAGCGCGCCATCAATGGCTCTTGATCGCGTTGACGACGCGGAAAATGTATTCGCCAGCCGCCAGCAGCGCCACGATCACGCCAAAGACCACCAGGCGCGGCCGCAGCCAGCTTCGGTAGAAGCTGCCGCGCCAGGCAGGACCGACCAGCAACGCGAGCACGACGGCGATCGCGGCGATCAATACACCGAGACGAACCGCCGTCGACACCGCGCTAGTCTACCGAGGCTCGAGGGCTGGTCTAGTCGAGGCCGATGACGTGCTTGAACTTGTCGAAAAAGCCCTTCTCGATGTGCTGCGGCTTGCCGCTGATGCCGCCCAACTGTCGGAGCGATTCCTTCTGTTCTTCGGTCAGATTGGTGGGAATTACGACCCGCACGTAGACGAGCTGGTCGCCGCGACGGCCGGAGCGCACATGCGGAACGCCGCGTCCGCTGATCCGGATCGTCTTCCCATATTGGGTGCCTGGCGCGATCTCGATCTTCTCCGGACCATCGACCGTTGGGATCTCCACGGTGTCGCCGAGCGCGGCCTGCGCCACGCTCAGGGGCAGCTCGTAGACCACGTCGGTGCCGTTGCGCTTCAGCACCGGGTGCGGCTTGACCTGGAGCACGATGTACAGGTCGCCCGGGGCGCCACCACGCGGGCCGATCTCGCCCTCACCCGTGAGGCGGATCTGCGATCCGCTGTCGACGCCGGCGGGAATGTTGACACGCACCTTCTTTTCGCCCGGTCGGTGACCGCTGCCGCCGCAGGTCTTGCACGGTCGCTCGATAACCTTGCCCTCGCCGTTGCAGCGAGGGCAGCTGGCGACGTTGACGATCTGGCCGAAGATCGACTGGGTGGCGCGGCGGACCTGGCCGCTGCCGCGGCACTGGGGGCAGGTCTGCGGCGAGGTGCCCGGCTCGGCGCCGCTGCCATGACAGGCCTGGCAGGCCTCCGCCCGCGGGATGGTCAGCTCGCGTTCGATACCGAAGACCGCCTCTTCGAAAGTGAGTCGGAGGTCGAGCCGAAGATCCGCCCCGCGGCGTGGCCCGGTGCGCCCTCGGCCGGCCGCAGCCGCGCCGAAGAACATGTCGAAGATGTCATTGATCCCGCCGAAGCCGGCCCCGCCGAAATCGAAGCCAGGCGTCCCCTGGGCGGAATGGCCAAAGGTGTCATACCGCTGGCGCTTCGACTGGTCGCTCAGGACCTCGTAAGCCTCGTTGACCTCCTTGAAGCGCGACTCAGCCTGCGGGTCATTGGGATTGCGATCGGGATGAAATTGCAGCGCGAGCTTGCGATAAGCCCGCTTCAGTTCCTCGGCGCTGGCGGTTCGGCTCACGCCGAGCACCTCGTAGTAGTCCCGCTTGATCGCCATAAGGGGTTGCTAGGACTTTAACGCGCGGGGATGCGCAACCTTCACCAGGGTGGGCCTCAGCACGCGGTTGTGGAGCCGGTACCCGGGCTGCATCTCCTCGACGATGGTGCCTTCCTCGTGCTCATCGGTCTCCTCGCTGGCAATCGCCTCGTGCTGGGCCGGGTCGAACTTCTCGCGCAGCGGGAGCAGCTTGCGGAGCAGTTCCTCGTTGGCGAACTGGGTTCGATCGGTCAGGTCCTGGCGGCTGCGCCGCTTGTAGTTTTCAAAGTCGGCGGCGAGCCGCTGATAGCGGGCAAAATTCGCCTCCGCCTCGTCCCGGGCCGCCTGAACTTCCGGGTCTGCCGGCTGCTGGGCCTGGGGGCCCGGCTCGCTCTCTGTCGCCGAGCTGGCCCGGGTGTCGGTCACGCCGGGGCGGCTTTGTCCGCCAGCAGCTGGATCGGCGGGCTGGTGCTTCGATGACATGTTTGGCTTTTTACCCATTGCCCTGCCGGCCGAATCAGTTCCCGAGGGGGCCGAGGAGTTCCGAGGCCGCCTGGCTGACCAGCCGGACCCGGGCCACGACCTGCCCGTAATGCATCCGCGTCGGGCCGATCACGCCGATCGTGCCCCGCACCCGCTCGTCCATCTTGTACGTCGTCAGCACCAGGCTGCACTCGCGTAACCCGCTGCTCGTGTTCTCCCGCCCGATGATGATCTCGACGTCCTTGTCGAAGGCAACCTGCTGCAGAATGCCGGCCAGCTGGGCGCCCTGCTCCAGCAATTCGAGGAGTTCTTCGAGTCGGTTGACCTCGACAAACTCAGGATGGCGCAACAGGTTGCGTACGCCGTCATGCAGCACGACCGACTGGCGCGTCGCCTGGTGGGAACTGATCGACTCGATCACCCGTTCGAGGATCTGGCGCTGCTCATCGCGATCGGGGCCGAGCCCGCTAAGCCGCAACAGGAGTTCGTCGGCGGTCTGTCCCTTGACCTTTCGGTTGAGCATGGCGGCCATCCGGCTGAGGTCGTCCTGGGAGGTGGCCCGCTCGAGACGAATCACCGTCTGCTTGATCAGGTTGCCCTCCAGCACCAGGATGATCAGGACCGACTGGGACTCCAATGACACCAGGTCGATGTGCTTGATGCGCGCCTCGCTGGTTTCTGGGGCAGTGACCAGCGAGACATTCTCGGTGACCTGCGCGAGCACCATGGCGGCTTTCTCCAGGATCCCCTCGACGCTGTGTGGCGCCGTTTCGAAGGCCTGCTTGACGGTCCGCCGGACCGTGGGTGACACCGCCTCGGGATCCATCAGGAAATCGACGAAGTACCGGTAACCGCGGTCGGTCGGGACCCGGCCCGCCGAAGTGTGCGGCTGCTGCAGGTAGCCGGTGCCGACCAGGTCGGCGAGCTCATTGCGGATGGTGGCCGATGAGAGCGCGATAAAGTACTTGGCCGCCAGCACCTGCGAACCGACCGGGACCCCGGTCACGGTGTAGTCCGAGACCACGGCTTTCAGGATTTGCTGCTTGCGCTCGTCGAGGGGAGTGGCTTCCATCATATTGGCAGTCTCGATCCGCGAGTGCTAACTTGAATTGTACCGGCTATTCTCGGTGGATGCCCACCCCGGTGCGCATTTACTCGGACTACGTCTGACCCTTCTGCTACATCGACTCGGTCGGGGTCGAACGGCTGGAGCGGGAATACGACGTCGAGATCGAATGGGTACCGTTTGAGCTCCATCCGGAGATCCCGCCGGAAGGGCGGCCGCGCGAGGAGGTCCTGCCCGCCGCCTACATGGCCAGGGCCGAGGAAGGGGTCAATCGGCTGGCTGCCACGGTCGGCCTCGAGCTCAAACTGCACCAGCGGCTGATCAACTCCCGACCCGCCTTGCAGGCCGCCGAATTCGCCAGGGAGCAGGGTCGCTTCGATGCCATGCATCACAACCTCTTGCACACGTACTGGGATGAAGGTCGAGACGTCTCGGAGATCGCCGTCTTGCGCGAGGTCGCGGCACGAACGGGTGTCGACGTTGCCGGGATGGAGGCGGCCATCGCCGAGGACCGGTTCGGCGACTACCTCGACGCTCGGCGCAGCGAGGCCGAGGAGCTGGGCATTAACGGCATCCCCGCCCATGTGATCGCCGACCGCTACCTGGTGATGGGCGCCCAGCCGTACGACCTATTCGAGCGGGTGATGGCCAAAGTGGGCGTGCCCAAACGCGCAAGCAGTTCTTTTCCCTCCCCCCTTGCGGGGGAGGGTCAGGGTGGGGGGTGATGCCTCCTATGTCGAAAAGCGGTGCCGCATAACGGCACGCACCAAGAGACCGGCTCCACAGGTGGCGATGACGACGAAAAGGACGCCCACAATCGGCGTGATGACCTCGTAGTGACATGACGGCGGCGAACAATCCGCGATGACTTTCAACAGAATTGCTGCCCCAGCTAGTCCTGCGCCGAGCATGTAAGCACCTGGCTGTTCCGGCCGCGTACGGAACCTCGTGAGCAGGAGTACCAGGAAGATGACCGCGGTAGCGGCGGGAAGGGGCCCGCCGGCGAGTGAAGCGTAACCCAGCGCGGCACCCGCCAGAAAAAACGCGATCGTCGTGAGAAGAAGCGGCCACTTCACACGGGAAGGATATCGGGCTACACTGCCGCTATGGCCCGTTCCGCCGGCGGCGTGCTTGTCGGTGCGCTTGCCGTCGTGGGCCTTCTCCTGGCAGCCACCGCCTTGATCGTCGCGCTGGACGTCGGTCTCCCAGCGCTTGGGCTCAACGCCTACGGTCGAAATCCTCTCGATTTCACGCTTAGAGGACTCAGCACAGCCGCGGCATGCTATGTGATCGGAGCCGCCCTCCTCGTGGCCTCCACAAGATGGATACGCAACCGGGTAGGACCCCAGGACGCGAGGAAAGTTCTGCCCGTCGGCGGCGTATTCGCGGGCGTATTCGTGATGCTCAGCATATGGATGGCCGCACTTGGGTATTGGACCAACATTCCCATACTCCTGTTCTTCATTGGCGGCATCCTGGCGCCAATAGCACTCGGTCTTTGGCTGCCCTCGGGGAGCCACGTCGACCGCGTGCGTTCCTAAACGAGGAAAGTCGCGCCGACCTGGTTGGCGAGCTCGATACCCCGTCGCGTGAGACGGACGTCGCCATCCTGTTCGGCCAGCAACCCGGCCTCGACCAGTTGCGTTCGCTGTACGGGGAAATCTCGCGCTGCCGCCGTGCCATCCAGCAACCGCACGCCAATCATGGCGGCCTCCCCACTTGCCCGCTCTGGTGACAAGGTCTCGCTGCCCGAAACTGGATGACCCGAGACGGATGCCTGCTTGATGTAAGCGTGCGGGCCCTTTACGTTCCACCGCCGCTCCGTGCTCCCGTCATTGCGGCGGAACATCGAGTGCGCGCCGGCGCCGCAACCGAGGTAGGGCTCGTAATGCCAGGCGGCCAGGTTGTGCCGGCAGGCGAATCCAGGTCGGGACCAGTTCGAGATTTCGTAATGGCCGTAGCCGGCGGCCTCCAACCGTTCCACCGCCGCCCAGTACTGCTCCAGCTGGTCGTCAGCGTCTGGCATCTGAACGAGGCCCGTCCGCACCTCCTGCCCAAGCCGGGTTTGTGATTCAACCGTGAGCTCGTAGGCCGACAGATGCTGCACGCCTTCGGCCAGCACCGCGTCGAGGGTCTCGAGCCAGCCGGCGAGGTTTACGCCAGGAACGCCATACAACAGATCGGCATTGACGTTCGCCAAACCTCCGGTGCGCGAGGTACGGATCGCCGCCATCGCGTCGCTGCCGGAGTGGAGCCGTTCCAGGAAGCGCAGCGCGTCAGGCCGCAGGCTCTGCACGCCGATGCTGAGCCGGTTCACGCCCGCCTCGAGCCAGCCCGCCACGTTCTTGCTCGTCACGTTGCTTGGGTTCGCTTCCATGGTCACCTCGGCGCCGGCCGCCAGTCCGATCGAACGGACATGATCCATCAGAAAGCGCAGCTGATCGATCGTGAGAAGGCTGGGCGTCCCGCCACCGATGAAGATCGTCTCGATTGGGCCGATCGGCAGGCTGTCCGCGGCCGCATCGATCTCGCGGGCAAGCGCATCGACGTAGGGCGGGATCAGGCCATCGAGGACGGCGTAGGCGTTGAAGTCGCAGTACTTGCACACCCAGGTGCAGAAGGGGACGTGCAGGTAAAGACTGTGGATGCGTTCCATCAGTCCAGGCTCAGCACGGCCATGAAGGCCTCCTGCGGAATCTCGACGTTACCGACACGCTTCAGCCTCTTCTTCCCTTCCTTCTGCTTTTCCAGCAGCTTCCGCTTGCGGGTCACGTCACCGCCATAGCACTTGGCGGTGACGTCCTTGCGCATCGCCGGCACGGTCTCGCGCGCGACGATCTTGCCGCCGATCGCGGCCTGTATCGGCACCTCGAAGAGCTGGCGCGGGATCAGGGTCTTGAGTTTTTCCGCCAGCCGACGGCCCTGTTGTTGCGCCTTGCTCCGGTCCACGATCATCGAGAGCGCGTCGACCGGTGACCCGGCGACCAGCACATCGAGCTTCACGAGATTCGCCTCTTCGAAGCCGACCATCTCGTAGTCGAGCGAGGCGTATCCCTTGCTGCGGGACTTCAGCTGGTCGTAGTAGTCGTGGATGATCTCGGCGAGTGGCATCCGGTAAGTGATGACCACCCGGTCACCGGGCTCGTATTCCATGTTCAGGAATTGCCCGCGCCGCTCCTGGCTGAGCTCCATCATGTTGCCGACGTAGGTGCTGGGCACCACGATGGTGGCGATCACCATCGGCTCGCTGATGGCCTCGATCTCACCAGGATCGGGCAGTTTGTCCGGGTTGTCGACCGGGATCTCGGTCCCGTCGCGCAGTTTCACGCGATACTCGACCGTCGGAGCCGTCCCGAGCAGCGTCAGGTTGAACTCGCGCTCGAGGCGCTCCTGGACGATCTCCATGTGGAGCAGGCCCAGGAAGCCGCAACGGAACCCGAATCCGAGGGCGGCCGAGGTCTCCGGCTCATACACCAGCGCGGCGTCGTTGAGCTGCAGTTTCTCGAGCGCCTCCTTGAGCTGCTGGTATTGCTCGGTGTCAGTCGGGAAAAGGCCGGCAAAGACCATCGGCGTGACATGGCGGTAGCCGGGTAACGGCGCCGCCGCCGGCCTCGTGGCGTCGGTCACGGTGTCGCCCACTCGGGAGTCACGCACGTTGCGGATGTTGGCGATCAAGTAGCCGACCTCGCCGGCAGACAGGTCGTCGACCGGGGTGCGGTCGGGACGGAAGATGCCCACCTCGTCGACCTCGAATGAATTTCCGGTCTGCATCATCTGGATGCGCATGCCCGTGCGCAGTGTTCCCTCAAGCACCCGGATGTAGGTGACGACGCCGCGGTAGGCGTCGAACTTGGCATCGAAAATCAGCGCCTGCAGCGGTGCATTGGAGTCGCCGGTCGGCGCTGGGACCTCCCGCACGACCGCCTCGAGGATCTCCTTCGTCCCAATGCCCTTCCGTGCGCTGGCGAAGATGACCGATTCGGCAGGCAGGCCAATCACCTTCTCGATCTCCTCCCGCACCAGTTCCGGGTTGCCCTGCGGAAGGTCGATCTTGTTGACGACCGGGATGATCTTCAGGTGGTGGTCGAGCGCCTGGTGCACGTTGGCCAGGGTCTGCGCCTCGATCCCCTGCGATGCGTCGACCACCAGGATCGCGCCGTCGCACGCGGCCAGCGCGCGTGAGACCTCATAGGAAAAGTCGACGTGGCCGGGGGTATCGATCAGGTTGATCTGGTAGGTATTGCCGTCGTCGGCCTTGTAGAGCATCCGGACCGCCTGCGCCTTGATCGTGATGCCGCGCTCTCGTTCGAGATCAAGCTGATCCAGCACCTGCTCCACCATGTCGCGCGGCGCCACGGTGCCCGTGTACTCCAGCAGGCGGTCGGACAGTGTCGTCTTGCCGTGGTCGACGTGCGCAATGACGGAGATCGCTCGGGTCAGGTGGGTCGGCGTTGACACCTGGAGCTAGCTTCGCGAGGCCCGGGAGGCGCTGGGATGGCTCTGGACGATCCCAAGCTCGTGGCGGCCCCCGGCTTTGACCCGGTGGGCGAGGACCATATCCGCCACTTCATTGACCTCGGCGACCCCAACCTCAGGAATCCCCCGATAGGCAGCCAGCGCCTGGGCCGCCTTGCGGCCGACCAGGTCGGCGCGATGCCCATCAACCTGGAGGCTGACATTCATCTCGGCGAGCGCCCGCAGGATGGCGACCGGCATCGAGACCCGCGGGAAGCGAACGATGGCTTCGGCGATGTGCGTCCCAATCTGCGCGTCCTGCTCGGCAAAGCGCTGGCTAAAGCCTGCTGGGTCGGACTCCCATTCCTCGCGACGCTCAACGATCTGTACCCGCTGTCCTATGTCCTTGATGCCTTCAACGTCGACGGTCAGACCGAACCGGTCCAGCAATTGCGGCCGGAGGTCTCCTTCCTCCGGGTTCATCGTGCCAACCAGGATGAAGCGCGCCGGATGCCAGATCGAAATCCCCTCGCGCTCCACCACGTTCACGCCCATGGCGGCCGCATCCAGCAGTACATCGACCAGGTGGTCGTCCAGCAGATTCACCTCGTCGACATAAAGAATGTTGCGGTTGGCTTCGGCTAGTACACCCGGCTCGAAGCGGCGCTCGCCACTCTTGATGGCGGCCTCGATATCGATGGCGCCGACCACCCGGTCCTCGGAGGCATTGATGGGCAACTCCACGACCCGCATCCGCCGGCGGGCGCGAGGCAGCGTTTCGCCACTCGCGAGCCGGTCCTGGCAGTCGGAGCAGAGCGACTCGGGTGCGTCGGGGTCGCAGCGGTACAGGCAATCCGCGACCACGGTCAATTCTGGAAGTAGCCGGGCCAGGGCGCGAACCGCGGTCGACTTGCCGGTCCCCTTTTCCCCGCGGATCAGCACCCCACCAATGGCAGGATGGATGGCATTCAAGATGAGCGCCAACTTCATCTTGTCCTGCCCAACGATCGCACTGAAGGGATATACGAACCGTTCCATTAGGCTGAACCCGTCCTAAGCATCTCACGCTGGACGCTATCAACGATCGAGCGCTGCGAGAGGTCGAACAGCCCGTAGTAGCGACCGCCGAGGCGCTCGGCCAGGTCGCCACAGACATTGAAGGCGTATGCGCCGTAAA
>VBIS01000159.1 GCA_005880605.1 Chloroflexota bacterium
AGCTTGCTGGGCCGGAACGGCTCGCCGCCCGGAAAGCGCTCCACGTCGGCCGCGTAAAAGAAGGCGCCAATTGCCACCCGGTGGGTCTTGATGTGATCGGGATGGGCGTAGCCACCAAACTCGTTCTGGGTGACCATCACCTGCGGCCGCACGCGCCGCACCACCTGGATCAGCCGTCCGATCGCCTCTTCTTCGTCGGCCTGCCAGAACGTCTTGGGCTCGCGGTTTCGCGCCAGGCCCGCCATGCCCGAGTCCTCGTAGCCGAGGAAGACCAGCTCGGTGACCCCGAGGATCTTGACCGCATTGCGCAGCTCGGCCTCTCGAATCGTCGCCAGCCTCGGCGCCGCCTCCTTGGGATCGAGGTCCTTGTCGAGGATCTCGCCGACTTCGCCGCGGGTCGCGGTTACGAGCGTGGTGCGCAAACCCTCCGCGCTGTAGCGCGCCAGCGTCCCGCCCATGCCGATGGACTCGTCGTCGGGGTGCGGCTGCACCGACAGCAGGCTGAGCTCTTTGCTCACTTGCCCTTGCGCGAGCGGACTTCCTGGATCAATTGGAGCACGATTTTGTGGACGTCGCCGATCACGCCCAGGTCGGCCAGCTTGAAGATCGGCGCCTCGGGGTCCTTGTTGATCGCGATGATGGCTTTGGCGCCCTTCATTCCGACCGTGTGCTGCATGGCGCCCGAGATGCCGAGCGCGATATAAACCGTTGGCTTGACGGTCTTTCCCGTCTGCCCGATCTGGAACGAGTACGGTTTCCAGCCGGCATCGACGACCGCGCGGCTGGCCCCCACCGCGGCGCCGAGCTCGGCGGCGAGCTCGTCGAGCATCTTGAAGTTCTCCGGCGCGCCAAGCCCGCGCCCACCACTGACGATGATCGAGGCATCCTCGAGCTTGGGACCGCTCGCCTTCTCCTTCTCGCGCCGGAGCACCCGCGCGACCGGCTTGCCTGTATCGACCGGATCGGTGAGCGTTTCGACCTCTGGTGCGGTCGCGGACGCGGCCGGCTCGGCGGCGACGGCCTTGGGACGGATCAGGACCAGGGTGGGCGCTTTTGCCTTGGGAACGGTGGTGACCAGCAAGCTGCCGCCAAAGACCGGCGTGACGATGGCCCAGCCACCATCTTTCTTCCTGACGTCGCTCGCGTTGGCGATCAGCGCCGTCGAAAGGCGGGCGCTGAGCCGCGAGGCCACATCGCGACCGTCGTACGTCATGCCAAAGATGACGAGATCGGGCTGACCCTTCTCGATCAGGCGGGCGAGCAGATCGACCGCCGGCGTGGCAAGAATGTCACGGAAGGCGGGATCCTCGTGGACGTAAACCTTCTTGGCGCCGTATTTGCCGAGCGTCTCAACTGACTTCGATGCGCTCGGACCGAGCGCCACGGCGGTTACCTCGCCCAGGGATCGGGCTTTGGTTAGGAGCTCGAGCACAACCGGGGTGGGCGTCCCGTCGACGGTTTCGGCAAAGACCCAGATTCCCGCCATCAGATGACCTTCAAGTCGGCAAGATAGTCGGCGACGCGCTTGGCGCCTTCGCCTTTGTCTTCGACAATCTCACCAGCCTTGCGCGCCTCGGCCGGTTTGATCTCGACGACTTCTTCGGTCAGCGCGGCCTTGCCGGCTTGCCCATCGAGCCCCAAGTCCTGCAGTCCGACCTGCTTCACTTCTTTGTTCTTGGCCTGCATGATGCCTCGCAGGGCGGGATAGCGGGCGTCATTGATGCCGCCGGTCACGGTGACGACCGCTGGCAGCGGCGCCTCCACCACGTCGTAGCCATCGTCGGTCTGCCGGTCGATCCGCGCCTTGCCGTCGGTGACCTCGAGCTTCTTCGCGAAGCTGAGCAGCGGTAGCCCGAGCAGCTCGGCGAGCTGCGCCGGCACCGCCCCCGACGAGCCGTCGGTGCTCTCCGTTCCGCAGATGATCAAGTCATAGCTCTGCCCTTTGATCGCCGCGGCGATGGCCCGCGCCGTGCTGAGCGCGTCCGAATTCTCCAGCCCGGGGTCTGTGATCAGGATCCCGCGGTTGCCGCCCATTGCCAGCGCCCGGCGGATTGCGTCCATGGCCCTCGGTGGGCCCATCGAAATGATGGTGGCCTCGCCCCCCTCCTTCTCGATCACCTGGAGGCCGGCTTCAACCGCATGCTCATCACCTGGATCGAGCACCGCGTCGACGCCCTCGCGCACCAGTCGCTTGGTCTGCGGGTCGAGCCTTCCGGGGACGTTCGGATCGGGAATCTGCTTCACGCAGACGAGGACATTCATGCTGGCTGCTCCCATTATGGAGAAATCGCAACCGATCGAACGTATGTTCTATGATGGAAAACCCATGCCCCGCAGCGAGTACTTCGAGATCGTGGCCAAGTCGGCCCTCAACCGCGTGCAGCACATGGGCTTCAACTGGTCCCTCAACCCCTACCAGGGCTGCTTTCACAGTTGCGTCTACTGTTTTGCGCGCGCCCATGCCAAGCTCGCCGATCGCGACCCGGGCACGGGCTTCTCCGCCAGGGTCGGCGTCAAGGTCAATCTGCCGGAACTGCTGCGACGCGAGCTGTCCCGCCGGAGCTGGAAGCGCGAAACCGTCGCCTTCGGCACGGCGACTGATCCCTACCAGCCCATCGAGGGGACCTACAAGCTGACGCGCCGCTGCCTGGAGGCCTTCCGCGACTTCCGGACGCCGATCGGGCTGATCACCAAGGGCACAATGGTCCTGCGCGACGTCGATGTTCTGTACGAGCTTTCGCGGCGGGCGAAGACAACGGTGTGCTTCAGCATCCCCACCGGCGACGAGACCGTTTGGGCAAAGACCGAACCCGGCACACCCCCGCCTGCGAAGCGGCTCAAGGTCCTGAAAGCCCTGGTCGAGGCGGGCATAGAGGCGGGCGTCGGGATGGCGCCGGTCTTGCCGGGGCTTTCCGATTCGCCGCAGCAGCTCGAGGCGACCGTCGCCGCTGCCGCCGAGGCCGGGGCCTGCTTTGTCTGGGCCAATATTGTCTATCTCAAGCCAGGGACGAAGGAGCACTTCATGGAATTCCTCGGGCGCGAGTATCCGCACCTGCTGCCCCGCTACCGGGAGCTCTTTCCGGGCGCCTATGCGCCGCCGACCGTCAAGGCGCCGGTGACCGCTGCGGTGGCGGAGTTGAAGCGCCGCCACGGGGTCGGGGATCGGCGCGCCTGGCGTGCCGAACCGCCTTTGGAGCCCCTCCAACTGGACCTGGCTGTTTAGCCGGTATTTGACAGGGCAGCGCCAGTGTTCTACCGTAGCCGCGAGTGCTCGGCTGGCTGACCCGGCTGTTCCGGTCCCGGGTGGAGGCTGAACCTGCCCCCACCGCGTCACAACCACCGTCGGACGCGCCACCCCTCGCGACTCCGCAGCCCACCCTGAGCGATGCTGCAATTCAGGCTGCGGCGGACGACCAGGTTGCCGCGAGCGAGGTCCAGGCTGTCGACCACGCCGTTGAGGAGCCATCACTTCTCGAGATCGCCCCGGTGGAAACCCCGGTCGAGGCGGAGAAGGAGACCTGCCCCACCTGCGGCAAGACCGGCGTCTTCGCCGGGCCGCCCGGCCAGCGCTTCTGCACCTACTGCGCGCTTCGCGACGAGCTCTTCGAACGCGCCGCCGTCACCGAGTAAGACGCCGCATTGATCGCCTACCCGATCCTCTGGGACAGCGGCGTCTACCTTCCCGAGCAGGGGCTGTGGCTCGACCCTCGCAAGCCACGGCCACGAGCCGTCATCAGCCACGCGCATAGCGACCATGTCGCCGCGCACCCGCTGGCGTACGCCACGGCGGCAACGCGGCGGCTCGTCACCCATCGCCGGCGCTCCACTGGCACGGTGCAGGCCCTACCCTACGGGCAATCGATCACCCTGGACCGGTGCGCGGTGACCCTCTACCCCGCCGGCCACGTCCTCGGGTCGGCCCAGACTCTGGTCGATACCGACTTCGGACGCGTCCTCTATACCGGCGATCTGAAGACGCGAGCCGGCTTCACCAGCGGAGCAGCCGAGCCGGTGCCGGCCGAGGTGCTGGTGCTGGAGAGCACCTTTGGCAAGCCGCACTATCGTTTTCCCGAGACGGCAGAAGTCATCGCCGACGTCATCGCCTGGTGCAAAGGCGTCCGTGATGGGGGCGCGACCCCCGTCCTCCTCGGCTATTCGCTGGGCAAGGGACAGGAGATCCTGTCGGCGCTGGCGGCGGAAGGCCTGCTCATCGCGCTGCATCCATCGTTATATGGCGTGACGGAGGTGTATCGAGAGCTCGGTTGCGACCTGCCTCCTTATCAGCGCTTGGGAGACACGGTGGGGCAGCCGACGGTTGTCATCACGCCACCGTCAGCCCGTCGCAGTAGCCTGCGCGACCAGGTTGGTGAATTCAAAACCGCGGCATTGACCGGTTGGGCGATGGACCGGAGCCTCAAGGATCGCCTCGAGGTCGACGCGGTGTTTCCACTGTCAGATCACGCGGACTTCGAGGAACTCTGTTGTTACGCGGAGCAGGTCAACGCGAGCATGACCTACACCGTGCTCGGCTTCGATGAAGAGCTCGCCACGCACCTCCGGCGGCGCGGCTTGCGCGCGAAACCACTGGACCAGGTCGACCAGTTGCGTCTTTTCTGAGCCGCGCACGTTACGAATCTGCAAGTTCGTTTTGGACTAAGCGTTATCTGATTTAAGCGCACGACGGGTGCGCAGTTCGCCGCTCACGCGATAAGGAGGTGACGCATGGCGACCAGGAAGAAGGCCACGAAAAAGGCCAAGAAAGCGACCCGTAAGAGCCGCTAGTCAGCGGTAACGAGAGGGGTCCGAAAGGGTCCCTCTCTCGTTTTTCAGGCGCCAGTGGTAAACGCGCGGATCGTCAGCCCCGCCATGAACAGCGCGGCGATGCCGTAGACCAGCGGTTCCCGGCGCGGATCGCGCCCCGAGACGTAACTCATGGCGATCGGGAGCACGATCACCAGCAGGACGCCGTAGAGCCAGTGAAGGTTGTCGTGCGGACGCCGCCCGTTCGCGAACACCAGCACTCCCACTACACCCTGCACGATGAAGAGGGCTTCGGTCAGGACCAGCGTGGCGCGGAAGCTGCCGCTGGATGGCTGTTTTCGAAAGTACGTCACCAGGCCCCAGACGCCGATGAAGGCCGTAATCAGCAGCCCGGTACGGAACAGGCCGGTGTGAAGCACGAGGAGCGCGCTCAAGATACAGCCAGCCCAGCCTCGACGCCGGCAATCGCTTGGTCGAGCACCCGTTCATTATGGTTCGGACATGCAGCGCGACGGCCAGCGCCTGATGGTGGTGATGCCGCACCCTGACGACGAGTGCTTCGGGTGCGCCTCGACGATCGCCCGCTACGGCACCGAAGGCGCGGCGGTCAGCCTGGTCACCATGACCCGGGGCGGCGCCGGGCTGTGGAACGGCCGGGTGCCGGGCGAACTTCGCCAGCTGACTGAGGTTCGTGGTCTCGAGCTCCGCGAGGCCGCGTCTGAGCTCGGGGTGCGCTTTCTCGAAGTTTTCGACTACCCGGATGGCGCGCTCGAACGAGTCGAAGAAGTCGACGCGGTTCGCGCGCGATTACTGGGCGACATTGTCCGTGTGATTCGCAGCCACCGGCCGCAGGTCGTCGTCACCTTCGGGCCGGAAGGCGCCTACGGTCATCCCGACCACAAGGTCGTCAGCCGGATGACGGTCCAGGCCTGCGCCCTCTCGGGCGACCCCGCCGCCTACGAACTCGAGGCGCTGGCACTCGGGATCGCACCATGGTCACCGAGCAAGCTCTATTTCCAGACCGCGACCACCATGGCCGTGAAGTCGCTCAAGCTGCCGCCACAACCTCCGATCACAACTCGCGTCCTGATCAAGGGCTTCCAAGAGGCAAAACTGCGCGCCTTCGCCCGTCACCGCACCCAGACGCAGGAGTGGGAGCCGCTACGGAAGTTCGTGGCGAGCCAGGGTGATACCGAGGTCTTCTCGCTGGTTGGAGCGGCAGACGGACTTCGGGAAGACGACCTGTTTCACGGGATTTGAGTCGCGCCGGCGGCCCATCGCGTCTCCATGGCGCGGCCGTCCCCCTCCTCGTGCCGCAGGCCAAGCGCGGCGAAGACCGCGGCCAGCAGGAGCAGCGGCGGCAGCAGGATCAGCAGGGCGAGTTGAAGGTTGTGCAACGCGTCGGACAGCTTTCCGATGGCAAAGGGCGCATACGAGTCCCCAAGAAGGTGCTCGATCAAGAGGGCGACCGTGACCGCGGTGGCACGAACCGTGGGCAGGACGACGTTCTGTTTCACGGCCGTGTAGGGCCCGTTGTACAGGTAGAGACAGGCGGCACCCAGCAGGAACATCGGCACGAACAGCACCAGGCTAGGCATCAACAGCGCCAGGGCGACGAAGACGGCGCCCAGGATGAAGCCGGCGATCCCGACCGGCAGGTTGCTGGCGGTGCGCCGCCGGACGGCGAGCCGGTCGGCAATCGTTCCCCCCAGGAGCGAGCCAGCCAGCAGCCCGACGACGAGGACGCCACCGGCGAGCGTGCCGGCGGTTCCCGTTCCCAGGGCAAACCGCCGCTGCAGATACGTCGGGAGCCAGAAGGCGGCGCCACCGAGCACGAAGAAGAGCGCGGTCTCGGCCGCAATCGTGGCCCGCAGGGTCGGAATCCGGAGCAATTCGGCGAACGTCCGCCAGGTGATCGATGCGGGCTTTGCGATTTGTGGACCTCGCGCCTCCGCGGCGCCGCGCAAGGGCTCCCGCAGCCCGAACGCGAGGACGGCGAAGACCAGCCCGGGGACCGCGGTCATGTAGAAGGCCGCGCGCCAGCCCAGGATGCTGGCGACGATCCCGCCGCCCGCGAAGCCGACCGCAATGCCGACCGCGGTGCCGGAAGCCCAAACCGACATGGCGCGTCCGCGACCTTCTTTCTTGAAGTAGTCGCCAAGCAGCGCGGTACCGGCCGGGTAATAGCTCGCTTCGCCGATACCCATGACGGCGCGCGCCGCGAAGAGCTGCGCGTAACTCCGGGCCAGGCCCGTGAACAGCGTCGCCAGGCTCCAGATGGTGACGCCGATGCCGATAACCGTCTTACGCACGCCACGGTCGGCCCAGATCCCAAAGGGGATGGTCGCCACCGCGTAGACCAGCAGGAAGGCGCTCCCCAGCAAGCCAACCTGGCCGTCGGTCAAGTGGAACTCCGCCTGGATCTTGGTCGCGACCGCCGGCAGGATGTAGCGGTCGAGGTAATTGAGAAAGTTGATGCCGACCATGACGGCGAGCACGTAACGCGCGTAGCCGCGTGGCATCCCCGTGCATTATGGAGCGATGAACCGCAGTGTGGAGGCCAGGCTACGGGCCGAGGCGGATCATTGCTATCAATGGAGCAACGGGCCGGGCGCCGTCTACGCCGTCCACGACCACCCCTATCGAAAGATTCTCTATGTAACCCAGGGGTCGATCACATTCACACCCACAGGCCGACCGGCGATCGAGATCCGAGCCGGAGACCGGATGGACCTTCCGGCTGGAACGGCCCACGGAGCCGTGGTCGGGCCAGACGGGGTCGTTTGCTGGGAGGGCCAGGCGAAAGTTAGGCCAGCTCGAGCTTGAGCAACCGCGCGGCGTTCTCGCGAAGAATCTTCGCCTTGGCCTCCGGCTTGAGTGACAGCGCATCCAACTCTTCGAGCACACGGGCCGGCTTGATGAACGGGTAGTCGCTGCCAAAAAGCGTTCGATCCTGCAGGCGACCGCCGATCTCTCGGACAAGCTCCTCCGGGTAATATCGCGGCGACCAGCCGGAGAGCTCGATGTAGATATTCGTTTTGTGGAGCGCCATCGCGATCAGCTCCAGGTGCCAGGGCCAGCCAAAGTGCGCCGCGATGATGGGCAGCTCCGGAAAACGCGCCGCGACTGCGTCCAGATGTATGGGTCGGGCGGGATCGAGCTTGATGCCCTGGCCGCCCGGCTGCCCGGCGCCGATGCCGCTGGTTCCAGTGTGGAACAGACACGGCAGCTTGAGCTCGGCGGCCTTCTCCCAGAGCTTGAAGTGCCGCTCATCGCTCGGGTAGAAGTCCTGCATCGACGGATGGAACTTCGCGCCTTTGGCGCCGAGCTCTTTGACCGCACGCTCCAACTGCTCGACCGCGTCGGGCTTCCAGGGATCGACCGAGGCGAAGAACGCGAAACGCTTCGGATGTCGCTTGACGATCGCGCTAACGAAGTCATTCCCGAGCGGCGGCCGGTGAGTCGCGGTCTCGGCATCCCAGGCGAGCAGAATCCCAAAGATTTGCTCCTGGGCAAACTCCACGGCGAGCTCGTCGACGCTGCGCTCGTGGACCTGAGCGCGAAAATATTTTGCCGCGCCCTCGCGGTAGGGACCCATGCTGCCATCGAGCCATTCCTTTAGGGGCAGATGAACATGTAGGTCGACCGCGCGGATCAAGTTACGAGGCCAGTGGCTCTGCTTCTTCGAGGGTGATGCGATCGCCGACGCTGATCGACCCGCCGTTGACGACGCGAGCGACCATGCCACGCCGGCCCACGAGCTCGTCTTTGAGACCCATGCGGATCTCATCCATGCGAAAGCACGGTTCGCAGACTTTCGTGATCTCGAGCACTGCGCTGTCGCCCAGCCTGACGCGGGTGCCGACTGGGAGGCCCATGACGTGCAGGCCCTCGACGGTCAGGTTCTCTTTGATCGTTCCCGGTTCGACGCCGACCTCGTCGAGCGCTTCCTGGTCGGCAAGCAACACCTGGCGATCGGAGGTGGCGACGGCGTGCTTGTCGCCCTCGATCCCGAGTCCGGCAATCAGAGTCGCATTGGCCAGCAGCTGCATCGGCTCGCGGTGGCCCGGGCAGAGCTGAATCGAAACAATCCGTGCCGGCACGGCTAAAGATTACGGGATGAGCGGAAGGGCTGCCAGCTTCGAGCCGGCCCTTGCTACGATGACCGCGAATGGCGGACGAGACTGGCGTGCGAGTCGAACGAGACTCCATGGGCGAGGTTCGAGTTCCCGCGGACGCCTTTTACGGCGCGAGCACCCAGAGGGCCCGACAGAACTTCCCCATCAGCAACCTCCGGCTGCCCCGTCGATTTATTCGCTCGCTGGCCCAGATCAAGGGTGCAGCGGCGCTCGTAAACGCTGAGCTGGGGCTGCTGGAGACGCGCCTCGCCAACCCGATCCAGCAAGCCGCCGAGGAGGTCGAGGAAGGCAAGTTCGACAAGGACTTCGTGGTCGATGTTTTTCAAACTGGTTCTGGGACATCGACCAACACCAACGCCAACGAGGTGATCGCCAACCGCGCCAACCAGATCCTCGGTCAAGCGCTCGGCACGCACAACCCGGTGCATCCAAACGACCACGTCAACATGTGCCAGTCGAGCAACGACGTCTTCCCCTCGGCGATGCAACTGGCGGCGCTGGTGGCAATCCACGAAGAGCTGGTGCCGGCGCTCTCCTATCTCAAGGGCACGCTCGACACCAAGGCGAAAGAGTTCATGCCGGTCATCAAGACCGGCCGGACGCACTTGCAGGACGCGACGCCGATCCGGCTCGGCCAGGAGTTCGCGGGCTATACCGGCCAGCTGCATCGATCGCTGGATCGGGTCCAGCGCACCGCGGAAGAGCTCGCCGAGTTGCCGCTGGGCGGCACGGCGGTGGGGACCGGCATCAACGCCCATCCCGAGTTCGCCCAGCGCGTCTCATCGCACCTGAGTCGCCGCGCCGGCGTGCTGGTGCATGAAACCGACAATCACTTTCAGGCGCAGGCGACGCTGGATGCCGTGCTGTCGATGGCGGGGGCTCTGCGTACCGTAGCGGTGAGCCTCTGGAAGATCAGCAACGACCTGCGCTGGCTCGCCTCCGGCCCACGCGCCGGGCTGGGTGAGATCACCCTGCCTGAGGTGCAGCCAGGAAGCTCGATCATGCCGGGGAAGGTCAATCCCGTGATCATCGAGTCAGTCACGATGGTCATCGCGAAAGTGCTCGGCAACGACCAGACGATCGCGGTCGCCGCACAGGCAGGCAGCATCTTCGAGCTCAACCTGATGATGCCGGTGGCCGCGTACGCCTTGCTCGAGTCGATCGCCCTGTTGTCGGCCGCTGCCCAGAACCTGGGCGAGAAGTGCATCGCCGGAATCAAGGCGACGGAGCGCGGGCCGCAAATGGTCGAACAAGGACTGATGCTCGCCACCGCCCTCGCGCCAGCCATCGGCTATGATGCCGCCGCGAAAATCGCCAAGGAGGCGCTGACCACCGGCAAGACCATCCGTGAGATCGCTCGCGAGCGGACGAAACTTACGCCTGCCGAGCTCGATCGCTTGCTGGATCCCTCGCGCATGACCCAACCTGGCGTCGAGGCAGGACCCGCCAGCGGCTAGGGCTCTGTCCCAAGGCGCCGCGCTATCGATGCGTGCCGCTGCGCAGCGTCTGACTCGAGACAGGGCCAGAGCAGGGCGTCCGGCGATGATCCTGCGTGAGGTCGTCGGGCTACAGGCGCAGGTCCTCAGCGCGGCGGCGCTCGGCATGCGTGTCCGCAGCACCGGTCTCCGTGCCGGCGACGTGAAACGTGCGCTCAACGACGACCGGTCCATCGTCCGCAGTTGGCTCATGCGCGGCACCCTGCACGTTGTCGCCAGTGACGACATCCGCTGGTTGGTTCAGCTGCTGGGCCCGGTCTTTGTCAGAGCGAACGCCACTCGGTATGCGCAACTCGGACTGGACGACGACCTGAGATCCAGCGGTGTTGTCGCGATCCGCAAGATTCTCGCGCGCTCCGGCCCTCTGACGCGACACGAGATGGTCAATCGACTGCGCGGCCGGGGCATCGCGCTTGACTCGAAGACCCAGGCACCGATACACCTGATTGGGCTCGCCGCGTTGCAGGGCGTCCTGTGCCTGGGCCCCGAGCGGGACCGCGGCGAGTCGACCTATGTGCTGCTCGACGATTGGGTGCCTCGGGTCCGCACGCCATCGCGTGAGACGGCATTAGGCGAGCTGGCTCGCCGCTATGTTTCCGCGTACGGACCGGCCACGATCGCCGATCTCTGCGCCTGGTCGGGTCTTCCCATTGCGGAGGCGCGGACGGCGGTTGCCGGCGCGAAAGCGAGCCTCACGGAGGTAACGATCCAGGGGCAGCCGGGTTTTGTGCTCAAAGATCAGCTGCAGCAAACGGCCACGTCGGCGACGCCTGACGTTCGCCTGCTTCCGGCGTTCGACACCTACTTGCTCGGCTACCGGCGGCGTGACCTGGCCGTGCCGCGGGAACTCCAGGCTCGCCTGCAGCGTGGCGGCGGGTGGATTCATCCCGCCGTTGTGGTCAATGGCCGAGCCATAGCCGCATGGAGCCTGCGCAAGTCCGGCGGCCGAGGCATGGTGAGCGTCGAACCGTCGGGGCCGATCACGCGCGCGATCCACGCCGGCATCGACTTGGAAGTCACGGATATCGGCCGCTTTCTCGACCTATCGCTCGAGCTCGAGATCGCGCGCTAACTGTCGGCTTCGATCAGGCCCTTACGGATGGCGTACTTGACCAGCTCGGTCCGGTCGTGCATGTGGAGCTTTTTCATGATGTGGTCGCGATGCGTCTGAACGGTCTTGATACTCAGAAACAGCGTGTCCGCGATCTGCCGGTTGGTCTTGCCTTCGGCGACTAAGCGCAGGACCTCGCGCTCGCGATCGCTGAGTGGCTCGAACGTTTCCTTCTCGGGCGCGCGCTGTAGATAGTCCGAGACCAGCAGCCGTGCTACTGATGGGTAGAGATAGGGCTCGCCCTGGCTGGCGGCCTCGATGGCGGCGATCAGGTCCGAGGCCGCCGCCTTCTTCAGCACGTAACCCACGGCGCCGGCTTTGAGTGTTTGGAAAAAATATTCTTCGTTGTCATGCGCGGTGAGAATCAAAACCTGGGTCTGCGGGCAGAGCCGGCGAATCTCGCGCGTGACTTCGATCCCCGACATGTTCGGCATCGCCACGTCGACGACGGCGACATCAGGGCAGTTGGCGCGCGCCAAGCGGATTGCCTCACGGCCTTCGGTGGCTTCGGCGATGACCTGGATGTCACTCTGGCCATCGATCACGGCGCGGATCCCGGCACGCACGAGGTTGTGATCCTCGACCAGCATCACCTTGATCGTTTTGCGCTCAACCGACATGGTTGTCCTCCAGCGGCAGGTTGGCGACGACTTCTGTACCTTTGAGCGGCGCCGAGTGGATTTCGAGGGTCCCCCGTAGCAGGGTAGCGCGCTCCCGCATCCCGAAGATCCCCAGCCCGGCGCGCCCTGGCTCTTCGCGCTCCGGGATGCTGCCCGGATCGAAGCCGACGCCGTCGTCGCGGACCCGGAGCCGAACATGGCCGTCGAGGCACCGCAGGTCGATGTTTACGTGCGATGCCCTCGCATATTTGTTCGCGTTGGTCAGGGCCTCCTGCGCGATCCGATAGAGGGCCGTCTCGATCGGCGCCGGGAGGCGGTCGCGCAGTCCGTCGACCTGGAGCGCGACCTGGGCTCCGGAGGGCTGCTTGGCGAGGGTGCGCAGTGCCGGCACCAGGCCGAGGTCGTCCAGCACCGAGGGTCGCAGATCCTGAGACATCCGGTGCACTTCTTCGAGCGTTTCCTCCAGCGTCCGCTTGACCGCCTCGAGCTGCTGCCGTGCCTTGACGTCGCCGGTACGTTCCAGCAGCAGATCAAGGCTGATGATCTCGTGGGTCAGCGCCTGGCCGGTCTGGTCGTGGAGCTCGCGCGCTACTCGCTGTCGCTCGCGCTCCTGCGCCTGCAGGACACGTTGCGCGCTGACGTGGCGTTCGTGCTCCAGCCGGTCGAGCATGGAGTTAAAAACCGTCGCGATCCGTCGCAGGTCCGGATCAGAAAAGTTGGCATGGACCCGCGGTTCATCGATTCCCGGCTGCACGGCGCTCATGGTGGACTCCAGCTCGCGGATCGGCTTGAAGGCGAGCCTCAAGATCAGAAAGTTGGCGACCAGGATGGCGACCAGCCCGATCGCGAGCAGCCCCACCAGGAACGGCAGCCGCGTGCGCCCGGAGAAATTCAACGTGATCAGCGGGCCACTGATGGCGCCGGCGGCAATGATGGCGCTGTTGGCCACAACCACCTTCTGAAAGGTGGTCAGGTTCCGATGCCACCACCGAGGGTCCAAAGAGGGTCTCACAGCTCATTTTAGGCGCCGTTCGGCGCAAAATTTTGGGCGCGCCAGCCATTCAGTTTGAAGCCGATGCGCATTCAGGTCCTCGCCTGATGCGCGGCACGTTAGCCGGCGCCCAGACTGGGTACAGACATAGCCCCTCCCCTCTTTTAGCGGGCCGCTCCCCCAGCGGCCCGCATTTTTTCACCGGGCCCGGCGGTGGGTCGCCCTAAGAAGACCCGGCGATTGGAAGGTCGCGAAAGCCAACGTCCGTCAACTCCCGATTCCAATGAAGCATCCCCGGCATCGTTCGCCCAACCAGTGCAGGCCAACGCTCGAAGGCCACCTTGGAAATCGCGGCAGGCAGATCGGCGAGCCGTAGGCTCACCGTCGAGATGGCTGCATCTGAGGGTAGCCAAGCTTCGTAGCCTCCGATCGACTGCCGAATCTCGAAAAGCAGGAATTCCTCCGGTCCCCCCGCTATTTTCAGAGCTTTCGTATCGTCTCCCCATGGGTACCAGGCGTACTGGAATCCGATCGGTACCGTCGTGTCCGAAGGCGACGATCGGTAAAACTCAATAACGCTGCGGTCGACAGCACTGACGAGCGCGTCCATGTCTTCGTAACCACCCGAGTCCGGCGGCAGCCTGCCCTCGCCGATGAACCCGGCGGCAAGGCTGCCGTCGGGATGGTGCTCGACGATAACGGTGACGAGATCTGGCATGCGGAGCCGTGATCGCCCGAATAACCTCATGGGCACCCCACTGCGACAATAAAACCAGATGGCGTCGGAAAGCTTCGACTTCGAACAAGTGGCCCGAGTGACCACCGGGGCGGTCGGTGAGCCAGGCAAGCGCGCCTTTTACTTGCAGGTGCGAACGGACGCGGAGCTGGTCAGCCTAGCCATCGAGAAAGACCAGCTGAAGGCGCTCAGCGAACGTCTGCAGGAGGTCTTCTCCCAGGTGCCAGTTCCCCCGGCCGGCAAGCTGCCGGACATGGCACTCGAAGAACCCATCGCGCCCATCTGGCGGGTCGGCTTCATGACGCTGACCTATAGCCAGGATGAGAAAGCCTTCGAAGTCTCGCTGGTCGAGCTGGTCGACGAAGGCGATCAGCCCGCGACGGGGCATTTCCAGGCGACCCTCCCCCAGATGCAGGCCCTCGCCGCGCACGCGGCGACCCTCATCAGCGCCGGCCGTCCACCCTGCCCGATGTGCGGCGGCCCCATCGATCACGATGGCGGCGTGTGTCCGCGGCTGAACGGACACCATTAACTGATGGCGCAAGCCACGCCCGTCCCAAATGGCGACGTCCGAGAGCGCCTGCTCCGCGAGGGCCGCATCAAAGCCCGCGGCCTGATGCCCGATTGTTCCAACTACACCTACCTGGCTCACGTCCGCGGTGACGCCGGCGCCGAGACGCTCGGCGTTTACAAACCGGCGCAGGGCGAGACGCCGCTCGACGATTTCCCCGATGGCACGCTGGGCAAGCGCGAGGTGGCCGCCTACCTGGTCAGCGCTGCGCTCAATTGGCAGGTCGTGCCACTTACGGTTTATCGCACGGCCGGTCCGCTAGGACCGGGGTCGCTGCAGCAGTTCATCGTCGCCGACGTCAGTGAGCATTACTACACGCTCATGCCCGCGCGGGCCACTGACTTCAGGACGATGGCGGCGTTCGACGTCATCGTCAATAACGCGGACCGCAAGAGCGGCCATTGCCTGCTCGACGGCGACGGTCACATCTGGGGCGTCGACAACGGCTTAACCTTCCACACAATCCCCAAGCTGCGGACGGTGATCTGGGAATTCGCAGGCGAGGAGGTTCCGGCCGAGCTGCGCCGGGATGCGCAGCGGCTCGCGGAAGGCCTCGTGGCCGCGGAGGGTTGGGTGAAGAGCCTGAAGCAGCTGATCTCCGGCGCCGAGATTCGGGCCCTCGCCCAGCGCGCCCGCCGCCTGGCTGACGAGGGACGCTACCCGGAGCCCAGCTCGCGCTGGGCCTATCCATGGCCGCTGATTTAATGGCCTAGGGTTGGAACCGGAAGGCGGGGACGGTCGGCCTCGGCGGGCAGGTCCTCCTTCAGCCGCTCGAGCCAGGCGGGCGCCCCGGGCGGAAGATCGCCGCTCGGCACCGCCCGGTCGTCGCGATCCGGCGGGTCGGGCTGGGGCGCGAGCATCCGCCAGAGCAGCACGAACGTGCCGGTTATCAGCGCGAACTTAGCCGTGCCAAACAGAATCAGGCCGGCGATCTGCTGGTCCTCAATCGAGCGAAACGCCTGGTAGAACGGGTGGTGAGCCAGCGCCATGGTCAAGCCGGGGATGGTGGGCGGTACCCCCGCGACCATCAGGCAGCCAATTTTTGCAATCGCACTCGGACCACTGCGACTCACGATCGGCGACCAAAAGACAAAGCCACCAAGCATCAGCATGGCTTGTGTCGCTTCCCGGAACCCCGCATTCTTGACGGCGAGGTCGACGACCGCCGGGTACTGGGAGCCGAAAAGCACGACATTGAGCGCGAGGATACCTGCGACCGGGTGGATCCGGGATCCGGCGCGGCCCTGCAGCCACGGACTGGCGCCGTAGGCGAGCAGGGGCATGACCACGGCCAGCAGCACCATCTCCTCGAGCATGTGCAGGCTCAGTCGCTGATCGGCGAGCCGGCTGAGCGGCGGCAGCAAGGCCGCCAGCGAGAGCAGCGATCCGGCGACGAGAGCCGCGCGTTGACGCCGCATGATGGGACCTATTTTCGCGCAACGAGCGAGGGCTGCGCGTAGCGGGCGAACACGCTATCGACGAAGTTGACGAACAGGTCCGCCAGCGGCGCACTGTCGAGCACGAGCAGGTTTTCCGCGTTGTCCTCTCCGGCATGCGACAGGTTGTAGCTGCCCGTCATCACTGTGTTGTCGACCACCGTGATTTTGGCGTGCATGAAATCGTGGACGCTGGTTGGCGTGTAGGGCGTGGTGACTTTGGAGGCGAAGGGCAGCGTGGTGCTGACAGCCAGGAAGGCCGGTCCTTTCCAGCCCGCATGCGGATCGACCCGCCACTGACCGAGCACTTCGGCCATCTGGGTCCGGTCATAGACGCCTTTGAACTCAGGATGCGGGCTATGGGTCAGGTCGCCGAGCGTTCCCAACACAACGCCGGCCGTGATCACCGGCGAGCAGACCCGAATACGACGTTTTGCGTGCGCAATCTTATCGGCGATAAGATGCGCCATCTGCCGCCCCCGCCCGGGCGAGAAGAGCACGTGCGCCCTGACGGGGCTGCCCCGGTAGGTGAGGGCGACGCTCGCGAGGTCGTATTTCCCCGTGCCCTCGACTCGGCCCGTCGCCCAGAGTTCCGCGAAGTTCCTCGCATACTCGGCGGCTAAGTCCGTTGACGGTAACTTGAGGATGACGTTCTCCTCGCGTGTCCAAGAGTCATTCGTCCAGTTTGTCGACCCGGTCCAGACCCACGGATCGGCGCTCGCGGCGTCACGCACGATGTACTTGTGGTGCATCAGGTCAGGAACGCCTGATATGGGTTTGCTCTCGACACCCAAACTGGCGATGAACCCGGTGTCGGCCTGGGATGGTGGCGGCACCGGGATCGGGTTGGGAAAGTCGACGTTGTAGAGCAGCCGGATAGCCACCCCGCGGCTGGTGGCGGCCTTGACGGCGGCGCGGAGCTGGTCGGCCGGCGCGCCCGTCAGGTTCAGGTCGTAGATGGCGATGTCGAGACTGTGCTGCGCCGCGCCGATGAAGGCGACCAGTTCTCCCGCGACTTGCTCGGCCGGCTGCGCGCCGTCCTGCAGAAAAGTCACCTCGACCGACGCCGTCACTGGGCGTCGCTCTTCTTCGGTTCCGCCCGCTCCTTGGGCTGGGCTTCCAGCACCTTCCGCTGGTAGTACTGCTGGACGAGGTCGGCGGCCTGCTGGATGTCGTCGGTCACGACCATGAGGTCCAGGTCTTCCGGCGAGATCTTGGCCTCGGCCAGCACCCGGTCGCGGATCCACTGCTGCAGCCCGGACCAGTAATCGGAGCCGAACATGATCACCGGGAAGTGCACGATCTTGCCGGTCTGGATCAGGGTCAACGCCTCGAACAGCTCGTCCATGGTGCCGAAGCCGCCGGGGAAGATGACGAACGCCTCCGCGTACTTGACGAACATCGTTTTGCGCACGAAGAAGTAGTGGAATTCGATGCCCAGGTTGACGTACTCGTTGAGGCCCTGCTCGAAGGGCAGCTCGATGTTGAGGCCGACCGAGAGGCCATGACCTTCGCGGGCGCCCCTATTGGCCGCTTCCATCGTGCCCGGGCCGCCGCCGGTGATGATGGCGAAGCCCCGGCGCGCGAGCTCGGCGGCGAGGGCGCGCGCGGCGTCATACATGGGGTCGGGCGGACGGACGCGCGCCGAGCCAAAGAACGTGACCGCCGGACCAACCGTGGCCAGCGCGTCGAAGCCCGCTACAAACTCGGCCTGGATCCGGAGCACGCGCCAGGGATCGCTTTCGAGGAATTCCGGGGCGGTCTCGGGCCGCTCCAGCAGCTTGCGGTCTTCGATCTTCCGCTCGACGCCGCGCCGGACGATCCCTCCGGTGCGCTGCTCCCCGGGTTCCTTCGCCATGGCTCGCTTACTCTAACCCGTCGCCTTTTGCGCCAGGACGTAGAAGCTCGGGCTGTCGAGCAGCTCGGCATCCGGCCGCGCGAACATCCGCTGCAACCGTAGGCCGGCGGCTAACAGCCAGTTCTCCATCTCCTCCGGCCAGACGATGGCGACCTCGGCCTGCTGCGTGATGGTGCGGCCGTCGGGAAGCCGGTAATCGACCTCGAGACGCGCGCCGTTTCCATCGAATGCGCGCACCCGTACCCCATCGCCGCCGCCCGCCCGCAGCCAGTGCGGGTTGGCCAGTTCGAAGGCGAGCGCCCCGGCGTCGCCGAGGTGATCGGCTGCCCGGCGCAAGCGCTCGACCAGGTACAGGATATTGGAGGGCGCGATGACCAGGTCGAACCGTAGGTCAAGCGCAAGATCCTCGATGCGCGACTGGATGAGCTCGGTCCGAGGCAAACGTTCGCGTAGCCGATCCAGCATGCCCGGATGACTATCGACACCGACCAGCTCGATTCCCGCTGCATTCAGTGGCACCCCGATCCGTCCGCTGCCGATGCCGAGATAGAGCACCGGTGGCGTCGCACCCTGGGCCAGCTCGAGCCAGGGCCAGAGATCAGTCGCGTCGGGCAGCTGCGCGTAGAGCTCCGCGAATCCCGGGTCGGGCCGCGATGGGTCGTCGCGTACGACGGTCACGACTGTAACGCCACCTGGTACTCGGTTGCAGGAACTATCGAGGGAGGCGAAGCACTGATGAGCTTAAAGACTCCTGTTCTACTGGTGGCAGCAACCGCGCTGCTCACAGCGTGTGGCACGGCGACGACGGCAACGACGGCGCGAACCGACGCAACCGTCACCATCCCGAGCGATCGATTCCTTCCGGTGATCAGCCAGTCGGTAACGGGCGGGACCGTCACCTTCCGCAATGCCGACGCCGATGCCCACACGGTCACGAGCCTACCGGGTGCGGCCGTGGCATTCGACCTCGTGATTCCTGCGGGCGGGACACGCACCTTGAAACTTGACGCCGCCGGCGCCTATCGATACTACTGTCGATTTCATGCGCATTACGATCCGAAGACCGACCAGGTCGCCGCGAACCCCGGCGCCGATCACCCCGACGAGCCGATGGCGGGCGTGATCGTGGCGGCGCGCAATGGCTAGGCCGGCAACCCTTAAGTGACGGCCTGGTCGGCGATGTCGAGCGCCTTGTCGATGATGGCGAAGCCTTCGCCCAGCTCCGCCTCGGTGATGCACAGGGGCGGGTTCGTCATGATCGTGTTCCAGCGCACAAAGGTGTAGAGGCCCTGCTCGCGCAGGGACTTGCCGACCGCCTTCATCGGCTCCGAGGTCCCGTTGAAGGGAGCGAGCGGCTCCATCGTGTTGCGGTCTTTGACCAGTTCGAGGATGCCGAAGAGGCCGATGGAGCGCGTCAGCCCTACGGACGGATGCTTACGTTTGAGCTCGTGGTGGTGACGGGTCATGACCTCGCCCATGCGGCGGGCATTGCCGATCATGTCGTCTTCCTCGTAGGCCTGGATGGTGCCCAACGCCGTGGCACAGGCGAGCGGGTGGCTGTTGTAGGTCAGCCCGCCGTAGAAGACGTTCTTGTCGAAGTACTCGGCGATCCTGGGGCGCATGCCCACCGCGCCTAGCGGCACGTAACTGCTGGTCAGTCCCTTCGCCATGGTCATGATGTCGGGCACCACCTTCCAGTGGTTGACGGCGAACCACTCGCCGGTCCGGCCAAAGCCCGACATGATCTCGTCGCAGACCATCATGATGCCGTAGCGATCGCAGAGCTCACGCACCCCCTGGAGATAGCCGTCCGGAGGGATCAGGATGCCGTTAGTCCCGGTGACCGTCTCCAGGAAGAAGGCGGCGACCGTGTTGGGGCCCTCGAGCTGGATCGTCTCCTCGAGGTACCTGAGAGATTCCTCGGCGGTGTCCTGCTCGCGCTGCGGTCCGTGATAGGGATCGAGGACGTGCACCACGCCCGCTGTTCCCAGGTCGCTGGCCCATCGCCGCGGGTCGCCGGTTAACGCCATCGCGCCTGCGGTTGCTCCGTGATATGAGCGATAGCGGGCGATGATCTTGTGGCGCCCGGTCACGGTCCGCGCCAGCTTGATCGCGTTCTCGTTCGCCTCCGCGCCGCCAAGCGTGAAGAAGACCTTGTCGAGGTCGCCGGGCATCAGCTCGGCCAGCTTCTTGCCCAACAGCGCGCGCGGCTCGTGCGCCATGAAGGGATTGGCGTAAGGGAGCTTCTCCGCCTGGCGCTTGATGGCCTCGATGATGCGCGGGTGACCGTGACCGGCATTGACGCTCATCAACTGACTGTTGAAGTCGATGTAGCGCTTGCCATCGGGGGTGTAGAAGTAAACGCCCCTGGCGTGGTCGACCGCGATCGGATCGACGGTCGATTGCGCCGTCCACTCGTAAAGCGTGTACTGGCGGCAGAGGGCGACGATTTCCTCGCCGCTTAGCACGTGTGGGCGGGCGCTCGTCTCTAGAGCCACCGCGTCGTCACGACTTTGTGCCGGGTGTAGAAGCGAATGCTGTCCTGGCCGGTGGCATGCAGGTCGCCGAAGAACGAGTTCTTCCAGCCGGTGAACGGTAGGAAGGCCATGGGCGCCGCCACCCCGATGTTGACGCCCAGCATGCCGGCCTGCGCCCGGCGCTTGAACTCCCGCGCGTACTTGCCCGAGCCGGTGAAGATCGAGGCCATGTTGCCGTAGGTACTGGCGTTGAGCACCTTGAGGGCCTCATCGATGTCCGTGGCGCGAACCACGGAGAGCACGGGTCCGAAGAGCTCATCCTTCCAGATCTTCATATTCGGGGTGACGCGATCGAAGATGGTGGGCCCTAAGAAGAAGCCGTCTTTTTGGTCCACCTCGCGGCCATCGGAGACGAGCTGCGCGCCCTCCGCCTCGGCGCCGTCGATGTATTCCATGAGTTTCTTCTTGCGCTCGCCGCGAATCACCGGTCCGAGCGTCGTACTCGGGTCAGTGCCGGGACCGACTTTCAGTTTCGCCGCGTCATTGGCGAGTTCGCGGACCAGGGCGTCACCGATCTTGCCGACCCCGACGGCGACGCTGCCCGCCAGGCAGCGCTGGCCGGCATTGCCGAAGGCCGACGAGATGACGTGCGGCGCCGAGAGCTCGAGGTCCGCGTCGTCCATGACCAGGATGTGGTTCTTGGCACCCCCGAGCGCCTGCACCCGCTTTCCGTTGGCCGCCGCCGTGGCGTAGATGTAGGCGGCCACCGTCGCCGAGCCGACGAACGAGATCGCCGAGATATCGGGATGGGTCAGCAGCTGGTTGACCGCATCGTTGGCGCCGTGTACGACGTTGAAGACGCCCGCGGGCAGGCCCGCCTCCTCGAGCAGCTCCGCGATGCGCATCGCCGAGAGAGGCGTGAGCTGGGATGGCTTTAGAACAAACGTGTTGCCGGTTACGATCGCGACCGGGATCATCCACATCGGCACCATGTTCGGGAAGTTAAAAGGGGTGATCCCCGCAACCACTCCGACTGGAAAGCGCGTCAGCTCCTCGTCGATCCCCCTGGCGACCTGATCGAGGTTCTGGCCCATCATCAGCGTCGGCGCCCCGCAGGCGAAGTCGATCACCTCGATGGCGCGCTTGACCTCGCCCTTCGATTCGTCGAGCGTCTTGCCGTTTTCCTGGGTCACGATGGCGGAGAGCTCATCGACATGTTTGTCGAAGAGCGCCTTGAAGCGGAACATGACCTGCGCGCGCTCAGGGACGGGTGTTTCGCTCCAGGCGGGGAATGCCTTCTTGGCGGCGGCGACCGCCTCATCGATCTCTTCCTTGGTCGAGTGCGGAAGGCTGGCGATCGTCTGGCCGGTCGCCGGGTTCGGAATCGGGTCAACTTTCTGGGCACGCGAGTCGCGGAACTTGCCGCCGATAAAGCTCTGGACGTTCCTGGTGGCGATCATGATCTCGCTCCTACCGGGCTTGGCTCAGCGGTCGGAACCTTGTGGAATGGCGAGCGCGGCAGAAACTGGCCCCCGCCCTTTGTCCCCTGAAACTTTCCGTCCTTAACCAGCACGTTGCCGCGCTGCATCACGACCTCCGGCAGGCCCTTGACCGTCATGCCCTCGTAGCAACTGTAATCCACGTTCATATGATGGGTCTTCGCCGACAATGTCCGTTCGACGCTCGGATTGAAGATCACGATATCGGCATCACTGCCCGGCGCGATCGTGCCCTTGCGCGGGAACAGCCCAAACATCTTGGCGGGTGCGGTCGCGACCAATTCGACGAAACGGTTCAGGGTGATCCGGCCGGAATTCACGCCGCCGTGGAAGATCAGCGTGAAGCGGTCTTCCACGCCGGGCAGGCCGTTGGGGATCTTGGAGAAGTCGCCCCGCCCCAGATCCTTCTGGCCTTTGAAGTGGAATGGACAGTGGTCGGTGGCAACCAGTTGCAGGTCGTCCTGGAGCAGACCCTTCCAGAGCTCGTCGTGATGCTGCTTCGGTCGCAGAGGCGGCGAGCATACGTACTTCGCGCCTTCGAAGCCGGGCCGGGCGAGGTCATCGAGACTCAGGTACAGATACTGGGGGCAGGTCTCGGCAAAGGTGGGGGCGCCGTCGTCGCGAGCCTTGCGGACGGCGTCGAGCGCCTCTTTCGAGCTCAAGTGCACGATATAGACGGCCACCTCGGCCAGGCGCGCCAGCGCGATCGCCCGGCCGGTGGCCTCGCCCTCCATTGAGGCCGGGCGGGTCAGCCCGTGGTTGATCGGGTCACCCTTGCCGGCAGCCAGGTAGCGTTGCACCAGCACGTCGATGGCGCCACCGTTCTCGGCATGCATCATGATCAAGCCGCCGTTCTCCGCGGTCCGGCTCATCGCCTTAAAGATTGCCGCGTCGTCGAGCATGAAGACCCCGGGATAAGCCATGAAGAGCTTGAAGGACGGGACGCCTTCGTTGACCAGCGCGTCCATCTCCTTGAGGATCGAGTCGTTGATCTCGCGCACGATCATGTGGAAGCCGTAGTCGATGTGCGCCTTGCCCTGCGCTTTCTGGTGCCACTGGTCGAGGCCCTGGCGCAGCGTCTGGCCGAAGGTCTGCACCGCGAAGTCGACGATGGTGGTCGTGCCGCCCCAGGCGGCAGCGGCCGTTCCGGTGGCGAAGTCGTCGGAGGCGAAGGTGCCACCGAAGGGCAACTCCATGTGGGTGTGCACATCGATCGCGCCCGGCATCACGTAGCGGTTCTCGGCGTCGATCACCTGATCGGCGTTGGCCGTAAGTCCGCTCCCGATGGCCGCGATCTTTTCGCCCTCGATCAGCACGTCGGTCTTGTTGGTGTCGCTCGCCGTCACCACCGTGCCGTTCTTGATCAGCGTCCTCATGGCAGCTCCCTAACGAGCTCCTCGTAACTCTCCGGCCGGCGATCGCGCAGGAACTGCCAGGTGTTGCGCACCTGGCGATTCATGTCCAGGTCGAGGTCGGCGACCAGGACTTCATCTTCCGTTTCGGAGGCCTGGGCGATGATCTTGCCGCGCGGATCGCAGAAGTAGCTCGACCCGTAGAACTGCGCCTCGTTGAGCGGCGTCTCCACCCCGACGCGGTTGATGGCGCCGATCCAGTAGCCGTTGGCCACCGCGTGCGCCGGTTGCTCCAGCTCCCAAAGGTAACGCGACAGCGATTTGACCGTGGCCGATGGGTTGAAGACCAGCTCGGCGCCTTTGAGGCCGAGCGCCCGGGCGGGCTCCGGAAAGTGTCGGTCGTAGCAGATCAAGATGCCGACCCGGCCGACCGAGGTCTCCCACACCGGGTAGCCAAGGTTGCCCGGCTTGAAATAGAACTTCTCCCAGAAGCAGGGGCCGACGTGGGGGATATGCGTCTTGCGGTACTTGCCGAGCACCGTGCCGTCGTTCTCGATCAGGATCGCGGTGTTGTAGTAGACGCCGGTCTGCGCCTCCTCGTAGAAGGGCACGACCAGGACCATCTTGTGCTTCTTGGCCAGCGCCTGCATGCGCTTGATGGTCGGCCCGTCGTCGCGCTCGGCGGTGTCGTACCACTTGGGATCCTGCTCGGCGCAGAAATAGGGGCCGAAGAAGATCTCCTGCAGGCACGTCACCTGCGCGCCCTTGTCCGCCGCTTCCCCGATCAGCTTCTCGTGCTTTGTGACGGCTTCTTCTTTGGGCATGTTCGCGTGCGCCTGGATCAGCGCCGCCCTCACCTTCGCCATGTTTGTTACGCCTCCTGTTCCCTAGCTGAACGCCGGAATGATGGCCTCGCCGTACTGCTTGATGACTGCCTCGGGTTTCTCCACCATAAGGTAGAGGTTGAACTGGTCCACGCCAGCGTCGACCAACTCTTCGATGCGTTTTTTGCTTTGCTCGACGGTGCCGATGACGCAGAACCGATCGATCACGTCATCGGGCACGAAATCGGCGTGGGCCGCGCCCCGCTGGGCGTGCTCCGAATAGTCATAGTGGTCGCGTGCCTTGATGTAGTCGGTCAGCGCCTTGGGCAGGTCCTGCACGTCGTACCGCTTGAGCAGGTCCACGACGTGGTTGGACACCAGCGCCGGGAACCAGCGCACCTGCTCGCGCGCGGCACCGAGATCGTCCGAGATGAACGCCGGGGCCGCGGCCTGGATCTTGATGTCGTCGAAGTTGCGGCCCGCCTGTTCGGCGCCTTCGCGGACGAACTGCAGACACCACTTGATGATGGCGGGGTCGGCGAGCTGGATGATGACGCCGTCCGCGACCCGCCCCGCGGCGCGCAACGCCTTGGGCCCGTAGCCCGCAACCCAGATGGGCAACTCGTGCTCGGCCCATTTCAATCGGATCTTGACGCCGTCGTAGCTGACCTCTCGGCCGGCCGCCAGGTCCCGGATCAGCCGGCAGTCGGCTTCCATCGCCTCGACCGTGACCGGCTTCTGGCCGAGGACGCGCCGGGCGCTGTCGCCGCGACCGATGCCCATCACCATGCGGCCGCCGGAAATCTCGTTCAGGGTGGCCAGCGCGCTGGCGGTGACGGTGGGATCGCGCGTCCCCGGGTTGGTGACGCAGGGACCGATCTTGATGGTCCTGGTGTTGGCGGCCATCAGCGTGAAGATCGGATAGACCTCCTGCCAGAGGACGTGCGAATCGAAGAGCCAGGCGTACTCGAAGCCCTGTGCTTCGGCGAGCTTGGTCAAATCCACCCAGCGGCTGGGAGGCGGATCCGGTGCAAAGCAGACGCCGAAGCTGATACGTGACATTGGTTTCAAAAGCTGGAGCCCCCGCCGCGAGGAAGGGGCTCCAGCGCGATCGATCTACGAGTTTAGGTCGCCGCCGCCGCCTGCGGGCGCCGCCGAGCGGCAGCCGCCGGGAAGAGAGCCGAGAGCGCCAGGTAGCAGAGGAACGCCGCCACCAGACCAACCAGCCAGCTGTAGTCATAGACATGGATCGGAAACCAGCTATAGAGCGGGCCGATGATCCCCTTCTGTGGGAATGGACCGCTGCCGGGGGCCGAATAGGCGCCACCAACTGCGAGGACTCCTCCCACCACCAGGCTGACCAGGCCTCGCCAGTTGAACCCGGCCGAATACCGGTAGTCGCCGTCGACGCGATAGAGCTCGGCAAGCTTGAGGTTGGTATTGCGCACTTCCCAGTAATCGGCGATCAGCACGCCGGCGATCGCACCCAAGGCGCCGCCATAGAACCCGAGCCAGGTGAAGATGTACACGCTAGGATTCGTCAGCAGGTTCCAGGGCTGGATCGCGACGCCCAGGACGCCGGTTAT
>VBIS01000160.1 GCA_005880605.1 Chloroflexota bacterium
ATCCAGCCGGACCAGGCCATCAGCGAGGCCGCCAAGCAGTTCACGTCACATCTCAGCCTGTTCACGCGATTCACCGAGCGCATCAAGGACGCCGATGTGCCGCTACAGAAGGGCAATGATCTGTCGTCGCGGCTGGCGGACGTACCGATCGAAGACCTGGATCTCTCGGTGCGCGCGCTGAACTGCCTCAAGGCGAACGAAATCACGAAAGTCGGCCAGCTGGTCGCGCTTCGCGAGGAGGACCTTTTGAGCCTTCGCAACTTCGGTCGCAAGTCGCTGGATGAGATCAAAGAAAAATTGGTACAGCGCGGCTTCCTGACGCCGGACGAGCTGACCAAGGTCCTGGTCTAAGAGACTCACGATGCGGCACCAGAAGGCGGGACGCAAGTTCGGGCGGAGTACGGCTCATCGGAAGGCGATGAGCCGCAACCTCGTCACCTCCTTGCTGGACCACGGCCGCATCCAGACGACCGAAGCCAAAGGCAAGGAGCTCCGGCGCTGGGTCGAGAAGGTAATCACGACGGCAAAGACTGACAGTGTCGCGGCGCGCCGCGCCGTGGACGCCTTCGTGGAAGATCGGGAAGTGACCGAGCGACTCTTTACCAAGCTCATGCCACGCATGAAAGAACGCCCGGGTGGCTATACGCGAGTCCTGAAGATCGGACCGCGGCTGGGCGACGGCGCGCCCATGGTCCTGGTCGAGCTCGTCGATCGATGAACGTCAAGCTGATCCTCGAATACGAAGGCACGCACTATCACGGCTGGCAGGCCCAGCGCGGGACGGCCACAATCGAGTCAGCGCTGCGCGCCGCGATCGCGAGCCTGACTGGCGAATCACCGCTGCTTACGGCGGCGGGCAGGACTGACTCCGGTGTGCACGCGCTCGGCCAGGTCGTCAATTTCAAGCTCGAGCGCGACTTCCCGGTCCAGCAATTGCCCGGGGCGTTGAACGCGCGGCTCGCGAGTGATATCTCTGTTCGGCACGCCGAGCTTGTTGATGACTCGTTCAATGCGCGCTACTCGGCCCGCGCCCGGCATTACGCGTACTCGATTCGGCAGGCCCTCCCGCGCGGCGCCTACCAGCGCCAGTACGCGTGGGGCCTGCGTGACACGCTCGATGTCGGCGCCATGCAGGCAGCCGGCGATCGGCTGGTCGGGCAGCATGACTTTCGTGCCTTCGGCCGTAGCCCTCGGCCCGGCGGTCACACGATGCGCCGCGTGCAAGAGTTAAGAATTACCTCGGCCGGCGATTGGATCACGATCGCGGTGGCCGCTGACGCGTTTCTCTATGGCATGGTTCGCCGCATCGCCGGCGCGCTCGTTGAGGTTGGCCGTAAGCGCCGCAGTCTTGATTGGATCGACGGGCTGCTCAACGGTTCGTCGCTCGGATTGCGCCTCGCGCCGCCCCAGGGGTTAGTCCAGGTCAGGGTGGAGTACTAAGCCATGCCGATAGCGGGTAAGACCTACAGCGCCAAGCCCTCCGAGATTACGCCTAGCTGGTACATCATCGACGCCAACGGCCAGACCCTAGGCCGCCTCGCCGCCAACGTGGCGAAAGTCCTGCGCGGCAAGCACAAGCCAACCTACACGCCGCATTTGAATACGGGCGATCACGTGATCGTGGTGAACGTCAAGGGCATCCGCGTGACCGGTAAGAAAGTGACGGACAAGATCTATACGTCGTATACCGGTTACCCGGGCGGTCTGCGCAAGCGCGCGTACGGAGACATGGTCGTCAAGCATCCGACGCATCCGTTCCGCCACGCGGTGTCTGGCATGCTGCAGCACGGGACGTTGGGTAAGGCGCAGCTGAGCCGACTAAAGGTCTATTCTGGCGACGCGCACCCGCACAAGGCGCAGCAGCCGGTCGCCATAAAATTCACGGCAACAGGGGAGATAGAAGTCATTGGCCGATAACGGCACGTACTACTACGGAACTGGGCGCCGGAAAAACGCCGTGGCGCGCGTCCGGCTCTATCCGGGCGAAGGCACGATCATGGTCAACAACAAGCCACCGCTGCAATACTTCGGCCGTCGGATGCTCGAGATGGTCGTCGTGGAACCGCTGCGGCTGACCGAGAGCCAGAAGCGCTTCAACATCAGCGCCATGGTCGACGGCGGCGGCATGTCCGGCCAGGCCGGCGCCGTGCAGCACGGCATCGCGCGGGCGCTTATCGTCGCGGACCTCGCGATGCGCCCGGTGCTGAAGAAGCACGGGTTGCTGACTCGTGACCCGCGCATGAAAGAGCGCAAGAAGCCCGGTCTCAAGCGCGCGCGCAAAGCTCCTCAGTACACCAAGCGCTAACTCAGACTTCCCTCCTCCTTTGGGTGAGGGGCCCGGGACGGGAGAATTAGCCGAGCATGTGCGGCCGTATCGGCTCCTCGATGCCTCGTGCCGAGTTGCTCGAGACCTATCACTGGCTCAGGGATGCGCCGGAGGATGACCCCCGCTACAACATCGCGCCGACGGATCCCGTCCTGGCGGTCGGGCCCGAGCGGATCGAGGTCGTGCGCTGGGGCATCGACGGCGCAAAGGGCGGCCTGTTCAATCTCCGGGCTGAGACCGCGCTTAGCAAGCCCTACTACCAGCGCTTGCTGCTCGCCCAACGGGTGCTCGTTCCGGCCAGTCACTTCTACGAATGGCGAAAGGCCGGTGAGCGGCGCTTGCCGATGGCCGTCTCCCGCGCCGATGGTGGGTTGCTGCATCTTGCCGGCCTGCTGGCGCGCTGGGAAGGCCAGCCGGCGGCCACCATCCTGACCACGACGCCCAACGCCGACCTCGCGACCCTGCATAACCGGATGCCGGTGGTCCTGAACGACGATGATGCCGCGACCTGGGTCCTTGAGGACCTGTCGCTCGAGCAAGTTGGGGACTTTCTAAAACCCTGTCCCGCGGGGTGGCTGCGGCTGGCGCCGGCATCGTTGCGGGTCAACGATGTCCGCAACCAGGGTCCGGAGCTGCTCGATCCGGCAGCCCTCCCAGCGAATCACCAGATGGAGCTCATTCCACCGGCTTGACGCGTCGGCTAGCTGGGCGGGGCGCCCCGCCGCCGGGACATCCACCACACCACGGCGGCGACGACGATGATCAAGACAACCAGGCCGGCGATGATCTTGTTCATGGTGATCGCGGTCGAGATCAGGGGCACGATGAGCGCAAACGCCGAGCTCATGTCCATACGCTTAGAGGATACTAGTCGCCGAAGTGGACGTGATCCTGCGCGACATCTTGGTGTTCCTCCAGAGCGGGAACATTTGGCGTCACGTCCTCGATCTGATCGACATCAGCCTCGTGGCCTTCTTCCTCTACCGGCTCTTCCTGCTGGTCCGGGGCACCCAGGCTGTGCAGCTGATGTTCGGGGTGCTCCTGCTCGCGCTGATCGGCTTGCTGGCAAACCTGCTCGATCTTCGGCTGCTCTCCTGGATCTTCCGCAATGCCGCCCCCGCCATCCTGGTCGGCATCATCGTCCTCTTCCAACCTGAGATCCGGCGCGCCCTCGACCAGTTCGGCCGTATCGGGTTCATCGGCCGGCCACTCTCGCATTACAACCTGCAGATCTTCAACCGAATGATCGACGAGGTGATCCGGGCCACCACCAAGCTGACCCAGCGCTTCACCGGCGCCCTGATCGTCTTCGAGAAGGAAACTGGGCTCGAGAACTACGCTAACAGCGGCATCCGGATCAACGGCGAGCTGACGGCGGAGTTCCTGGAGGCAATTTTCTTTCCAAACTCGCCGCTTCACGACGGCGCGGTGATCGTCCGCGGAAACCAGATCCTGGCCGCCGGCTGCGTGCTGCCCCTCGCCGAGGAGGGGACCGTTCGAGAGCGAATGGGCACGCGCCACCGCGCCGGGCTCGGCCTCTCGATGCAGACGGACGCTGTGGTTCTGATCTTGTCGGAGGAGCTCGGCCAAATCGCGGTCGCCCACGAGGGCAAGCTGCTCCGAAATCTCGATCCGGACCGGCTCCGCCAGGTGCTGACCTCCCTGCTGCAACCCCGCCAGGAAATTCACCGGCCGCCACTGCCGGTCTGGCGGCGTCCCCCCGGCGCTTCGGTAAGATAACGTTCCTGCTGGCTAACCTTCGGCTCAAGCTGCTGGCGATCGCGTTCGCCGTCGCGCTCTGGAGCGTGGTTGCGTACGCGCAGAACCCGACGCAGAGCCGGCCCTACCAGCTGCCGGTGGCAGCGTCTGGACTGCCTGCTGGCCTCGTCGTCCTCAACAAGGTGCCCTCGGTGCCAGTGACCGTGATCGGCACCGCGGATAACCTGGCACACTTCCAGCTCGCCTCGCTCCACGTCATGGGCAATTTCTCGACTGTCAAAGTCGGCACGAACAAGGTGCCGATCGACGTCCAGAACGCCGATCCGAATATCACCGTCGTCGCCCCCAGCTCAGTGACGGTCAGCGTCGATGACCTCGGCAGCTCAACCCAGACCGTCTCGATCGAGCGGGTCAATACCCTGGCCCAAGGATTTCATGAGCAGACCACCGCGACCACGATCACGCCGTCGACCGTCCGCGTCGACGGCCCGAAAAGCCAGCTTAGCGGCATCCAGGCGGTGGTCATCGTCGATCTCGCCAACGTGACGGCGCCCGGCTCGACGGCACCGGTAACCGTCCAGATTTTGAACGCCAACAAGAAAGTGGTCCCGCAGATGACGGCAACGCCGGCACAGGTGAGCGTGAAAATGGTCATCCAGGCGGACGCCGTCACCCTCAACAAGCCGGTCGGCTTCACCCTCACCGGCCAGCCTGCGGCCGGCTACCGGGTGACCAACGTCCAGATCGCCCCCCTGGAGGTCCAGGCGACCGGTCTCCAGAACACCCTTGCCGGCCTCCTGCTCATCTCGACCGATCCGGTCGACATCAACGGTCAGAAGAGCGATGTGATCCGTACGGTCACCATCCGGCCCCCCGACGGGGTGACCGTCAATCAGAAGCGTTTGTTCGCGCCTAAACGGGGAACATAGGAGGCTGCAGCATGTGTGGAATCATCGGCTACCTGGGCGAGCGCTCGGCGGCCCCCATCATCATGGAGAGCCTCAAGCGGCTCGAGTACCGTGGCTATGATTCCGCCGGCGTCGCCATCTTCAACGAGGCGGACGGCCAGACCTCGGTCGTGAAGAGCGCCGCCAAGGTCGACACCCTGGTCGAGCGGCTGACCGAGGAGATGCCCCAGGGCCGGCTCGGCATCGGCCACACCCGGTGGGCCACCCACGGTCGCCCGACGGTGATCAATGCCCATCCCCACACCGACTGCCACCAGCGGATCATGGTGATCCACAACGGGATCATCGAAAACTTCGCCGAGCTGCGCAAAGAGTTGCAGGCCCGCGGCCATGTCTTTATCTCTGAGACCGATACCGAAGTCGTTCCGCACCTGATTGAAGAAAACGACAAGGGCGACCTGGTCGCCGCCGTCCGCGTCGCGCTGGCGCGCCTCAAGGGTGCCTACGCCATGGCGATCTTCTCGCAGAGCGACCCGGACTTGCTGATCGGCGCCCGGCTCAACGCGCCGCTCGTTGTCGGCATCGGCGACAAGGAATGGTTCGTCGCCTCGGACATCACTGCCGTGATCCCGTACACCAAGAAAGTCCTGCTGCTCGGCGAAGGCGAGATGGTGACGATCTCCAAGCTTGGGCCCGAGGTGAGCACCATCGGCGGCGCCGCCGTCAAGCCAAAAATCATCGAGGTCAAGTGGGACATCAGCCAGGCCCAGAAGGGCGGCTATCCACACTTCATGGCCAAGGAGATCAACGAAGCCCCGGAGGCTGTCTCCAACGCCCTGCGCGGCCGACTGAGCGATGAAGGCGAAGTCACGTTCGAGGAATTCGGCCTGACCGATCGCCAGTTGCTCAAGATCAAAGACATCAAGATGGTGGCGGCCGGCACCTCGTACTACGCGGCCCTTCTGGGCAAATACATCATCGAGGACCTGGCGCGCCTTCCGGTCGAGGTCGAACCCGCCTCGGAGTTCCGCTATCGCCAACCGATCATCGACCAGGACAGCTTGGTGATCGGCATCTCGCAGTCGGGTGAAACCGCCGACACGCTGGCGGCGATCCGCGAGGCGAGGGAGCGCAAGGCCAAGGTGGTCTCCATCACCAACGTCGTCGGCAGCTCGATGGCGCTGGAGAGTGACGGCGTCATCTATCTCCATGCGGGTCCGGAGATCGGCGTCGCCTCGTCAAAGACCTTCATCGCGCACCTGACGTGTCTTTACTTGCTGGGCATCCGGCTGGCAGCGGTGCGCCACCGCCTGGCTCCCGAGCGGCTCCGCGAACTGACCGCTGAGCTCAAGGCGCTGCCCAAGTCAGTGCAGCAGGTGCTCGATCGCGCCGAAGCGATCCAGGCGCTGGCCCGGAAGTATTCCGGCCATCGCAACTTCATGTACATCGGTCGCGGCATCAACTATCCCATCGCTCTTGAGGGGGCCCTGAAGCTCAAAGAAATTTCCTATCTACATGCCGAGGGCTACGCCGCCGGCGAGCTGAAGCACGGGCCGATCGCGCTGCTCGACCAGAACTTCCCGGTCTTCGCGATCGCGACCCAAGCCGCAACGCTGGAGAAGATGGTCAGCAACATCCAGGAAGTCATCGCCCGCGATGCCCCGGTGCTGGCGCTGATCAGCGACGGCGACGAAACGCTCGCCGAGATCGAGGCCGACCGCATCGAGGTGCCGGCGGTGTCGGAGTTCCTGTCGCCTATCCCCAACGTGGTGGCGATGCAGCTCTTTGCCTATTTCGTGGCGACCGAGCGCGGCTGTAACGTCGACCAGCCCCGCAACCTGGCGAAGAGCGTCACCGTAGAGTAAGCGGCGTGACCCCCCGGGTCGGCGTGGATGTGGCGGCGATCCCGCGCATCGCGGAGGCCCAGAAGCGCTTCGGGAATCGATTCCTCCAAAAATTTCTGACCGCGCAGGAGATCGACTACTGCGGCGGCAGCGCCGAGCGCTGGGCCGGCCGCTGGGCCGCCAAGGAAGCGATCGGCAAGGCGATGCCGACGGGGGTTCCACGCCCCCATATGCGTGACGTCGAGATCCTGCCGTCCGAAGACGGCCGGCCCCACGTACGGGTCGCGCCGGCGACGACCCTGACCGGCCGCGACATTGACGTCAGCATCGCGCACGACGGCCACTTTGCGGTCGCCGTCGCTGTCATCCCAGACCTAGATTCCCCTCCCCCTCCGGGGGAGGGTCAGGGTGGGGGCCTGCCGGATGGGTTCAGGCTTCCGGCACGCCCGCGCGACGGGCACAAGGGGACGTTCGGCACGGTGGTGGTGCTCGCCGGCTCGCAAGGCTACACGGGCGCCGCCTACTTGACGAGCATGGGCGCAGCACGATCGGGCGCGGGCATCGTGCGCCTGATGGTTGCCCAATCGATCTATCCGATCCTGGCTGAGAAATGCACCGAGGTGGTCGTCGGTCCGATCCCCGAGATTTCGCCTGGCGTCGTCGGGCACGCGGCCCTCAGCGCCGTCCTGCGCGGCTTCACCGGGGCCGCCGCTGGGATCGTGGGACCAGGGATTGGACGCGACACGTCGACGCGTCGCCTGATCGAGGACCTGCTTCGGAAGGTGACGGTTCCCCTCGTGCTCGACGCCGACGCCCTGAACCTGCTCTCGGAGCATCGCAGCATCCTGCCGAAGCTGTCGCCGGACATTGTGCTGACCCCACATCCCGCCGAATTCGGGCGGCTCGCCAACCTGGAAACCAGCGCGGTCCAGAAGGACCGGCGCGGGATCGCCTCGCGGTTCGCCAAGAGCTGGAACAAGGTCGTCGTGCTCAAGGGTGCCGGAACCGTCATCGCCGCCCCGGACGGGCGCATCACCCTGAATCCGATCGCGACCCCGGCGCTGGCCTCGGGCGGAACCGGCGACGTGCTCGCCGGCCTCATCGGCGGCTTGATGGCGCAGAAGCTGCCAGCCTTCGAAGCGGCGGTCACCGGGGTGCACCTGCACAGCCTTGCGGGGATAGACCTCGAGGCGTCGATGGGACAGGCGGGCGTGCTCGCGTCCGACCTGCTGCCGCAGATTCCACGCGTGATGGAGCGGTTGCGCTGACCGACCAGGGCGCAACCAAGTGGGCCGACGTCGATGCCTCGGCCATCGCGCACAATACCGGCCTCGTCAAGCAGCTGGTTGGGGCGAAGACG
The DNA here is from genome assembly GCA_005880605.1 of Chloroflexota bacterium. GTDB lineage: Bacteria > Chloroflexota > Dormibacteria > CF-121 > CF-121 > CF-13. The sequence continues at coordinate 8,158 of VBIS01000160.1, forward strand.
GCGGTGATGGCGGTCGTCAAGGCCAATGGCTACGGGCACGGCGCCGTACCCGCGGCGCGGGCGGCGCTCGACGGCGGCGCCTCGTGGTTGGCGGTGTCCTCGGTCCCCGAGGGCCTCGAGCTCCGCAAGGCCGGCATCCGCGAGCCGATCCTGAATCTCGGATACACGCCGCCGGCCGCGCTTTCCGCGGCGGTCGCGGCCAAGCTGGCGCTGACGGTCTACGACCGTGCGGCCCTCGCCTTGCTGAAGACCGCGTCAACCGAGATTGGCATCCACGTCAAACTCGACAGTGGCATGCACCGCCTCGGCGCCACTCCCGACGAGGCGATCAAGCTCGCGACCGAGGTCCACGCCGACCCGCACCTGCGCCTGGAAGGATTCTGGACGCATTTCGCGGACGCCGACCGCGATCTCGCCTTCACGAAGGGGCAGCTACGAACCTTTCTCGACACCTGTGCCGCACTGGTTCGTGCTGGTGTCAGCGGTTTCATCAGCCACGCCGCCAACTCGGCGGCGATCCTCCGGCTGCCTGAGTCGCGGCTCGACCTCGTTCGCGCCGGCCTAATTCTTTACGGCGTTCGGCCGGTGGCGAGCTGGACCGACCTGGCAACCCTTCGGCCGGCGTTGACATGGCAAACCATCGTCACTAATGTTGTCTCCGTTTCGGCGGGGGAAACCGTGGGCTACGGCCGCCGATTCACGGCCAAGCAGCCGGCACGCGTGGCGACGATCGCGGCCGGCTACGCCGACGGGCTGCACTGGCGCGCGGCGGAAAAAGGCTGCGCGATCGTCCGCGGCACGCGGGTCCCGTTCGCCGGATCGGTCAGCATGGACCAGGCGGCGCTCGACGTGGGCGCACTGCCCAACGTTCAGGTCGGGGATGTCGTGACGTTAATCGGCCGCGACGGCGACGCCATGCTCACGGCCGACGATCTCGCCGAGGCCTCGGGCACGATCTCGTACGAGGTGCTGTGCGGGATTTCGAACCGGGTCCCCCGTCGATACCTATAATTAACAGCGCGCCCTAGGGGAGCGGAATGCTGAGAAAGCCGGCCGGCCGGCTGACCCTAGAACCTGATCAGGTAATACCTGCGGAGGAAACGGGCTCGAGCATTCCGCAACTGTCGGGCAGCACATATGGGAGCTGCTGAGCAACGTCACGTGCGACTCGCGCGCATGCGCCTCTACGTGATCACGGGCGATCGTGGCGACGAGGTGGAGACGGCACGCATCGTGGAGGCCGCGCTCGAGGGTGGCGCCAACGTCATCCAGCTCCGCAAGAAGACCATGCCCAAGGGTGAGCAATACGCGATTGCCCTCGCCCTGCGTCGGTTGACGCAGCTGCACGACGCCCTCTTGATCATCAACGACCACGCGGACATCGCGATCGCCGCGGACGCGGACGGCGTGCACCTCGGCCAGGATGATCTGCCGCCGTCCGTCGTGCGTGCGCTCCCCGGCTTCCAGGGCCGCCTGATCGGACGGTCGACCCACAACCTGGAGCAAGCGAAAGCCGCCATGGATGAGGGCGCTGACTACATCGCGGTCGGACCCGTGTACCCCACGCCTACCAAGGCTGGTCGGCCTGCGGTCGGCGCGAGCCTCGTTGAGGAAGTTGCCGGGATCGCCGATCGGCCGTTCGTGGCGGTTGGCGGGATCGATCACGACAATGCGCCCGCTGTCATCGGTGCCGGTGCAGGCGCGATCGCGGTCGTGCGCGCCGTCTACGACGCCGTCGATCCGGCCGAAGCGGCCCGCCGCCTGCACGAGCTAATCACCACCAGGCTTGAGGTGGCTCGCCGATGAGCGATGTCACCGTCACGCTCAACGGCAAGCCGCGGCAGGTCGCGGACGGCGTGAGCCTGCTCGAGCTTCTCAAGGAGCTCGATGTGGCGCCATCCCGCGTGGTGATCGAGCACAACCGTGAGATCCGGCGGAAGGATGATTTCGGCAAGGCCGTCGTCCACGCCGGCGACGAGTTGGAGCTCGTCTACTTCGTCGGGGGCGGATCGACTGCCAACGATGCCTTCGTCGTCGGCGGGCGCACGTTACGGTCGCGATTGATCCACGGCACCGGAAAGTACGCCTCGAACGAGGTTCTGGCTCGCTGCCTCGAGGCCGCGCAACCCGACATGATCACGGTCGCCATTCGTCGCCTGAATCTCGAGGGCGGCCGCTCCGAGCTCGAGGGCATCGACCTGCGCCGCTACACGCTCCTGCCGAATACCGCCGGCGCGACCACAGCCGACGCCGCCGTGCGCCTGGCGCGCATGGCTCGGGCGGCGGGCATGTCCGACTTCATCAAGGTCGAGGTGGTCGGCGATGAGGATACGCTGCTTCCCGATCCGCAGGGAACGCTGGAGGCCACCCGACAACTGGTCAAGGAAGGCTTCATCGTGATGGCCTACACCAGCGACGACGTAGTGCAGGCAATCCGGCTCTACGAAGCCGGCGCGGCCGCGGTGATGCCGGGCGCGGCGCCCATCGGCACGACCCTGGGGCTGCAGAACCTCTTGAATCTTCAGTTGATCATCAGCAAGGTCAACGTCCCCGTCATCGTCGACGCCGGCCTGGGCGTTCCGTCGGAGGCCGCGCGCTGTCTCGAACTCGGTGCGGCTGCCGTCCTCGTCAACACCGCGATCGCGCGGGCTCAGGATCCGCCGGAGATGGCGCGCGCCTTTGCCGAAGCCGTCGTCGCCGGACGCCGCGCCTTCAACGCCGGCCGGGCGCATATCGGCCTGAAGGCCGTCGCCAGCAGCCCGGTCGAGGGCATCCCCGTTTAGCACGAGGCTCGCGCGCCGGCCGCGGACGCTCGCCGAGCTTGGCGAACGCGGGATCTTGCGCTCGATCAGTCGCTACCTTGATGCGCCGTCGTCGGGGCTGCTGGTCGCGGCGCCCCAGGATGACGCCGCCGTCTGGCGTGGCGATCCGATCGTGGTGGCAACCACCGACACGATGGTGGAGGAGATCGACTTTCGAGTCGAATGGCCTGGCTTTGACTTCAGGACACTTGGCCGGCGGCTGATGGCGATCAACCTCAGCGACCTGGCGGCGATGGGCGCGCAGCCGCGCCACGCGCTCGTGTCGCTGTCACTGCGCGGCACGCTACCTGCCGTCGACGTGACTCGCCTCTACCGCGGCATCGCCGAGCAAGCCCACCGGTACGGCTGCACGGTTGTGGGCGGCGACCTCAGCGGCACACTCGGACCATTGACGCTGACGGCGACGCTGGTTGGCCGTCTCGGCTCAGCTCGAGCGATGCTCCGCCGGGTCGGCGCCCGGCCGGGCTGGGTGATCGCGGTCACCGGTCGTTTGGGGGCAGCGACCGCGGGACTTCGTTTGCTCGAATCCGGTGCGCGGCCCGCCTCTCGAGAGGAGCGGGCGTGGGTCTCCGCGCAGCTCGACCCGACGCCGCGGATCGCTGCCGGGCGCGCGCTCGTCGATTCGGGGATTCGGGTTGGCGGTGACATCAGCGACGGCCTGTCGCGAGAGGTCGAGCGATTCGTTGAGAACGCGGGCCTGGGCGCAACCATCGACGTCCAACGCCTTCCACTGGCGAGCGGTTTGCACAAAAAGCAATGGCCGCTCGCCGTGACCGACTCGGAGGATTTCGAACTGATTTGCGCCGCGCCGCGCGCGCGCATGCGGATCGCCCAGCGCGCCCTGGCGCGCATCAACCTTCCACTGACGGTGGTGGGGGAGATCGACCGGCGTTCCGGGATTCGCTATCGCAACGGCACCCGGTTGGAACGCGTGAAGACGGCTGGCTATGAGCACTTCCGTTAAGACCGAATCGGTGGAGGAGACCCAGGCCCTTGGCCGCCGGCTTGGCGCCGCGCTCGAGGTGGGCGACGTGATCGGGCTCGAAGGCGACCTTGGGACCGGCAAGACAGAGCTGGTGAAAGGCATTGCGGAGGCGCTGGGCGTGACGGCCGGCGTGCACAGTCCAACCTTTGTGCTGCATCACCAATACAAGGGGCGGATGCCAGTCGAGCACTACGATCTGTATCGACTGGAGGGGCTCGCCTGGGTCGATACCGGGCTCGATGAACCAGCGCCCGATGCGGTCACCCTGATCGAGTGGCCGGAGCGTGCCGGTGTGTTGGAACGCTGGGCAACCATCCTCATCCGTCTGACCGGTGGTCGTGACAACCGTCGGCGGCTGACGCTGCTGCGCGGACCCGATCGCGTTCGCGCGGTGTTTGAAGATGCGCCTGGCGATTGACACCTCCGGCGTCGACCAGGCGATGGTCGTGTTGGACGCGCGCCGGGTGCTGGCGGCCGAGGATTGGGTCCGGCGCCGCGACGACCAGCCGGTGCTGGCGCGCCTCGAGGCATTGGTCAAGCGAGCCGGCGGGGGGCCGGACGACCTGGAGGCGGTGGCCGCGGCGCGGGGCCCCGGCTCGTTCACCGGCCTGCGGGTCGGCCTCTCATTAGCGGCGGGCCTGGCCTATGCCCGGCATGTTCCGCTCCACCTCATCGACAGCCTGCCCATCCTGGCCCGCCGGGCGAATGGCGACCCGGCGATGGTCGCCCTGCGGGACGCCGGCCGTGCCGAGGTGTTCACCTGGCGTGAGGGCGAGCCCGTGCGGCGGATGCCGGTCGCTGAGCTCGCTGGCTGGCTCCCGAACTCGGCGCGGGTGATCGCCGAGCCAGCCGGGATGCTGGCGACCTGGTCACCGAGCCAGGCTCATCTCGAGATCCCGGAGGCCGACCGGCGGCGCCAGAGCGCCGCGCTTGCAGATTCCGCCATCTGGACCTTCGAGTCGCAAAAACCACTGCGATATGATGAAGTCCAGGCGCTCTACGTCCAGCCCGCGGCCGCGGAGGAGCGCGCCAGGAAGGCCCCATGATGCAGCTGAAGTCCCGAGTCCTTGTCGATGCCATGCGCGAGGATGACATCCCGCAAGTGCAGGCGATCGAGCGCGAGATTTTTCCGACGCCCTGGCCGCGGAATGCCTACTACCGGGAGCTGCACCACAACCGGTCGGCGTACTACATGGTGCTGCGGCGCGACGAGGACATCGTCGGCTACGCCGGGCTCTGGAAGATGAGCGACGAAGCGCACATCACGACGGTCGGGGTGCGCGCCAACCAACAGGGCAAGGGCTACGGCCATGCCTTGATGGCCGCGCTGATCCAGCGCGCCTATCAACTCGGCTCGCGCTGGCTGACGCTCGAGGTGCGGCCCTCCAACGAGGTCGCGGTTCGCCTTTACGAAAAGTTCGGCTTCAAGGTGATCGGCCGGCGGCGCGGCTATTACACCGACAACAATGAAGACGCGATCGTCATGTGGTCGGATTCGATCCAGTCGGCGACCTTCAAGAAGCGCTTCAAGGACATCATGCAGACGCTCGAGATCGAAGGGCTCGACAGCAGCACGCCGGAGTAGTCACCGACACCCGGCGCGTCCTGGCGATCGAGACATCCTGTGATGAAACCGCGGCGGCGGTGGTTGGCGATGGCCCACGCCTGCTCTCGAACGTCATCCGCTCGCAGGACGCGCTGCACGCCCCCTACGGCGGGGTCGTCCCGGAGCTGGCGGCCCGGGCCCACCTGCAGACGCTGGTCCCGGTCATCGAGCGTGCTCTCGAGGAAGCCGGAACTCGCTGGGAGCAGATCGATGCCGTGGGCGTCACGCGCGGGCCCGGGCTGATCGGCTGCCTGCTGGTCGGCGTCAACCTGGGGCAGGCGATCGCCTGGGCGCGCGGCCTCCCGGTCATTGGCGTCAGCCACCTGGCGGCCCACGTCTATGCTGCGCTGCTCGAGGACGAGCAGCTCCGCCCGCCGGTGCTCGGGCTGGTCGTCTCCGGTGGCCACAGCGACCTCATCCGATGGCAGGCGAACGGCGAGATCGCCGTGATCGGCCGGACGCGCGACGACGCCGCGGGAGAAGCGTTCGACAAGGGCGCGCGCATTCTGGGCCTGCCCTTTCCCGGTGGCCCCGCGATCGACAAACTGGCGGCGAGCGGCGACCCGAAGGCCGTCGCATTCCCGCGCCCCCGGGCACCAGGACTGGACTTCAGCTTCAGCGGCGTCAAGACCGCCCTGCTGTACGAGGTGCGCAAACGCAAGACGATCAGTGAGCAGGAGCGGGCCGACCTGGCGGCCAGCTACCAGGAAGCGATTGTCGACGCCCTCCTGCAGCGGGTGGAGGCCGCCATATTCCCCTCCCCCTCGGGGCAGTTCCCTCCCCCGCTTGCGGGGGAGGGTAGGGTGGGGGCCGTGGGCTCTTGGCAGACCATCGTGATCGGCGGCGGCGTCGCGCGCAACCGCCGGCTCCGCGAGGTGGCCCAGGCGCGGCTTGGGCATCTCGCCCGCCTGATCATCCCGGCACCCGAGCTATGCACCGACAACGCGGCCATGATCGGCGTCGCCGCGCTCATCGAGTGGGACCGGCGAGGCCCGGACCCGGCGCCGTTCGACGCGGACCCGAGCCTTGGCTTCGGTTAGCTCAGCCCTCGCGGCGGCTTGAAAGCTACCCCTCTATCAGCTATCATTAGCACTCGGGCCAATTGAGTGCTAAATCGTATTGTCACTACCTAAGGAGGGTTCCATGAAGCTACGTCCACTGGGCGACCGCGTTGTGATCAAGCCCGTCGAGCGTGAGGAGAAGACCAAGAGCGGCATCGTGCTGCCGGACACCGCCAAGGAAAAGCCGCAGGAAGGCATGATCGAGGCCGTCGGCAACGGTCGGTTCATCGAGACCACCGGCAAGCGGGAGCCGCTCGACGTCAAGGTCGGCGACCGTGTCGTCTATGCGAAGTACGCCGGGAGCGAGATCAAGATCGAGGAAGTCGAGTACCTGATCCTGTCCGAGAAGGACATCCTGGCCGTCGTCGCGAACGGCAAGAGCTAACCACCGCACATCGACCGCGAGCCAGCCTGCGGGCTGGCTTTTTTTATTCCGCCTCGCCGCCTGCGGGGGAGGGTCGGGTCGGGGCGTTGCCTTTCGCGCGCGGGATCATCGGCAGCGCCAGCATCGCCTCGTTCATCTCGGCGTACTGTTCCTGGCTGCGCCAGTCGTAGTGCGGATTGCGCCAGCGGACATACCCGCGGTAATCGATCAAGAACAGCGACCGGTGCGCCACGCCACGCTCTTCATTCAGGACGCCATATTTGCGCGAAACCGACTTGTCCCAGTCGGCCAGGATCGGGAACGGAAGATCGCCCAGGCTCTTCGCATACGCCTTGTGCGCCCAGATGTGGTCGACGCTGATACCCAGCACCTGCGTCTCGGCTTTGACGAACTGCTCGTGATCACCCCGCAAGGAGGTGAGCTCATTGGTTCAACCGGGGCTGAAGTCGAAGACGTAGAACGCGAGCAGCACGTGTTTGCTGCCGCGGAATGATGCGAGGCTGACCTGGTCGCCGTCAGGCGTCCCTGGCAGGTTGAAGTCCGGCGCCTGGTCACCCACGCCAGGCATCGACGGCAGGGTGCTGGACATCGACCTATTGTAAGGCCGTGATTTTCCGCGACCGGCTCGACGCGGGCGAACGCCTGGCGGCAGCGCTCCAGCAGTACCGCGACGCGCCGGCGACCCTAGTGCTCGGCATCCCGCGCGGCGGCGTCGTCGTGGCGCGGGCGATTGCGGCTGCGCTGCATCTGCCGCTTGGCATCTGCCCGGTGCGCAAGCTCGGCGCCCCTGACAACCCGGAGCTGGCGATCGGCGCGGTCGACGACCAGGGCGTCACGGTCTTGGATCACAAGCTGAGCCGGCACCTGGGCCTGACGGACGACGAACTGCTCGACGCCGCAGCGCGCCAGCGCGACGAACTGCGCGCCTGGTTGGCCGCGCTGGGGGCGAATGCCATCCCGCCGTTGCAGGGGCGGACGGCCATCCTTACCGACGACGGCGTCGCGACCGGCTACACCGCGCAGGCTGGCATCGAGTCGCTCCGCCGGCGGGGGGCGCAGCGGGTGGTGCTGGCGGTCCCGGTCGCACCACCCGATACGGCGGCCGTGCTGGCCGGACAGGTCGATGAGTTCGTCTGCCTCGTCACGCCGGAGCCGTTCTACGCGGTCGGCAACTTCTTCGAAGAGTGGCCACAGGTCACCGACGACGAGGTGCGAGCGCTGTTGCTGGCCGGTAACACGTTGTAGCGGAGGTTTTACACGGGCAAGGTCAGCCTCCCATCGCCGGTTACAGCGGTGTGAAGCTCTTCGCCAAGGGCAAGGTGGAGAAGGGCGGCCAGCAGCCAGCGGCGCCCGCGTTCAGCCCCATCAATCGATTCGGCCTGCTTGGCCTCCTCGACCAGGTGGTCAATGGTTCCCAGACGGGCGTGCTCGAGTTGCACGAGCCGCGAGGGAACTGGGTGTATGCCTTCCAGGGCGGTGCCCTGACCCACGCCAGTGGCGGCCGGGTTCGCGGCGCTCGCCAGGCCTTCGATCTGCTCTGGGAATTCCAGAGCGGCGAGTGCATGTTCGCCCCTGGACCCAACGCCAACCTGGCGGGCAACCTCTATATCGACAAGCCGCGCCTGCTCGACTTGCTGCGACGCAGCCAGGCCGCGCTGCAGGGTCCCTCGGCGCCCTACATCCCGCCCGATCAGCAGCGTCCGATCGCCCCGGCCACCTGGCAGCCGCCAACGGCTCCTCCCGCCTGGGGAGCGGCCGGCTACCCGCCGCAGCCCGGTTATCCCCAGCCGCAGCAGCCGGGATATCCGCCGCAACCGCCGCCGCAGGGTTACCCCCAGGCGCCGCAACCGGGCTACGCCCCACAGCAGCCCCAGGCGTACCCGCAGCCCCAGCCGCCACAGGGGTACCCCCAACCGCAGCAAGCGGGTTATCCCCCGCAGCAGCCGCCCCCGGGCTATCCGCCAGCCTCGTATCCGGGTGCCCTGCCGCAGGGTCAGCCCTACCCACAACCGCCTTATCCGCAGGCGCCCGGCGCGATGAGACCGCCGGCCGGGCAGCCCCAGCCCGCTTACCCGGCGTACCCGCAGCCGCAGGCGATGCCACCGCAGGCGATGCCACCGCAGCAGCCAATGGCGGCGCAGCCTCCGGTTGCGCCACCCGCTCCGGCCCGGCAGGTGACGCCCCCCAGCTTTTCGGTCCCACCGATGGCGATTCCCCGGAAGCGCGAGGCAGCACCGCTGCCGGCCTACCAGCCACCGGCCGCCCCGGCGCCCGCCCCGGAGCCGGCCAAGCTTGCCGCGCCGAAGGACGACCTTGCCGCGCTGCGCGCCAGCCTGGTCGGGCAGGCGCCGCCGGTCGCGCAGGCTGCGAGCGCGCCGGCGTGGGGGCTCCGCGGCGGCGAACCTGTGGCCCCAGCGGTCGTTCCCGGACGAAAGGGCAAGGACAAGGTCAAGCACAAGGACAAGGTCAAGGGCGCCAAGGCCCCCGTTGTCCAGGGAAAGGCGGCGCCGAAGCCCGACTCCAAGCTCAAGGCCAGCATCAAGATCCGATTGATCAAATTCCTGCTATGGGCTTGCGAGCGCCGCTACTCGCCGGACGACCACTGGACGTTGAAAGATGCCTTCGAGATTTCGACGATGGAGCTTCGTGATCAGTTCATCGGCGCCTTCTCGGAGTCATTGAAGTCAACCAAGAAAACTCGCGAGGACAATTTCGACGACACCGACGACATGGCCGCGGGCCGCATGCGCGGCCGTGGCCGCCGCCACTAACTAAACGCGCCGGCCTGAAGGCCGCTGGCCCGCGCGTTTTGGTTTCTGATCAAACCGTTGCCGGGTAAACTTGCCCTTGATTTGGCAAGTTCCCCAACGGCCGCCGAGCGCGGCGTCGATCTCCTTGACGGACTGAATCCACCGCAACGCGCCGCGGTCGCCGCGGACGACGGGCCATTACTGATTTTCGCCGGGGCGGGCAGCGGCAAGACGCGCGTGCTAACGCAGCGGATTGCGTGGCTGATCCAGCAAGGGCGAGCCGAACCGGGGGAGATCCTGGCAGTCACGTTCACCAACAAGGCCGCGCGCGAGATGCGGTCCCGGGTCGAGAGCCTCGTCAACCTGAGTGCCGGCGCGATCTGGATGGGGACGTTCCATGCGATTGGCGTGCGCATCCTGCGCCGCGACGGCAGCGCTGATGGCATCGACCGGCACTTCATCATCTACGACGAGGGGGACCGGCTCGCCGTCATCAAGCGCGTCATGACCGAGCTGCGACTCGATGAAAAGCGGTATCCCCCGAGCGGCATGGTAGGGCTGATCTCGCGTGCCAAAGACGAGGTGATCAGTGCCGAGGACCAGTTAAAGGCGGCGGGCACCCACAACGAGGAGCTGGCGGCGCAGATCCGGTTGCGCTACGACGCGTTCCTGCAGCAAAACAACGCGCTGGACTTCGACGATCTGCTGATGCGCACCGTCTGGCTGTTCAATCGACATCCCGAGGTGCTCGAGAAATACCAGAAGCGCTTCAAGTACGTCATGGTCGACGAATATCAGGATACGAACCGCGCCCAGTACCTGATGGTGCGGCACCTCGCGAGCAAGCATCGCAATCTCGCGGTCGTGGGGGACGACGATCAGAGCATCTACGGGTTTCGTGGCGCAGACGTACGCAACATCCTGTCGTTCGAACACGACTACCCGGACGCGAAGATCGTCAAGCTCGAGCAGAACTACCGCTCGACGCAGATGATCCTCGACGCGGCCTACCACGTGATCAAGGCCAAGCCGAACCGCGCCGAAAAGCGCCTGTGGACCGACCGGCCGGGTGGCCCAAAAGTTGTCGTGGCGCAGACCTACGACGAGCAGGAGGAGGCACAGGCCGTCGCCCGAGAAGCCCTGCGGCTGGTCGCGGAGGGCGATAACCGGCTCGGCGACATCGCTGTCCTCTACCGGACCAATGCCCAATCCCGCGCGCTGGAGGAGGTCCTGCTTCGGCGCGGCGTCCCATACCGGCTGATCGGGGGCCTGCGCTTCTACGAGCGTCGTGAGGTCAAAGACGTCCTCGCCTACCTGCGGCTGGTCGCCAACCCCCAGGAGACCCTGAGTTTTTCGCGCATCATCAATGTGCCGCGCCGCAAGCTGGGCGAAAAGTCGCTCGCCCAGCTCGGCTACTGGGCGGACGCCCATGGCATGTCCGCCTGGGACTCCCTGAGCCGCCTCGACGAGATGGACGACCTGACCCCCTCGGCCAAGGGCGCGCTGGGCGAGTTTCGCGATTTGATCGTGGAAGTGCGGGCCGCCAGCCAGGAGCGCCGCCTGGTCGAGGTGATCGATCTCTTGCTGATGCGCACCGCCTACGAACGCTATGTCAAGGACACCGGGTCTGACGGTGACGAGCGCTGGGCCAACGTGCTCGAGCTGCGCGGCCTGGCGTCCGAGTACGACGGCCTACCGCCGGGTGAAGGCCTGCAGGCATTTCTGGAAGATGTCGCGCTCATGAGCGACGTCGACACCATGGACGACCGCAGCCAGGGCATGACGCTGATCACTCTGCACATGGTCAAGGGGCTCGAGTTTCCCGTGGTGTTCATGCTCGGCATGGAAGAGGGCCTCTTTCCGCATAGCCGCAGTCTCGACTCGCCGGCCGGCCTCGAGGAGGAGCGGCGGCTCGCCTATGTCGGGATGACCCGCGCCAAGGACCGGCTCTACCTGTTCCACGCGTTTCGCCGCCATCTCTGGGGGAGTGCCAACCTCAACCTGCCCTCCCGATTCCTCGCCGACATTCCGCGTGAGCTGGTCGATGGCTCGGCGGGCATCCCCTCCGGGATGCCGGAACCCGGCATGGCGCCGGCGCGTGCCATCGAGGCGGCCCGTCCTGCGGCGCCGGTCGACCTGGTGCAGCGGTACAAGCCCGGTGACCAGGTTGAGCATCGCTCCTGGGGCCGGGGCGCCGTGCTCAAGAGCACGATGACCCGTACCGACGAGGAGGTCATCGTCAAGTTCGACCGGGTCGGCATGAAGATCCTCGCCGTGAGCCTGGCGCCGATCGTCAAAGTGTGAGCAGCATCGACGACGCGCGAGCGCGCGTCCTCGAGCTGCGGAAGCTGATCGACGAGGCGAATCGCCAGTACTACGTCCTCGACCGGCCGGAGATCACCGATGCCGAGTACGACGCGCTCTTCCGCGAGCTGGTCGAGCTCGAGACGCAGTATCCGGAACTGGTCACGCCCGACTCGCCGACGCAGCGCGTGGGCGGCCCGCCCTCCGACGCCTTTGCGAAAGTGACGCACCGCACGCCGATGCTCAGTCTCGGGAATGCCTTCGACCGCGACGAGGTACGCGAGTTCGACAAGCGCGTCCACCGGGCGCTAGGCGACGTCCGAGTCGAGTACGTGACCGAGCTCAAGATCGATGGGCTGGCGATGAGCCTGCTGTACGAGCAGGGCCGCTACAAGATCGGTGCCACCCGCGGCGACGGCTACGTTGGTGAAGACGTCACGCCGAACGTGAAGACGATCCCCAGTGTCCCGCTGTCGGTCACCATCCCAAAAGAGTTCCCGCAAACATTCGAGGTGCGGGGCGAGGTCTACATGCCGAAGCGCAGCTTCCAGCGATTGAACGCCGAGCTGGCCGCTGAGGGCAAGCCGCCCTTCGCGAACCCGCGCAACGCAGCCGCGGGCGCCGTTCGGCAGCTCGATCCGCGGATCACGGCACGCCGGCGCCTCGATACCTTTATCTATGCCCTCGATCCGCCTGGCAGCGCGAAAAGTCAGGAGCAGATCCTGGAGCGACTCGCCCAGATGGGCTTTCACGTCAACGACAACCGCCGGACGCATCCCGATATCGAGGCGGTGATCGCCTTCCTCGACGACTGGCAGGAGAAGCGTCACGGCCTCGACTATGAAATCGACGGCATCGTCATCAAGGTCAACGACCTGGGGCAGCAGGCAGAGTTGGGGTTCGTCTCCCGGAGTCCGCGCTGGGCGCTGGCGTTCAAGTTCCCGCCCGAGCAGGCGGAGACCGTCGTCGAGGAGATCAAGATCTACATCGGACGCACGGGTGCGGCAACACCCGTCGCCTGGCTTCGGCCGACCCAGATTGCCGGTGTGACGGTGAGTCGGGCGACGCTGCACAACGAAGACGAGGTCGCCCGCAAGGATGTGCGTCCGCAGGACTACGTCATCATCCAGCGGGCGGGCGACGTAATTCCCGAAGTGGTCCGGGTCCTGAAAGAGAAGCGGCCGACATCCAGCCGGCCGTGGCACATGCCGAAGCAATGCCCGGAGTGCGGGACGGACCTGGTGCGGGAGCCGGGGGAAGCCGCCACCCGCTGCATCAATCCAACTTGCCCTGCCCAGGTGCTCGAGCATCTTCGGCACTTCGTTGGTTCGCTCGACATCGAGGGCTTGGGCTACGCGACGCTGCAGCAGCTGATCGATCGCAAGCTGGTCAAGGATCCGGCGGACCTCTATCACCTGACAAAGGCGCAGCTGCTCTCACTGGAGGGATTTGCGGACAAGTCGGCCCAGAACCTCGTTGACCGCATCGAAGCCAGCAAAGCGACAACGTTTCTGCGCTTCCTGGTTTCCCTCGGCATCAATCACGTCGGCTGGACCATGGCGGGCTTGCTTGCCGACCACTTTGGAACCATCGACCGGTTGGAATCGGCAAGCGTCGACGACCTGCGTTCAATCGGCGGCGTCGGCCCGACCGTCGCCGAGGGCGTGCACGACTACTTTCAGCTTCCGGCGTCGCGAGCGCTGATCGAGCGCCTGCTGCAGACCGGAATCGTGATCAAGCAGCCGGAGCGCCGCGAGGGCCCACTCACCGGCAAAACGTTCGTGTTAACCGGCACGCTCAGCTCGGTGACCCGTGGCCAGGCCGAGGAGCGGATCAAGTCGCTGGGTGGCGCTATCGGCTCCAACGTGACGAAGAAGACGGACTACCTCATCGTTGGCGCCGATCCGGGGTCGAAGCTGGAGAAGGCGCAGCGCCTCAAAGTGCCCGTCCTCGACGAAGCCGCCCTCCTCGCCCTACTGGGTCAATAAACTGCCCACCACCGAAGGCCATTTTCCCTTCCCCCTCCGGGGGAGGGCCGGGTGGGGGGCCGGTGGGGGCTTTGCCGACCAGAGGCAGTCGCAGATAACGCTGAGTGAACGCTATCAAGATTTGTAACGAATCGTGACAGCTCCTTAACTTCTCTTTCAGGCTCCGAGACGCATCATGCGATCGTGGCGTTCCCGACCATCCTCGCCGGGCCCAGCGACCGCGCCATCGGCCGCTTCCGACGGATCGGCGCTCGCGGGCTACTGGCTCTCCTAACAGCGGCGGCACTGATGCTGGTATCGGTCCTCGGGGCGCTGCTGCCGGACGCCACGTTGCCGCTCACCTGGTACGTCCCGGTGCTGGACAGCGCCATGGTGGTGACGCTGGCGGTGGTCCTTGCCCTCTCGTCCGCGGATGTTGTTCTCCGTCGTCACGGCCGCTCGTTACCCCTGGCGTTCGCCAGCGTCGTGATCGGGCTCTTGTGGCTCCAGCACATGCTGACCTTCCCTGGCGTCCTTCCGTTCCGGTTGCCGTTGGTCAGCAACCAGACCTCGAACTTCCTGTTCCACACGGCCCATATCGGCACGCCCGTGCTCTATATGGGGATTCTGTTGCATCGCTCTCATCCGCTGGCGAATCCCCGCCGGGCATTGTTCCGGACGCTAGCGCTCGCGCTAGGGCTCAGCATTGCGGCCATCGCCCTCACCGGCACGCTGGCGATGGTGCTGCCGCCACTGATCGTTGGAGGCCGCTTCACCGTTCTCAATACGCTCCTCCAGGCCGCCCCATTCCTGGTCGTCGCCTTCGCCACCACGGTGTACCGCAAGGGGCGCTGTCCGGAGCGACGCATCGAGGCGAGCGTGATCGCCGGCCTGCTGCTGGTCACCGTCGAGACCATGATGTTCATGTTCATGCGGGCGCGCTACGACGGGTTCTGGTACGTCGGGCACGCCTTGATGGTCCTCCCCTGCGCCGCCCTGCTGGTCGGCACCGTCGGCCTTTACGTGGCGGCACGGCGCGAAGCAGACGTTCAGCTGCGCGTCATGGGGCGGCTCAAGGAATCAGAGCGACATCTCCAGGTCATCATCGACACCTCGCCAAGCGCCGTGATCACCGCCGATGAGCAAGGCATGATCACCGGCTGGAATCGAAAGGCTGAAGAGATCTTCGGCTGGTCACACGACGAGGCGATCGGCCGGACGCTTGCGGCGACCATCATTCCGCGCCGCTACCGCGAGCTCCATCAGCGCGGGTTGACCAGGTTCATCGAAACCGGTGAAGGCAAGCTCCTGGGACGGCCCACCGAGCTGGCCGCCATGCACCGGGACGGTCGCGAGTTCCCTGTCGAGATTTCGGTGTCGCCGACCTCGCGCGCCGGGTCGCGCGTCGACTTTGTCGCCTTCGTCAGCGATATCAGCCACCGCCGCATGACTGATCGCCTCCGCGCCGTCCAGTTTGCGGTGACCAGGCCGCTGGCCAACGCGGCGACGTGGGCGGAGGCAGCGCCGCAGGTCCTGCAGGGCGTCTGCGAGACACTCGGCTGGCCGCTGGGCGAGTTCTGGGCGGTCGACCAGGAGGCGAACGTCCTGCGCTTGGCGTACGGCTGGTACAGGCCGACCCGGGATTTTGCGGCGTTCGAAGCCTCCGGTCGCGAAGCCACCTTTGCCCGCGGCGTCGGCCTGCTAGGTCGGGTATGGGCGACTGGCCGAGCCCGATCGATCGAGGACGTGGCCTCGGACCCGAATTCGCAGCGTGCCGCCGCCGCCGCAAGCAGTGGCCTGCACGCCCAGTTCGCGTTTCCGATCACCAATGGCCGGAAGGTCACCGGGGTGATCGCGCTCTTCAGCAACGACCGGCGCTCCCTCGATCCGGCAACGCTGCGGGTCATGGCTGACATCGGGAGCCAGATCGGCAACTTCATCGAGCGGCGCCGGGCGGAAGACGAATTGCGGCGCAGCGGCGACCGGATCCGAGCCATCCTTGACAACGTCGCGGACGGCATCATCACGCTCGATCAGCGCCTGGTGGTTCGCTCCTACAACCCGGCGGCCGAGCGGCTCTTCGGCTACGCCGTGGATGAGGTCATCGGCAAGGAGTTCGCCCGTCTGATCGCGGAACCGTTGCGCTCGGAGGTCAAGCCGCAACTGCGCTCCTACCTGCGCGCCCAGCAAGGGCTCTTCGAAATGGGAAGCCACGAGACCGCGGGCCTGCGGAAAGATGGCACGACGTTCCCGATGGAGTTCAACGTTGGATGGCTCGGGCCGCAGCGCCTCGTGATCGGAAGCCTTCGCGACGTATCGGAGCGCAAGGCGGAGACCGAAGCGCTGCAATACCAGGCGCTGCACGATTCGCTGACCGGGCTGGCCAACCGAACGTTCCTTCAGGAGCGGCTGGAGGAGACGATCCGGGCGGGCGAGCGCGAGATGAAACCGTGTGCGGTCCTGTTGATGGACCTGGACGGGTTCAAGAGTGTGAACGACAGCCTCGGCCACTCGGCCGGGGACCGGCTGCTGCAGCAGCTGGGCGAGCGCATGCGTCGCGTGCTGCGCAAGGCGGACACGATAGCCCGCTATGGCGGCGACGAGTTTGCCGTCGTGCCCTGGGGCGCGACCGATGTGACCCGCGCGGTGCTGATCGCGGAAAAGATCCTTAATGCCATGGATCAACCGTTCATCATCGACGAGCAGTCCATCTCGGTCAACCTGAGCATCGGGATCGCGGCCTTCCCCCAGCACGCCGACGATGCGGTAACGCTGATCCGCCGGGCCGACGTCGCCATGTACACGGCGAAGCGCGCCCGAAGCGGCTTCAGCGTCTACTCGGTCGATCAGGAAGGTGGCGAAAGCGGTGAGGGCGTCCCCCTGGTCGGGAAGCTTCGCTATGCGATCGATCAGTTCGAGCTGGTCCTCCACTACCAGCCGATCGTGAATGCCGACGACGGCAAGCCGATGAAGGTTGAGGCCCTGGTCCGTTGGGGCCATCCGGTCCACGGGCTGCTGCCGACAGACGACTTCATCCCGGCGGCCGAGCAGACCAACCTGATCAGGCCCCTGACGGCATGGGTGCTCAACGAGGCGCTCGGCCAGGTTCACGCCTGGTCGAAAGCCGGCATCGAGATCGGCGTGTCCGTCAACCTCTCGGCGCGCAACCTGCTCGACACGGAGCTCCCGGACGCGGTGGAACAGTTGCTCCGGACCTGGCAGGTACCGCCAGAGAAGCTGAGTCTCGAGATCACGGAGGGCACCATCATCGCCAGCGAAGCCGAAGACACCCTGCAGCGGCTGCACGACATCGGGGTCCAGATCTCGGTGGACGACTTCGGCACCGGCTACTCCTCACTGGCCTACCTCAAGCGGCTTCCAGTACGCGAGATCAAGATCGACAAGTCCTTCGTCATCGACATGGCTACCAATAGGGACGGCGCGGCCATCGTTCGATCCACGATCGACCTTGGTCACAGCCTGGGGTTGACGGTTGTCGCCGGAGGAGTCGAGGACGAGCCGACCGCCGCGTTACTCCGCGAGTACGGCTGCGACTCCCTCCAGGGCTTCCACATCAGCCGCCCCGCCGCGCCGGGCCCGCTCGGCCCCTGGCTCCGGACACGGACCGGGACCGGCGCGATGATCGCCTGACTTCTTTTAATCTATAGGTCTTGGCCGAACCCGAGTCCGAGCTTTCGTCCCGTGAAGTCGAGCATGTCGCGCGCCTGGCGCGCTTGGGGATCACCGCAGACGAGGTCGTCCGCTACCGCGATCAGCTCAGGCACATCCTGACCGCGATCGATGCCCTGAAGCAGGCCGATACCTCGACCGTTCCGGCGACCGCCCACCCGCTCGAGGAGCGCAACGTCATGCGCGAGGACCGGCGCGAACCCTCCCTGCCCGCCGAAATGGCGTTGAAGAACGCACCCAGCCGCGAGGGCTCGTACTTCAAGGTCAAGGCGATCCAGGAATGACACTTTTTCAGCGGACCATCCGCGATCTGCACCAGATGCTGCTCGACCGCGAGATATCGTCTGTCGAGCTCACCGAGGCGGTCCTCGGCCAGATCGACGCGGTCGGCGAGCAGACGAAGGCCTACCTGCTCGTCACCCGCGAACTCGCCCTACGCCAGGCAAAGGCCGCGGACGAGCGGCTGCGGGCCAGACGCGATGTCAAGCCGCTGACCGGGATCCCGATCGCGCTCAAGGACGTCCTCTGCGTGAAGGACGTCGCATCGACGGCGGGTTCGAAGATCCTGAAGGGCTTTCTGCCGCCGTATAGCGCGACCGTCGTCGACCGCCTCGAGGCCGAGGGCGCGGTTTTCCTGGGAAAGACCAACTGCGACGAGTTCGCGATGGGCTCCTCGAATGAGAACTCGGGATACTGGCCGGTCCACAACCCCTGGGGACTCGACCGGGTACGGTCGGCGTCAAGCCGACCTATGGACGCGTCAGCCGGTACGGTCTGATCGCCTTCGCGTCTTCGCTGGATCAAATCGGACCGATGACCCGCGACGTGGCCGACGCCGCGGTGTTGCTGCAGTCGATCGCCGGGCACGATCCGCGCGACTCCACCAGCTCGCAGAAGCCGGTGCCGGATTATCTGTCGAGCCTGCAGCGCGGCGTGAAGGGCATGCGCCTCGGCGTGCCGAAAGAATACTTCGTGGCCGGCATGGAGCCCGCGGTCGAGCAGGCGATCAACGACGCCATCCGGCTGCTCGAGCAGCAGGGCGCCTCAATCCAAGAAGTCAGCCTGCCTCATAGCGACGTCGCCCTGCCCGCCTACTACATCATCGCGCCGGCCGAGGCCAGCTCCAACCTGGCGCGCTACGACGGCGTTCGCTACGGGTACCAGGCCGAGGGTGCGAAAAACTTGATTGAGGAGTACGTGATGACCCGGCAGCAGGGCTTTGGCGCCGAGGTCAAGCGCCGGATCATGCTCGGGACCTACGCGCTGAGCTCCGGCTACTACGACGCCTACTACCTGCAGGCGCAAAAGGTCCGCACCCTGATCATCGACGACTTCAAGCGGGCCTTCGAAAAGGTCGATGCGCTGTTGGGGGCGACGTCGCCGACGGTGGCGTTCCCGCTCGGGGCGAAGACCCAGGATCCAGTCGCCATGTACCTGAACGACATCATCACCATCCCCGCGAACCTCGGCAATGTCTGCGGCATCTCGGTGCCCTGCGGGCTGGCCGACGGCCTGCCGATCGGCCTGCAAGTCATCGCGCCGGGATTTCGCGAGGACACGGCCCTGCAGGTCGCCTATGCCTTCGAGGCCGCAGCCGACTTCCGCAAGCTCCAATCGCCGTTGATGCGGGCGGCCGCCTGATGGCGGTCGCCACGCGCTACGAAGTCGTCGTGGGGCTCGAGGTCCATGCCCAGGTGCTGACGCAGAGCAAGATGTTCTGCGGGTGCTCGACCGACTATCTCGTAGCGCCGCCCAACGCGAACACGTGCCCCGTCTGCCTCGGGCTGCCGGGGTCCCTGCCAGTGATCAACCGGCGGGCGGTCGAGGCGACCATCCGCACCGCACTCGCGCTGAACTGCGAGATCCCCGAGTTCTCGAAGTTCGATCGCAAGAACTACTTCTACCCCGATCTGCCCAAGGGCTATCAGATTTCGCAGCACGATTTGCCATTCAGCCGTAACGGTCGCCTCGAGTTCGACGTCAAAGGCGAGGCCCGGCGCTGCGGAATCACCCGAGTGCACCTCGAAGAGGACACCGGCAAGCTGCAGCATGAAGGGGCGATTGAGCAAGCGCAATCCTCGCTGGTCAACTTCAACCGGGCTGGCGTGCCCCTGATGGAGATCGTCTCCGAGCCAGATCTGCGCAGCGCCGACGAGGCGCGCGAGTACGTCATGCGCCTGCGCGCGATCCTGCAGTACATCGGCGTCAACAACGGCGATATGGAGTCAGGCCAGCTTCGCTGCGACGCCAATGTGTCGCTCCGGCCCATGGGCCAGGCTGAGTTCGGCACCAAGGTCGAGGTCAAGAACATGAACTCCTTCCGGGCGATTCACCGCGCGATCGAGTACGAGATCGAACGTCAGACGGAAGTCCTGGAGGCGGGCGGCCGGCTGGTCCAGGAAACGCGCGGTTGGAATGATGCCCGCGCCCTGACGGTCTCGCAGCGCACCAAGGAGTTCGCCGAAGACTACCGCTACTTCCCGGAGCCCGACCTGCCGCCCCTCGAGGTCAGCCGCGAGTGGGTGGCCGAAATCCGATCCCAATTGCCAGAGCTGCCGGCGGCGCGACGCGAGCGTTTGATCGCGGATCTCGGCCTCACCCCCTACGACGCCTCGGTGCTCACATCCTCGAAGCCGATGGCCGAGTACTTCGAGGAGATGGTGCGGTTGGGCGCCCCGCCCAAAGCGGCGGCGAATTGGATTCTCGGTGACTTCAGCCGCTTCCTCAACGCCGATCACAAGGAGATCCAGGAGGCATCGGTCAAGCCGGCGCACCTGCAGCAACTGATCGCGCTCATCGACTCGGGGGTCATCAGCGGCAAGATGGCAAAGCAGACCTTCGAGATGATGTACCGCTCGCCGGACCCGGAGCCCGCTCTCACGGCGGCGAAAGGTTCGAGCCAGATCAGCGGGGACGCCGAGCTGGCTGGCATCGTCGACCAGGTCATCGCCGAAAACGAAAAGTCGGTCGTGGACTTCAAGGCGGGAAAGGCGCAGGCGTTGAAGTTCCTGATCGGTCAGGGGATGAAGCTCTCCAAAGGCCGGGCCAACCCGCAGCGGCTCGAGGCGCTGCTCCGAGAGAAAATCTCCTAGTGCAACTCACCGTTGGCGAGCTCGCCCACGGCGGGGCGGCCGTGGCGCGGGTCGACGGCCGCGTCGTCTTCGTCGAAGGGGCGATCCCCGGAGAAACCGTCGAGGCCGACATCACGCACCGCCGGAAAGATTTCTGGCGTGCCCAGGCGACGGCCGTCCTCGAGCCGGCGGCCACACGCGTCGATCCGCCGTGTCCGTATTTCAAGGCCGGCTGTGGCGGCTGCCAGTTGCAGTACCTGGCCTATCCGGAACAGCTCGCCCAGAAACGGCAGGTGCTGCATCGCCAGTTCGAGCGCGCGCACCTCGAGTTTCCGATCGATCGGATCGACGCCCTGGGGATGGACGACCCGTGGCGCTACCGCCTGCGCGGTGAGTTTCATGTCTTGCGCCGCGCCGGGGCGGTCAGCCTCGGGTTCTATCGAAAGCACACCTACCAGACGTTGCCGATCGACGCCTGCCTGATCCACGTGGAGGCGATCGAACGGGCGCTGCCGGCCTTCGCGCGCGCCGCGGAGGACCCAGCGGCCGCTCGCGTCACCGCCCTCCAGTTCACCTGGGCGCCGGGAACGAGCGACCTGCTCTGGTCGCCGTATCCACCTGGCTCCGCGGATCCAGGATTTGGGACGCGCGCGGCGGGCTGGGTCCCAGAGCTCAACCTCAACGACGACTCGATCGGCATGGAGGATGCCGGCCGCCACTTCCGCGTCCGGCCCGAGGCGTTCGTCCAGGTCAACTGGCGGCAGCGGGACGTGCTCTACGAGCGCGCGGTCGCGTTTGCACAGCTCAGTGGCCGCGAGCGGGTTGTCGATGCCTACGCCGGGATCGGCATGCTCACGGCGCGGCTCGCCGATCATGCCACGGATGTCATCGCGATCGAGGAAAGCCCCTACGCGGTACGACTCGGGGAGCTGAACATGCAGCTCAACGGCTGCGGCAATGTCAGCTACCGGCGCGGCCGTGTCGAAGATGCCGCGCCCGGGCTCGAGGGGGACGTTGATGTGCTCGTGCTCGATCCGCCGCGCGCGGGATGCGCCGAATCGGCGATCGAGGCAATGGCGAATCTGAAGCCACAACGGGTTGTCTACATCTCGTGTGACCCGTCGACACTGGCTCGAGATGTCAATCGTTTTTGTGCTGCCGGACGCTATACCCTTGTGGAGGTGGCTTTCGTCGACTTGTTCCCCCAGACCTACCACATCGAAGCGGTGGTCAAGCTCGAACGCAACGCATGAGCTTTGTTCACCTCCATACGCACTCTGAGTTCAGCCTGCTGGACGGCGCGAGCCGCATCTCCGAGATGGTCCGCCTGGCGGCCGAAACCGGGATGCCGGCGATCGCGCTCACCGACCATGGCGTCCTCTACGGCGCCGTGGATCTCTACCTGCAGGCGAAAGCCGCCGGGATCAACCCCATCATCGGCCAGGAAGTCTATGTTGCCACTCGGTCCCGCCACCAGAAGGAAGGACGGGCCGACCGCGATCCTCATCATCTGATCCTGCTCGTCAAGAACCTGGAGGGCTATCGCAACCTGATCCAGCTCTCCAGCCTGGCGCACCTCGAGGGCTATTACTACAAGCCGCGGATCGACAAGGGATTGCTGGCCGAACACGCGCAGGGGCTGATCGCGCTCTCGAGCTGCCTCGGCGGAGAGGTGGCCAGCCGGCTACTCGAGGGCGACGAAGCCGGCGCGGAGCAGGTGGCGCGCGAATACCAGCGGATGTTCGGCGAGGACTACTTCCTCGAGGTCCAGGACCATGGGATGGAGGAGCAGGCTCGCGTCAACGAGGGCCTGGCGCGCCTGTCACAGCGAACCGGGATTCCGCTGGTCGCCACCAACGACTCGCACTACACGCGCCAGGACGACGCTGAGGCGCATGACATCCTGCTCTGTCTGCAGACCGGCACCGTGGTCTCGGATCAAAAGCGCATGCGATTCCACAATGACGAGTTCTATCTCAAGACCCCGGCCGAGATGGCGGAGCGATTCCGTGAATTTCCGGAGGCCGTCGCCAACACGGTCCGGATCGCGGAGCGTTGTCACCTCGAGCTCGATACCAAGCCGCTCTTGCCTCGCTTTGAGGTGCCCCAAGGTGAGACCGCAGAATCCTACCTCCGCCGTCTTGCGGAGCAGGGGCTGAAGACGCGCTATCCCGAGCTGGGCCAGGTGGTGCGCGATCGCTTCGAGATGGAGTTCGGCGTCATCGAGGCGATGGGCTACGCGCCGTATTTCCTGATCGTCAGCGACTTCATCGACTTCGCCCGTCAAAACGGTGTGGCGGTCGGTCCGGGCCGCGGTTCCGCGGCGGGCAGCATCATCTCGTACGCGCTTGGCATCACCACCCTCGATCCCATCCAGCATGGCTTGATCTTCGAGCGCTTCCTCAACCGCGAGCGCATCTCCATGCCAGATATCGACGTCGATTTCGACGATCGGAATCGCGACCGCGTCATCGATTACGTCGGCCAGAAATATGGCCAGGATCATGTGGCGCAGATCATCACCTTCGGCACCATGAAGGCGCGGGCGGTGATCCGTGACGTCGGTCGCGCGCTCGACGTCCCGCTCCGCGAGGTCGACCACCTGGCCAAGCTGGTGCCGCCGACGCTCAACATGACGCTCGACAAGGCGATCCAGATGGTTCCCGAGCTCGCGCAGGCGGAAAAAGACCCCGTCTATGAGCGGCTGCTGAAGAACGCGCGCAAGCTCGAGGGTCTGGTTCGCCACGCGTCGACACACGCCGCCGGCATCGTGATCACGCCCGAACCGTTGCAGCACTATCTGCCGCTGCAGGCCAGCATCACGCGCGGCGACAAGAACGGCCAGGAAAAACGCGCGGTGATGACCCAGTACGAGATGAACGCCGTGCAGAAAATTGGCTTACTGAAAATGGACTTCCTTGGCTTGCGGAACCTGTCCGTCATCGAAGACGCCTTGAAGAACCTCGAACAAACCCGCGGGCTCAAGCTCGACCTCGCTCAGATCCCGTGGGATGACCCCGCGACCTTCCGGCTCCTGCAGGCGGCGGACACGAACGGCGTGTTCCAGCTCGAGTCGGCCGGGCTGCGCCGGCTGCTCCAGGACATGCGACCCATGACCTTCGCGGACATCACCGCGGCGATCGCCCTTTTCCGCCCGGGGCCGCTCGAAGGCGGACTGGTCGATCAGTACATGAAGTGCAAGCACGGTGAGCAGGAGATCGTCTACCCGCTGCCGCAGCTCGAAGCCGACGTGCTGCGCGCCGCCATGGGCAAGAAGAAGAAGGAAGAGATGGCGAAGATGCGCGCCAAGTTCATCACCGGCGCGGTCGATCGCGGGGTGACCCAGGCGAAGGCGACGGAGATCTTCGACCTGATGGCCTTTTTCGCGGGCTACGGGTTCAACAAGTCCCACAGCGCCGCCTATGCCGTGATCTCCTATCAGACCGCCTTCCTGAAGGCCAACTACCCGCTCGAGTATCTCGCGGCCTTGCTCAACAACGAAGCGGGCAACTACGACAAGGTCGCGGCGGCCGTCCTCGATTGCCACGCGCGCAACATCGAGGTCTTACCGCCGGACGTCAATTATTCCGAAGGCGGGTTCTCGGTGCAGGACGGGAAGGTCCGGTACGGATTGGCCGTCATCAAGAACGTGGGCGTTCGCGCGATCGAGCTGCTGCTCGCCGAGCGGCGGGCCAAAGGGCCCTTCAAGTCGCTGCTCGATCTGAGCGTCCGGGTCGATCCGCGCGAGATGAACAAGCGCGTCCTGGAAAGTCTGATCCGCTCCGGCGCCACCGACAGCCTGGGCGAGCGGGGCCGGCTGTTCGCCAGCATCGACCGCATCAGCGATCGG
The DNA here is from genome assembly GCA_005880605.1 of Chloroflexota bacterium. Lineage (GTDB taxonomy): Bacteria > Chloroflexota > Dormibacteria > CF-121 > CF-121 > CF-13. The sequence continues at coordinate 32,649 of VBIS01000160.1, forward strand.
GCGGCGCAGATCATTAGCGAGCGCGAAAGTGGTCAGACGAACCTGTTCGGCATGCTGCCGGAGGCCGACGAGATGGACGACCCGTCAGCCGGCCTGGTCTCGGACATGCCGCCGATGCCCGACGACGAGCGGCTCAAGGGTGAGAAAGAATTGCTTGGTCTCTATTTGTCGGATCACCCGCTGCGGCGGATCGAGCAGGAGCTCCACGCGAAGGTGGACACCTATGCGAACCAGGTCACACCGGACATGGAGGACTACGAAGTACGCATCGGCGGCGTGATCAAGGCGGTGCGACCGATCGTCACCAAATCGGGCAAGGCGATGGCGTTCGTCCAGCTCGAGGACCTGACCGCGACCATCGAAGTCATCGTCTTCCCGAAGGTGTTCGAAGAGCGACGAAGCTTGCTGTTATCCGACACCGTCGTCATCGTTCGTGGCAAGGTCGATGCCCGCGCCTCCGCCAACGACGACGATGAGCGCGCGGAACAGGCGAAAGTCATCGCGGATGAGATCCTCGCCTTCGACGATGCCGGCCACGAGCAGTGGGTCCGCAATCAGATGGTCCACCTCGATGTGCCCGCCGACGCAACCGCGGAGCAGATGGAAGCCCTCCAGGAGATCCTGGGCCGCTGCGCCGGCCCGGACCGGGTCGTGCTGCACTTGCAACGCGAGGACCAGGTCGTCGACATGGACCTGGGCGAAAAGTTCCGGGTCCAGGGTGGCGGGCTCGCCGGCGATCGCGCTCAGCGAGAGATCGACGCGCTGTTCAGCCGCCCGGTCTGGCGCCTGGAAGTGATCCGGCGTCGACCACCACGAAGGCGGCGACCGGCGCCCAATCGAATTGTCCGGGCCGCCGCGGAAACCAGCCACGGAACGGTCGCGCGAACGGCTCCGTGCTCTGCATGACCATCTGTGTGATCGGGTGCCAGGGATCCATCTTGAAGAATCCGAAGAAGATACGCACCAGTAGCAGAATGATGATGAAGACGAGGGCGTACCCGACGATCAGGACCAGCGTCCTGACGATATCGCCCGAGCCGATGAACGCGGCCAGCGCATAAAGAATGATGATGCCGACCAGGAAGGAGAGATCGAGGCCGCCCACCGGGGGGATGACTCGCCGGATCGGAGCCAGGTACCACTCGGTGGCCAGCAGGACGTACCGACCCGCCTGGGTGTAGAGCATCTGCGGGAACCAGGAGAAAATGGCCCGCACGATCAACACCAGGATGAACAGGTTGATCAGCGTGACGATCAGCGAAGCTCCGGGGAACATCGCTGGCTAGTTTACGGGGTCGCGGCTAAACACAGGCTAAGAGCCGGCTAGCGCTTCCGGCGGCGTGCCAGCAGGTCGCCGGTTGGATCCTCGGGTGGCTTCTTCGGCGCCCGTGGTTGCGCGGCTCGTGCGGCGCGGATGCCATCGACGCGCTCCTTGAGGCGGGTGACCGTGGCTTCCGCCGGGACGGCGGGCGTCGGCCGGCGCGCCACGGCCGCTCGCCAGGCGGGCATGTCTTCAAGCCGGAAGATCAGACGGCGCAGCGCGACGTCCACCGGGAAGAGCAGGATCGCGAGCACCAGCAGGAGCTCGCCGATCGGCAGCGCGGCTCGGACGTTCGGTACCGTCACCCGGAACGCCTGCGACACGTCGCTGAGCAGGACCCCGCCGCCGGCCTGGGCGATGGCCTTGAGGGTGGCGACGTCGGTGCCGAGATCGCGGTATTCCGGCGAGTAGGGGACGACCAGCCCGCTGGTCGTCGTGTGTCGAACCACGCCGCCGGCTGACTCACTCACGTGCAGCAAGTAGCTGCCTACCTGGTCGGTCGGCAGGTCGCCCTCGAAACGGCCGGGCCCGGTCGACGACAGGATCAGGCCGGCGGCGGCCAGGTCAGGGGTCAGGGCATTGACCGTCACCGTGGCACCGGAGGTCGGCGGCGCCGTCACGAGGAGGTGGGTGTGGTCGCCCTGGACGCGGGTCTCGACCTGCAGCGCGGGATCGCCCGGCTGCGGCAGGCTGGCGTGCACGATGTCGCCAAAGAAGCGATTGGCTGCCGACCACTGGAGCAGGCCGGCGGTCCAGCGGCCCTGGGCGTCACTGGTCCAGGCCATGACCCGGCCGAGGCCGTACTGCCAGGTTGCCAGCAGGGGATCGCCCTGCGGGCTCTTGAGCACGACGTCGGCGGCGGCGCGAGGGGTGGTCGCGACGTATCCGGTCAGGGCGGGGAAAGCGTCCAGCGGCACACCGGGAAGGACCTCGGCCAAGGAGGCGAGTTGCGGGGCGATCCGCCCCTCGACGATCCAGGGCTTGAGCGCCTCGCGGGTTTCTTTCAAGAAAATCTGGGGCACGTCGGACAGGCTGTTGCTCTGATAGAAGCGACCGTGGCCCCAACCCGCCATCGCCTGCATGGTCGCTGCGTCGAAGCTGTTGGCCGCGATCGCGACGGTGGAGACCGTGATCCCACGGCCGTGCATGGCGGTGATCTGGGACTGGTAGTCGCGGTCGGGCGCGTCGCCATCACCGAACAGAATCACGTGCTTGATCGATGCGGTCGTTTTCGTCAGCTGGTCATTGGCGGCACTCAGGTCCGGCGAGTAGCTCGGAGGGTCGCCCAGTCCCATGGCCTCGATCTTTTTCTTGATGGCGGCCTTGTCGGTCAGTGGTCCGAGCGGCACGACGATGGTGCCCATGTTGCCGTTGGTGACCCCGACCATGTCGCGCGGCGTGAGTTGGTCGATCACCGACTCCGCGGCGCCGCGTAAGACCTGGTCGCCCGTACCGCTCTCCGTCGACTCCAGCACGAGCACCACCGCCACCGGCGGCTTCTGCATATCCTGGGGAAGCTGGATCTGCACCGGGAGCGTCGTCTCGAGCGCGGTGCCCGCGTAGCCGCCCGGGCCATAGCTGTCGGCGCCGCCGATGACGACGAGTCCGGTGCCGAGGTCCCGCACTGACGCCTGGAGCAGGGCCATGCCGTCGGCGCCCAGGCTCGACGCTGGGATGTTGACCATGACGACCGCCTGGTAGGCGGCGAGGTCAGCCGCCGATCGCGGTAGCTGGTCGGGCGTGACGACCGAGGTCCCGATGCCGGTCGACCGCAGCGCCGACTCGAGGCTTGCCGCCTCGCCCGTGGTGTTCTCGACCAGCAGCACGCGGGGAGGGCCGACCACCTGGATCAGCGCCTCGCCCAGGTTGTTCTCCGCGTACGTATCGCGCACCGGGTCGATCACGACACGGACCGCGTGGAACCCGGGCTGGCTGGGCTTCACCGTTTGCTTGATCGTGGTTTCGCCGGGGGCGAGGTCGAGCGGGGCCGTGCTGATGAGCGTTCGGTCGAGATACCAACGCGCCGTCGCGTGGGTGCTCGTGTTGCTGACGATCAGCGCCTGCGTGTCGGCCTGCTGGCCCTGCGTCAGGGTTTTCGGGGCGTCCAGTCGATCGACGTAGACCTCGGCCCCCAGCGGCACCGGCAGCGCCACGGTATCGACGCGGACGCCCTCAGCGCGTAACAGGCGTGCTTCCGCGACCGCGTCGCCGAGATTTCCGCGGCCGTCACTGATGAGCACGATGTGCCGGCGGCTGTCGTCAGGGAGAATCGAGCCACCCAGTTGCAGGGCCGCTGCCACGTCGGTGTAATGCGGATTGGGCTGGCTCTGGAACTCTCCGAACCATCGCGGCCTCGCTGTCGAGCGCGCTCTGCACACTGGCCGACAAGTCCGCGGCGACGAGCAGCGATTGCTTGGCCGGCGTGGTCTGGACCTGGAAGCCGGCCAGCGAGGCAGTCAGCAGCAGCACGATCAGCGTGCGCAGGCCAAGCGAGAGGCGCGCGCGTCGCGGTGGCAACGGCGGAGGGAAGATGCGCCAGATGACGACGATGACCGCCAGCGCCAGCACGCCCGCCCCCAGGAAGAGGGGGCGGGTGATTTCAAAGCCCACGGTGGAAGGCCAGCCATTCGGCCGTCACGATCGCGAGCGCCGCCAACGCGATCCAGGGCCAGATCTCCAGCTGGCCCGGGTGGGTCGCCTGGACGGCGACCGCCCGCGTTGGTGGCAGCGTCAGCCGGTCGGGCGGCTTGAGCTGCGAGATCGCATCGGAGAACAGGTTGACGCTGAACCAGGACCGCTGGACCTGGCCGCCGATCACCTGCTCGACGACGTAGAGGCCGGTCGGATCCGTCTCGGCGAAGCTGGCGATCGCGCCGGTCGCCAGCGCGCCACGGCTGCCGTCCGGCCGGATCACGCTCACCGCTGTGGCACCGGGCTCGGGCACGATGGTCACCGGCTCGTCCGGATGGAAGCTGTGGCTCGGCACGCTTGGCGGCAACATCCACTCGCTGAGGTTCTGGGTCAGGATCGGGAAGGCGATCCGCAATGGCAGGTCGGACTCATGCAGGTCGAAGCCGATCAGCACCTGCCGGAACGGCTCATCGCGAACCAGTACCAGTGGCGTCTGTAGGCTGCTGATCAGCGGCCGTCCGAAGGTCGAGGCGCGCAGATCCTCGCTTCGTGCCACGTGTACGTCCTGCAGATCGACGTTCGCCAGCAGCGGGTCGCCGGCGTCGACGGCGCGAACGCGCCCGATGCCGAGCGCCGGCCCGCCAGCCAGCGCTGAGCCCGCCGGCGGATCGACCATCCAGAACGGCCCGTCAGGCAGCACCGGTGGGACGAAGCGGTCGAAGACCGTCATCGCGTACGCGGCGCTCGCCTTGTACGCCGCCGGCGCGACGACGTCGAGTTGAAAGTCCGAGCGCAGCCGCAATGCCTGCTCGAGAAAGACATTCCCCGGCGTCACCAGTAGCACCTTGAAGGCGCGCGGCGTGCGAGCCACCGCAGTCGCCGTGTCGTCGACGGCGAAGATATCGCCGGTGGCGAGGTGTGCTGTCACCGACGTGGCATCCGACGGAACCGGGAACACGAGATCCTGTCCCTGGCCGGCCGGCAAGGTGAGCGGCCGGACGTCGAGCAGGTGGCCGTCGGCGCGCCATTCCAGGCTGACCGAACGCACCTGCTGGCCGAAATTCTGCAGGTGCAGGTAGGCTGCGCGGGTCTGCGCACTGGTGCGCACCGTCAGCGATGTCAGCCCGACATTCTCGCCCGACACCCCGACCCGGTGATAGTCGACGGGAAAGGGCAGTCCGGCGGCGAAGGACGAGCGAAGGGGTTGCACGATGCCGTCGGAGAACAGGTACGCTCGCGCGTCGTCGCCGGACCGGACCAGGCCGGCCGCCAGCGACAACGCTGCCGACAGATCGGCGGGGCCGTTGCTGGCGGTGACGCCGTTCACCGCGCGATGCAGCGCGTCGCGGTCGCCGGTCACGGACGCGATGATTCTCGACGTCGGACCAGCGGCGATCACGGTCATCCGGTCCGAGGGCCCGAGTTGGTCGATGACGGCGTTGACCTGGCGCTTCGCCTCAGCGAGGCGCGACGGCGTGACGTCAGTCGCCTGCATCGAGGCGGAGGCGTCGAGCAGGACGATGCTGTGACGGGCCAGCGAGGCCCCCGCCGGCAAGACCGGCTGCACCGCGGCGGCGACCAGGGCGGCGGCCGCCAGCAACTGCAGGAAGAGCAGCCAGCTCGGACGCAGGCGCTGCCATGGCACGTTTGCCTGCCGGTCGCGGATCTGGGTTGGCCAGAGATGCAGCGCCGGCACCACGCGCGTGGGCCGGCGAATCTTCAAGAAATACAGCGCGATGATGGCCGGGAGCGTCAACGCCAGGACGGCAGCCAGCGGTGCGAGGACGGTCATGACACAGCGCTCATGCGAGCAGGCCGATCCGCCGCAGCGTGACCTGCACCATCTCGTCGATCGGTTCCGAGGTGGAAAGCCGGGCGAAACGCAGACCGCGGCGATGGGCGGCGCGCTCGATCTCATCCGTCCGCTGGGCCAGCGCCTTCACATAGCTGCCCTGAGTGAGCGGCGTCGCCGTGAACTCGCGCTCGACGCCGGTTTCGGCATCCCGCAGTCGGGCGTCGCCGGACCAGTCCGGGGCGAGCTCCTGGGGAGCGAGCAGCTGGAGCACGGCGCCTTCCTGGTGCGCTCGCTGCAGCGCCGTCAGGGCCGGATCCAGCGCCGACTCGCCGAGCCCGTCGGTGATCAAGACCGTCATGCCCGGTCGCTGGCGGCCAATCGGCCAGACCAGCTTCTCGTAGTTGGTCACGCCGCCGGCCGGAAAGGATTGCAACCGGGAAAAAAGCGTCGCGGCGGCGCGGCGGCCACGCGAGGGCGCTCCTCCCGAGGTCTCACCCTCGGCAAACACGGTGAGGCGTACGCGGTCGAGCGCGGCGAGGGCGACGTAGGCGATGGCACCGGCCAGCTGCCGCGCGGTCGCCGCCTTGTTGGGCTTGCCCCAGTCCATCGAGCCGCTCAGGTCGACGAAGAGACTCAGCGGCAGTTCTTCTTCCGCGACGAAGAGCCGCAGCATGAAGCGATCGAGGCGCGCATAGGCATTCCAGTCGATCAAGCGGAAATCGTCGCCGGGCGTGTAATTTCGGTAGTCCGCGAACTCGACCGACTGACCGCGACGCTTGGAGCGGCGCTCGCCACCCATCTGGCCGCTGACGGCGCGCCGAACCTGGAGCGCGAGGGCCTCGAGGCGTCGGAGCAGAGCCGGCTCCAGCAGGGGGGCCATTGCGGCTATTCCCGGCCGGGTTCCTTGGGGGTCTGCTCCAGGATGTCGCTGATGATCTTGTCGGCCGCGATGCCGTCCGCCTCGGCCTCGAACTGCAGGAAGATCCGGTGTCGCAGCGCCGGCCCGGCGACGGCATTGAGATCGTCAAAGGCCACGTTGTAGCGGCCTTCAAGCAGGGCGCGGACTTTCCCGGCGAGGATCAGCGTCTGCATCCCGCGCGGGCTCGCGCCCCAGCGGACGTAGCGGCGCACCGAGTCGAGCTGGGTGCGGTCGGGATGGGTGGCCGAAATCAGCCGCGCGGCGTAGCCCAGCACGTGCTCGGCGATCGGAACCTCACGCGCGACGCGCTGCGCTGCCATGACGGCGTTCGCGTCCGCTACCGGCTTGAGCTGTGGCGTCGATTCGCCCGTCGTGCGTCGCGCGATCTCCAGCAGGTCTTTTTCACTGGGAAAAGGAACCAGCACCTTGAAGAAAAATCGATCGAGTTGCGCCTCAGGCAAGGGGTAGGTTCCCTCGAGCTCGATCGGGTTCTGGGTGGCGAGCACGAAAAACGGGTTGGGCAGCGGTCGCGTCTGGGTCCCAACGGTCACCGTGTGTTCCTGCATGGCCTCGAGTAAGGCGCTTTGCGTTTTGGGTGTGGCGCGGTTGATCTCGTCGGCGAGCACGAGGTTCGCAAAGATGGGGCCCGCCTGGTAATGAAACTCGCGGCGGCCGGCTTCGTCGCCGATGACATTCGTGCCCACGATGTCGGCGGGCATCAGGTCGGGCGTGAACTGGATGCGCGAAAAGCTCATCGTCAGGGCCTGGCCAAGCGAACGAACGAGCACGGTCTTGCCCAGCCCGGGGACGCCTTCGAGCAGGACGTGGCCGCCGGCGATCAGCGCGATCACGGTATCGCGGAGGAGGTCTTTCTGACCGACGATCAGCCGGGCGAGCTCGGCTTCGAGCGATTGCGCAAGCTCGGTCACCTGGGTTGCGTCGACGCGCGGTTCTTCGGCGATCATGATCCTCCCTGGCGCATTACGTTATTTCGGACCGGGTCCAGTCTGCTCACCGAGTTGCGAGAAGTACTGGCGGACGAGGTCGCGCTCACTGCCCGGAATGAGACTCTGGTTGGTGGCATCGAGTGCCGCCTGCTGATAGGCCTGGATCACCTGGCTGTAGGGGCTGAGCGGCACGTCCTGGCCGGGTCCGAGCGGCGTGGGATCGTTCTGCGACTGACCGGGCACAGGCTGGCCCGGCACGTAGACGCGCTCGGTGCTCTTCGCGCCCGCGCCGCTCCCGGTACCTGACCCGCTCGAACCCGTCCCCCCGTTGCCACCGTTGCCACTCCCCGATCCGGTGCCGGTGCCGGTGCCGGTTCCGGTGCCGCTGCCATTGCCATTCCCGGTGCCGGTGCCATTCCCGCTTCCGTTGCCGCTGCCACTCGCACCTGGCGACGCTCCCGTGCCGGCGCCGGGCGACGTCCCGGCCCCCGGGGATGCGCTGGCGTTCGGCTGACCACCCTGGCCCTTCGCATCGCGGTCCGCCTGGGTGGCGAGCTCCTGGCGCGCCGCTTCCAGGCCGTTGATCGCCGATGCGACCGCCTGGTCGGTATTCTGCTGCTGCTGCAGCGAGTCGAGCTGGCTGGCGACGTCGTTGAGCGCCTGCGCGGCGGAGTTGGGATCGCCGTTCTGCAGTGAGGACGAGGCTTTGCTCAGCGAATCGCGCATCTGGCTGTTCTGCGCCTGCTGCGCGGCCTTCTCCAAAGCCTTGGCCAGGTCCTGACGGTCTTTGGGCGACATGTTCTGAAGCTGGGCAGCCAGGTCGCGCACCGACTGCGCGCCCTTGGCGGGACTGGTGCTGATCGCCTGGGCGGCACTGCGGCCGGCGGCGGTGCCGCTGAGCGCATTCGCGAGATTCTGGGCGCTGCTGCTCAACGCCGGCGTGCCCGGATCCGTCAGCCGCTGCAGTTGCTGCTCCGCCGGCGTGATCGACTCGAGGGCCTTGCGTGGACTGTCGGCCTGCCGGATCTTCGCCTGCGCGTCCTGAAGAATTTTCTGCACCTGGGGATCGACCGGGGTCGGCTTGGCGCTCTCGGCGACTTTCTTCTGCGCGTCCTGGACGGCTTTCGCCGCACGAGCCTGGCTGGTGCGATCCGCCTTCTGCTGGGCCAGCACCTGGTCCATCGGGTTGGGCAGCACCGCGAGTGCCAGGGCGAAAATCGCCAGGACCGCGACCAATGAGGCTTCGCCGCGGTTGACCCGTACCGGGAAGGCGGCCGCCAGCCGGGTACGGGTGGCATGCTGCAGCGCATCGCGTCGCTGCACGTCGTCGAGGGCGCCGGACTCGGTCCGCCGTTCCCACGCCGTCGACAGTCGCTCCTTCAGACCGAGCCGGATGTCCGCGAGCCGCATCAAGATGGCCGCGCTCGGCCGGCGGAGTAGCCACGCGATCGCCGCGATCGCGAGCGCGACCGGGACACCGACCGCGGCCACCGTCGCGCGCTGCTCAACGGGCGTCAGCCTCGCAATGAGCAGCACGACGGCCACCCACCCCGCCGCCGCCACCAGGCCGTGCACGGCGTATCGAGCCCCCCGGGCGCGGGCCGCGGCTCGGCGGAGTTCTCGGATGATCGCGTCGAGCGAGCTCATGCGACCACTCGAGCGCGCCGTCGCCAGGGCAAATGCCGGATCGGTGGCAGCAGGAGCGCGCTCAGGATCAGCGCAAGCAGGCAGATCGCGAGCTGCATGGTAATGGTGGCCTGCCAGTACTGCCAGCCGCTAAAGAGCCCGCTGGGGATCGTGGTCCCAATGGGTTGCGGCGGGTTGAAGGGCTGGCCGACCGCGCCCTTGCCGATCGGCACCGTGGTCACGTAGCAGGACTGGGCGCCATTCGGCCCCGCGCTGCACGCCATCCCTCCGCCCTGCGCCATGTTGTAGACGCCGTTGCGGATGCCATAGCCGGTCACGGGCGCATTCATGCCGATCACGACCAGCGGCAGGATCGGGCTGAGGTAGGTGACGGCCGGCGGCGCCGGGGCCTTGGTGGCATTCGGGTTGATGTCGGTGGGGAAGAGTAGCCCGAATAGCAGGCTGCCCGCCAGCAAGATAAAGGCGGCGCCATAGGCGGAGACCGTTGCCGGCAGCGTCCGCTTGAATGCGGTCGAGCAGGCGAGGCCGATGATGCCGAGGGTGAGGGCGGCGACCGCCGTCACCAGGAAGGCAATCAGCACCTGGTCGAGCTCGATCCCGCCAAACAGGAAGACAAGGCTGAAGATCGGCACCGAGAGGAGCAGCAGCAAGATCACGAACGACATCGAAGCAAGCAGCTTGCCCCAGAGAATCGAAAATGCGGGCAGCTTGGTGACGAAGAGCAGGTCGATCGTCTGCCGCTCGCGCTCGCTGCTGACGGCCCCGGCCGTGAGCGCCGGGGTGATGAAGGCCAGCAGCACCATCTGGAAAAGGATCAGCCACAGGAACAGGACCTGGCCGTAGTTGGCGGCCTGCGCGCCGTTGAAGGAGTTGCGCGCGCTCGATGCCGTCGAGGAAAAGATCGCCCAGCCAACGCCGCCCAGCAGCAGGATATAAATCGTCATCGCCAGCGGCGATCGCCAGGTGCGCATCCTGGATCGGTACTCCTTGGCGACGATCGGGTTCCAGAGTGCGATCGCGATGCGGTTCATCAGATATCCTCCGACGTCGCTTTCATGAACGCGTCTTCGAGGCCGCCCTCGAGCTGACTGAAGCCCGAGACCTTGATGCCGGCCGCGGTCAAGGCCTGCAGGATGCCGGCGGCGGCGGCATCGTCGCCATCGTAATGGGCTTCGATGGCGCCGTTGACCGTTACGACCTCGTGGACCGCGGGCAGGGGCTTGAGCACGGCGGCGGCTTCTTCCTTATGTCCGAGCACCGTGATGCGCAGCCGCCGGCCGGTGGTCAGCTGTCGGATGACCTCCTGCACTGGCCCGGTCGCGCGCATCCGGCCCTGGTCGATGATGCCGATCATGGTGCAGAGCTCGGTGAGCTCGGGCAGGATGTGGCTCGAGATGATGATCGTCTTGCCCATGGTTTGAAGTTCTTTCAAAATCTCGCGCATCTCGACGCGGGCTCGTGGATCGAGGCCCGAGGCCGGTTCGTCCAGGAGCAAGACGGCGGGATCATGGACCAGCGCCCGGGCGAGGCACAGCCGCTGCTTCAAGCCCCGCGAAAGGGTATCGACCGCCTGGTCCCGACGGTCAGTCAGTCCGACCAGCTCGAGCAGGTCGTCGGCGATCTTCTTGCGGCGGGCTTTGGGCTGCCGGTAGCAGGCGGCGTAGAAATCGAGATACTCGCCCGCGGTCAGCTGGTCGTAGACGCCGAAGAAATCCGGCATGTAGCCAAGGCGCTCATGCACCAGGTCGGGATGCTCGGTGACGTCGGCGCCGTCGACCAGCGCCCGGCCGGCTGTGGGCTCGAGGAGCGCCGCCAGAATCCGCAGCGTCGTCGTCTTGCCCGCCCCGTTCGGTCCGACGAATCCGAAGATTTCGCCTTTGGGGACCTCGAAGGAGACGTGATCGAGCGCGGTGCGACCGCCGTACAGCTTGGTCAGTCCCTCGACGGCGATCATTGGACCGTCCCCGACAGCGAGATGCTGCCCGCCAGCAAGCCGCCGTTCGTGGTGGTCAGGCGCAGCCGGATGAGGCCGGTGGACGGGTCGACCGCGCTATCCGGCAGGGCGGTGGTCCCGTTGTCCTGGTAGGCGATGTCGCTCCAGGTCGCGTGGGACCAATCCCACACTTGCCCCACCACTGTCGGTCCGGTTTGGGTCGTGTTTCCCGGGGGCCCGAACTTCGGCCCATAGGGGTTCTGGGCACTGATCGAGACCGCGGTCAGGTGAGCGCCGCCGCTGAGCGACGGGGCAAACTCGTAGGTGACGCTGCCGTTCTGCATCAGGAGCATGCCGGGCGGCCCCTGACTCTGGGTATCGCCCACGACATCCACGATGCGGCCGCTGACGACGCCGGCCGGCAACGGTCCGGTACCAATCTGGTCCACCACCAGCGACAGGACGACCGCACCGAGCGCCGTCGACCGGGGATGGCTCCCGTTCACGCTGAGACCTTGGAGCGACTCATGGGTCCAGGTCGCGGTCGGCGGCCGTCATCGTCGGGCCCCCAGGGCCGTAGCCGCCCTGGTAGATCCCGGATTGGTTGTAGATCCGCATATAGAGAGGTTGAGCGAGCGACGTCCCAGCTTTTGGTGCCAGGCTCAGGCTCGCCGAGGCGCCCGGCTTGAGCGCGCCGATGGTCTGAAAGCTATCGCCCGCGATCAGGACGGCGTCCGTGAAGGTGCTGCTCGAGCGATTCTCGATCGTACCCTTGAGCTGGCCGTTCACGACGGCCACGTGAGCGGTCAGCTTCGGCGCCGCGGTGACGCCTTCCGTAGCGAAGCCGCCCAGCGCGAAGGCCGTCATCCCGGAGAGCGTCACCTGGTTGCTGGCCACGTTGACCCGGACGCTGCCCGCGTAGGCGTAGCCGTTGTTGGTCGTGATCGGACTGATCAGCAGGCGTTCGCCGCCCGGGTTCGCCTGGTAATCGCCCCGACTGGGCGGGATGATGCCGGTGTAGGTTTCCTGGTACGCGTGATCCGACCCGGGCTGGACGTGAATGATCGCGATCTGGTTGGTCTGAACCGACCGGCCTTTGGTGAAAATACCCGCTCCGTAGGCGCCCCCCGCCGCGAGCAAGGCGATCAGGGGGACGGTCACCCAGGCAAGGGCGCGACGCCGCATCGCGCCCAGGACGAGATAGTTCACCGGCCCGACCAGCAGGACGTAGATCAATACCAGCGCGCCCGTGAGCTGCAAGGACGGTAAATCGAGGCCGGGCAGGTTGCCCAGGACTTGGGTCAGGGCGCTGCTTTTGGAGGCGATCGACTGCTGAGCACCGAAACCCATCGGCGCCGGTCCCATCATCACGTTGGGGCCGTTCTGCGCCGTGCTTCCCTGTCCGAAGAAGGCGCGAGACATGACCTGGCGCAGGATGGTGCGACTGGCGCTCGCGACGGCGAGCGGTTGCTGGTTCCAATCAAACGTCGACATCGTGACGACACCGGCCCCGAAGGGGCGCTCGAGGATCAGCGGCTTACCGGAATCGCTTAACCAGGCCAGCCCACTGGTGATCGTCCCCGTGGCGATCTCGACCGCGGCTCCGCCAGCGGCGGTCGTATCGATCACAGCCGTACCCGTGACCTGCAGGGGAAGGATCGCGGGCGGAAGGCCGGCGAGCGTCTTTCGCCAGGCGGCGCCGGTGCCGACGAGCAGGTCGCCGCCGGCCGCGACATAGTCCGCGATGGCGGCGCGCTGGCCGGCCGTCAGGCTATCGGTCGCGAAGTCATCGACGACCAGGATGTCGAAGGCACGTAGTGGAATCGACGAATCCGCAATGTCATCGGCGTGCAGATGCACCACACGGGCCGCGATGCCGCCCGGATGGACGGCGGCGAAGTCGTCAAGCGCGGCGCTCTGATCCGACAGGACGCCGATCAGCGCCGACGTCGTCGCGCCGCTGGCCGAGTCCTGGGAGACGGCGACCCGGCCCTGCTGGGTGATGCGGGCGGTGATGGTGGCGCCGGTGGTGTTCTCCACGAGGTAGAGCCGCACGCGCTTGCTCGCGCCGCTGGCCAGGCTGATCGGCTCCTCGTAGATGGTGAAGCCGCTGACCCCTGGTTGGGCGTTCAGCGATTCCTGGACCTCGAGCGTGCCGTCCACGCCGGCACCGGTATTCCGGGCATCGATCGTCACCGGCATCCAGGAGCCAGCCGTGACCACGTCCTGGTAGCCGACGTGGACGGTCAGCGTCAGGGGATTGCTCGCCGCCTGAGCCGGAATGGCGGCGATCGGAAGCCCAAATGCGGTCAGAGCCGTTGCGAGGCCGATCCGCGCGGGCAGGCGCCGCCCCCAGAGACGCATCTCGTTCAGTAAGACGCCCGGCGGCCTGAAAAGTTCCGTTCGGGCAGTATGGTCGGCCCCTGCGGGGTCGTCAATCGGCATCCGGCCCAGGTAAGCCAGCCGAAATGGACCGAGAGTGGCGAGCCAGCGGGCTAGAAGCGAACTGCCGGAGGAGGGACTCGAACCCACACGGACTTACGCCCAGGCGCTTTTGAGGCGCCCTCGTCTACCATTCCGACACTCCGGCGGCGAAACCCTGCGAGTATATCGGACGTTCCCGGATGGAACTTATTAGCAATGTTTGCGTCTAAAGGCAGGAATCGCTAGATGGACGATCGCGACCTGGTGGGGCGGGCCCGCCGGGGCGATCCTGAGGCGTTTACCCAACTGATCATGCAATACCAGGTACCGGTCTACAACATGGCGCTGCGGATGGTCGGCAGGCCCGACGATGCCGCCGACATCGCCCAGGAGGCCTTTACGCGCGCCTGGGAAAAGATTCGCACCTTACGCGATGCGCCCTTCAAGTCCTGGCTGTTCCAGATCGCGGCAAACCTGTGTTACGACCATTTCCGGCGAGGCCGGCGATACGGCGAGATGCCTGACGAAGAAACCAACAAAGTGATCGGGCTCGGCATTGCGACCCCGGACCCGCAGGAGCGTGCCGAGGCGCGCGAGCGCAACCGGCTGGTGCGCGAGAGCATCGAGGCGTTGGACCCAGACATGCGCCTGGCGATCGTGCTGCGCGACGTCAACGGCATGGCCTACGACGAGATCGCCGGTGTGCTGCGCGTGCCACTGGGGACTGTGAAGTCCCGGATCGCACGGGCGCGGGCGCAGGTCCAGGAGCACCTGCAGCAGTATCCGGATTTCTTTCCGTCGACCAGGGAGGACGCTCGTGCCGAGTGAGCCGCGCATCCCCATGGAGCCGACGCTGGAAGAGCTATCGGCGTATCTCGATCACGAGCTGGATGACGGCGCCAAGGCGCGCGTCGCCGAGCATGTCGCGGGGTGCGCGGATTGCAAAATGCGCCTCGATGGACTACGACAGACCGCCTATGCGATCCGGGCGTTGCCGATGGAGACGCCGCCGCGGACCTTCACCGTCCCGGCAACGAGTCGCAGGTCGGTGCGCTGGGCGCCCGTCGCCGGCTGGCTCGGGGGCGTTGCCGCGGCGATGCTTGTCATCGTCTTCGGCGTCATGCACCTGAGCTTGCCGCCGCTTGGCATGGGGACTGCAGGCGCGGCGCATCCGGTCAGCGGAGGCCTTGGTCAGGGGGCCGCGCCCTACGCGCAGGGCGCGCCCTACCGCCAGGTCGCGCCGCTCGAGGGATCAACGCGCTACGCTCCCGACTCAGCTCTGAGTGCCTCCTCCAGCAACTCCAAGACCGTGATGGACGCCCAGAGCTCGTCACGCTCGCTCACGATCAGCACGGATGCCGCCTCTTACCATGCCTCCGGCGTCGTCACCATTCATGTGACAACCAAGGGGCTTTCCACCGAGGAGGCTTCGTCGGTGCGAATCTTGCTGATGAGGGAAACGGGACAAGGCGGCTATCTCGTCAGACTCGCGGCCCCGTCGAACGCACCGGCGTTTCCCTCCGACTACCAGGCTGCCTACTCGATCCCGCAAATGCAGCTCCCCGCCCCGGTCGCGGGCAACTACACGCTGCAGGTCACGGTTGACACCAGCGACCACTC
Source organism: Chloroflexota bacterium (assembly GCA_005880605.1). GTDB lineage: Bacteria > Chloroflexota > Dormibacteria > CF-121 > CF-121 > CF-13. The sequence continues at coordinate 47,886 of VBIS01000160.1, forward strand.
CGGCCTGGTGGCCTGGCTGCCGTTGACGATTACGCCTTAGCTCTTCTCCGGCGGCGGACCTTCCAGATCCGGAAGGTCCATGCTGTTGATCAGCTCTTTGAAGATTGAGAGCCGGTCTTCCTCCTCCTCTTCCTTTTCGGGGAAGACGCCGGCCTTGTCGAGGACATCCTGCGACACCATAATGGGGCAGGTCATGCGGACCGCCAGTGCGATCGCGTCGCTCGGCCGGGAGTCGATCTCGACCTCCTTGCCGTTCACGGCGAGAAATAGTCGCGCGAAGAACACCTCGTTCGTCAGTGAGGTCACCTGGATTTTCTTCAAGCGCATCTCGGCGCTTTGAAGAATGTTGGCGAGCAGGTCGTGCGTGATGGGCCGCTCCGGCGTGATGCCCGTGATTTTCAGCGCGATGGCATTGGCCTCGTAGATCCCGATCCAGATAGGCAAATAGCGGTCGGTCTCTTTTTCTTTCAGAATCACGACGTGCTGCCCGCTGGGCATGTGGACACGGATGGAGTCGACCTGCATTTCGACGAATTTTGCCATCCTGAATTCGAGCCTATCTTATCATCGGGTTTTTAAGAGAAAGACAACGGTTGCGAGATTCCAGCGCGCCTAAACTTTGATCGTGACAGCACCACAGGACGAGCCGAAAGCGAGGCCGCGGCTCGTCCTCATCGACGGCCACTCCCTGGTCTACCGGGCCTTTTTCGCGCTCCCCTCGTTGACCGACAGGAATGGCCGGATGGTCAATGCGGCCTACGGGTTCACGTCGATGCTGTTGCTGGCCCTCCAGGAGCACCCGGACTACGTCCTGGCCTCGTTCGATCTGGGTGGCCGGACCTTCCGGCACGAGGAGCTGGCCCAGTACAAGGCGACGCGCCGGCCCACCCCACCCGAGCTCTCGCCGCAGTTTCCGCTGACACGCGATATCGTTCGGGCGTTTGGTATCCCTATTTACGAGGTTCAGGGCGTCGAGGCGGACGACGTGATCGGCACCCTGGCGAGGCAAGCCCGCGAGCAGGGCTTGCACAGCACCATCGTGACCGGGGACCTCGACGCGCTGCAACTGGTTAACGAGGACGTCTTTGTCTTGACCAGCAAGCGCGGCGTGTCGGAGACGATTCTTTACACGCCGGACCGCGTTCGCGAGCGCTATGGCCTCGAGCCCATCCAGACCGTCGATCTCAAGGGCCTCGTTGGCGACGTCTCGGACAACATCCCGGGCATTCGCGGCATCGGCGAGAAGACCGCGATCAAGCTGATCCAGGAATTCGGCTCGGTCGAAAATCTCGTCGAGAACCGCGCGCGCGTCACCCCGCCCAAGGTCCAGAAGCTCCTCGATGAGCACTGGGAGCAGGCCTTGCTGAGCAAGAAGATGGCGACCATCCTGCTCGACGTCGACGCCAAACTCGATCTGAGCCACGGCTCCGCCAAGGACTATCGCCCGGACGCGGCCCGCACCATCCTGGCCGACCTGGGCTTCCGCAGCCTGGCGGCGCGCGTGCCGACCACCTGGAGCGACGGCAGCGCCATGTCGGCGCCACCGATCTTTGCCCCGCCGGCGAGAGAGCAGGGCCGGCTCCCCCTCGACGGAGAACCGGTGCGGCCGCCCGCGCAATCGACACTGGCCCTCGAGTCGCCGCCGACAGAGGTCGTCACCGTTGTTCGCGAGACGGCCGAGCTCGATCGAGTAGTCGCTGCCTTTGCCGCGGCCGACCGGGCCGGCTTCCAGGTCGTGACGCTCGATGACGTGCCGAGACATGGCCGCATCGCCGCCCTCGTCATCGGCCTGAACGAAGGCGAGATTTACTACGTGCCACTGGCACACGAGCAGGAGCGTTGCCTGGAGGTGCGACATGTTCTTCAGCGCTTTGCCCCGAGCCTCCAGAGCGCCAAGCCATCGAAGCTCGGCTTCAACCAGAAGGGCGACTACCTGGCGCTCCGTGCCCACGGGATCGAGCTTGCTGGCGTCGATTGGGATCTGCTGGTGGCCGCCTATTTATTGAACTCTGGCGTTCGTTCACCCAGCCTCGAGGCGCTCGCCTCGGACGTCTTGCATCGCGTCATCGAGGGGCGCGAGTCCTTGTTCGGCAGCGGCAAGACGGCGATGACCTGCGACCAGGTCGACATCATGCGGGCTGCGGCGTTTTACGGAGACCGGATGCGCGTAATGCTGGAGCTCGCACCGCGACTCGAGTCCGAGCTCGACCGGCTTGGCAACGCCGAATTGTTTCGCGATCTCGAAATGCCGCTGGTGCCAGTGCTCGCCGAGGTCGAAATTGCGGGCGTGGCGATCGACCTCCCCTACCTGCAACAGGTGTCGCGCGAACTGTACGAGCAATTGCAGCGTCTGGACCAGGAGATCGCCGACGTGGCGCATGGGCCGATCAACGTCAACTCGCCGCAGCAGCTGGCGAGATTTCTCTTTGAAGACCTGAATCTCCCCGGTGGGCGCAAGACGAAGAGTGGTTACTCGACCGACGCCAACGTGCTCGAGGGCCTGCGCGACCAGCATCCCGTCGTCGGGAAGATCCTGGAGTTTCGACAATTGAGCAAGCTCAAGGGCACCTACGTCGATGCGCTGCCGCTACTGGTCGACCCGCGCACCAAGCGCGTGCACACCAGCTTCAATCAAACCGTCGCGGCCACCGGCCGCCTGTCGTCCTCCGATCCCAACTTACAAAACATTCCCATCCGAACCGAAGTTGGTCAGAAGGTGCGGCGTGCGTTCGTGCCGAGCCGGCCCGGTGACGTCCTGCTCTCGGCAGATTACTCGCAGATCGAGCTCCGCGTGCTGGCGCATATGACCGACGACCCGGTGCTGCTCGACGCCTTTGCCCGCGGCGAAGACATTCATGCGCGGACGGCGGCCGAAGTCTTTGGCATCCCACAGGAGCAAGTTACGGCCAATCAGCGGCGCCTCGCCAAGGTCGTCAATTTCGGCTTGTTCTACGGCCTGAGCGACTTCGGCCTCGCGCGCGACACCGGCATGTCCACGGAAGAGGCGCGCACGTTCATCGACGCCTACTTTCGCGCCTACAATCGGGTTCGCGAATTCCTCGAAGGCATCAAGATCCAGGCCCGCGAGCAGGGCTATGTCGAGACGGTGCTCCATCGCCGGCGTTATATCCAGGACATTCGATCCCCGAATCGCCTGCTGCGCCAGGGTGCCGAGCGGATTGCCATCAACATGCCGGTGCAGGGATCCGCAGCCGACATCATGAAGCTGGCCATGATCAGGCTGAATAGCTATATGCACGAGGAGCGCCTTGCCAGCCGCATGATCCTGACGGTGCACGATGAACTCGTCTTCGAAGTGCCCCCGGCTGAGCGCGCTCGTCTGATCGAAGTCGTCCCCGACCTGATGGCGACGGCGTATCCACTCAAAGTCCCCCTACAGGTCGATCTCAAGCTCGGGCCCAACTGGCAGGACATGGAGCGGGTGCGGCTGGTTGCCGCCAAGGCCTGAGTGCCCGAGCTGCCCGAAGTTGAGACCATCGTGCAAGACTTGCGGCCGCAGCTTGCCGGCCGCCGCATCGAGTCGGTGCAATTGACTCGCGATCCGGCGATTCGCGGCCGACTCGTGCGCTACCCGAAGGCCACAACGTTCATTCGCCGCCTGCGCGGAAGGACGATCAGGTCCGTGGAGCGCCGTGGCAAATATCTCGTCATGCCGCTGGATAAGGACGGCGAGCGGCTGGTTGTTCACCTCGGGATGACCGGACATCTACGGGTGTGGGAACCGGAAGAGGCGCCGGTCAAGCACACGCACTTTCGGGCCTTGCTCGATAGCGGGTTGGAACTGCGGTATGACGACCCCCGGCAGTTCGGGCGGCTGCTGCTCGGTACCCAGGAAGCCCTCATCGCCGGCCGCGCCTTCCCCGCCAGGCTCGGCCCCGAGCCGATCCACGGGGATCTGACGGAAGCCGAATTCGACCGGATCGTCAAGTCCCGCCGGCGGCCGATCAAAGCCGCCTTGCTCGATCAGTCCTTCCTGGCCGGCGTGGGCAATATCTACGCGGATGAGGCATGCTTTCGGGCTGGAATCCGTCCTAGCCGGTGGACGCATCGGCTCACCGGGCGTGAACGCCGGGCGCTCTACTCGGCGATCCAGGAGGTACTGGAAAACAGCATTGCGGCACGAGGCTCGTCGATCATCAACTACGTCGACGCCTTTGGGCTTCGGGGGACCAACCAGGAGAAGCTGCTCGTCTACGGGCGAAGCGGCGAGCCCTGCATAAAATGCGGGACGCCATTGCAGGGGACCCGCCTGGCCGGCCGCGGCACCGTCTACTGCCGCAAGTGCCAGCGCTAGGCCGGCCTCGCTGGCCGGTTCTCAGCCGCAGGCTGATGATCACGGCCGCCGCGTTTGCCGCCGGATTCGTCCTGATCGCGTTGCTGGTGAGCCTTGGCGTCTTCGGCGGCTTCAACTTGCGCCTGACCCACTATTTGCAAGGCCGTGGCAGTTTCGGGCAGGACGTTGGGCTCGGTATTTTCGCCTATCTGGGCAGCATCGAGCTGACGCTGGTGATCGCCGCCCTGATCGGATTGGCCCTCTTTCGTGGCTTGCGCCTGCTCGCCGTCTTGCCGGTGGCCGTGATCCTGGTTGCCACCGGGATCGAAATCCTCGGCAAGGTCATCGTGCCGAGCGTCGCTCCCGGCAAAACCTTCCAGCGCTTCCCGGATATTCTGCCCTCGCTCAGCCACCCCGCCGGGACGTACTCGTTTCCCAGTGGCCACGTGGTGCGGGCAACGATCGCCTATGGCCTCGTACTCTATCTCGCGGAGCGCTGGGAGCTCTTCGGCCGCGACAGTTCGCGCCTCAGCCCGGTACTGGTGCTGGTCGTCTTTCTTGTCGGGTACGCCGTCGTGTACCTCGGCTGGCACTGGTTCGCTGACGCCGTTGGCGGCTTACTCCTGGGTCTGACGCTGCTCTTTGGTCTGATCGCCTACCTCGAGCGCAAGCGCACGACTGCCGAGCAGCTTTTGAATTGCAGGGAGTCGCTGGGGTGGTTTGAGAGTGAACGGCACTACCTACAATTAAGAGGTGCCAAAGTTCTCCTTTACGGCTGGGTTTTCCCCGGCGGGCGGCCAGCCGGAGGCTATCCAGAAGCTTGCCGAAGGGGTCGAAAAGGGCCAGAAACACCAGGTCCTGCAGGGTGTGACCGGCTCCGGCAAGACGATGGTGGTCGCCCAGATGATCCAGGAGATCCAGCGGCCGACGCTCGTCATGTCGCCCAACAAGACGCTGGCGGCGCAGCTGTGCAGTGAGTTTCGGTCATTCTTCCCGCAGAACGCCGTCGAGTACTTTGTCAGCTACTACGACTATTACCAACCGGAGGCCTACATCCCCCGGAGCGATACCTACATCGAGAAAGACTCCTCGCGAAACGATGAGATCGACCGGCTCCGCCAGTCCGCCACGCGGGCGCTGCTAACCCGCCCCGATGTCATCGTCGTGGCCAGCGTGTCGTGCATCTACGGCGTCGGGTCGCCCGAGGACTACCTCGGCGAGTCCGTCGAGATCCATGCCGGTGAGGGATTCCGTCGCGACATCTTTCTTCGCAAGCTGACCAATCTGCAGTACCAGCGCAATGACGTGGACTTCGGGCGCTCGCGTTTCCGCGTTCGCGGCGACACCGTCGACGTCCAGCCGTCCTACGACCAGATCGCGACACGGATCCAGTTCAACGGCGACGAGGTGGAGCGGATCGTCCAGCTCGACCCGCTGACCGGCGAGGTCATCGGCGACGTCGAGTCGTTCCAGGTTTTCCCGGCCACCCACTACGTAACGCCGCGGGAGAAGTTGTTGCGGGCGCTCGACGCCATCAGCGAGGAGCTCGAGGAACGGGTTGCTTGGTTCGAGAGCCAGGGCAAGCTGCTCGAGGCCCAGCGGCTTCGGCAGCGGACCATGTTCGACCTGGAGATGATGCGGGAGACCGGCAGCTGTGCCGGCATCGAGAACTACTCGCGGCACCTCACCGGCCGGCGTCCCGGGCAGGAGCCCTACACCCTGATGGACTTTCTTCCCAAGGACACACTGATCGTCGTCGACGAGTCCCACGTCGGGGTGCCGCAGATCGGCGGCATGTACGGCGGTGACCGGTCCCGCAAGATCCCCCTGGTCGATTACGGCTTCCGGCTGCCGTCCGCGCTTGACAACCGGCCGTTGACGTTTGCCGAATGGGAACGAAAGGTACAACAGGTGGTCTACGTCACCGCCACGCCAGGTCCGTACGAGCAAGAGCGCTCCCAGCAAACGGTCGAGGTGGTGATCCGGCCCACGGGTCTCGTCGATCCCACGGTCGAGGTACGCCCGACCACCGGCCAGATCGACAACTTGCTGGGGGAGATCCACAAGCAAGTCGACAAGAAGCAGCGCACGCTGATCACCGTGCTGACGAAGAAGATGGCGGAAGACATGACGGACTATCTGCGGGAAATGGGCATCAAGGTGAACTACCTCCACTCCGATGTCGATACGCTGGAGCGGGTCGAGATTCTGCGCGACCTGCGGCTGGGCGTCTACGACGTGCTGGTCGGCATCAACCTGCTCCGGGAAGGCCTCGACCTGCCAGAGGTCGCCTTGATCGCGATCCTGGACGCCGACAAAGAGAGCTACATGCGCGACGCGCGCTCCCTGATCCAGACGATCGGGCGGGCGGCGCGCAACGTCGAAGGGCACGTCATCCTGTACGCGGACGGCATCAGCGGCTCGATGCAGCGAGCCATGGACGAGACGGAGCGCCGGCGCAACCTCCAGATCGCCTACAACGAGGAGCACGGCATTACGCCGGCCACCATCATCAAGGCGGTGTACAACCTGGAGCGGCAGCAATCTCGAGCCATCGAAGACACGATCGCCACGCTGGCGTCCGGGCTGCCTCCAGACGAGATCGAGCGCTTGATCAAAGATCTGGAGCGTCAGATGAAGAAGGCGGCCCGCGACCTGCAGTTCGAACGCGCCGCCGAGCTACGCGACCGGCTGGTGGCGCTGCGCCGCGATGCCATGGAATATCGAGACTCGCTGCCGCCGGCGGCCGCCGCCGAGTCGGGCCAGTGGCACAAGCCCAAGACCAGTCGCATGAGGGCGAAGGTTCGTGGCTGACAAGAAGGCCCCCAGGGGGCAGCACACCGAGATCGTCATCCGGGGCGCGCGCGAGCACAACCTGAAGGACGTCGACCTCACCATCCCGCGGGACAAGCTGGTGGTCTTCACCGGGCTCTCCGGCTCGGGCAAGTCGTCACTGGCCTTCGACACCATCTACGCCGAAGGACAGCGCCGCTACGTCGAGTCCCTGTCGTCCTACGCCCGCCAGTTCCTCGGCCAGATGGACAAGCCCGACGTCGATCAGATCGACGGGCTGTCGCCCGCCATCTCGATCGACCAGAAAGGAACCAGCCATAACCCGCGGTCGACGGTCGGCACCGTCACCGAGATCTACGACTACATGCGCCTGATGTGGGCCCGGATCGGCCACCCGCACTGCCCGATCAGCGGCCACGAGATCACGCGCCAGACGACCGAGCAGATTGCCGACAAAGTCATGGAGCTACCTGCCGGGAGCCGGGTGATGATCCTGGCGCCGGTCATCCGCGACCGTAAGGGCGAGCACCATGACGTGCTGTCCGAGGCGCGCAAGTCGGGCTTCGTCCGGGCCCGCGTCGACGGCAACCTCTATGAGCTGACCGAGCGGGTCCCGCTCGACAAGAACAAGAAGCACAACCTCGAGATCGTGGTGGACCGGCTGGTGATCGACAAGCAGGGCATCAGCCGGTTGCGCGAGTCGGTGGAGACCGCGGCCAAGATGGCCTCGGGCCTGGTGCTGGTCGTGCCCAGCGACGGTAAGGGTGAGGAGCAGCTCTTCAGCCAGAATTTCGCCTGCCCTCATGACGGCTTCTCCATGGAAGAGCCCGCGCCCCGGAATTTTTCCTTCAACAACCCGCACGGCGCCTGCCCGGCGTGCACCGGGCTGGGCAGCAAGCTCGAAATCGATCCCGACCTCGTCATCCCGGACAAGAACCGGCCGCTCAGCGATGGTGCGATTCGCTCCCTGGGCCGCTCGTCGTATTTCTACAACGACCTGGTCGAGGCGGTCGCCAATCGCTACAAGATCCCGATGGACAAGCCGTTCGGCAAGCTCACCGTCAAAGAGCGGCAGATCATCCTCTACGGCAACAACGGCGATCCGCTGCGGGTGAGGTACCAGACGAGCGAGGGACAGCGGCGCTGGTACGAGACCTCTTACGAGGGCATTATTCCCAACCTCGAGCGCCGGCATCGAGAGACCGAGTCCGAGTTCATCCGCGCGGAGATCGAGCGGCTGATGACGCCGCGGCCGTGCCCCGTGTGCAAAGGGAAGCGGCTCAAGCCCGAATTCCTGGCGGTGACGGTTACCGATCGCTCGATCATGGACGTCTGCGACCTCTCGATCACGGGTGCCCAGGATTGGTTTAGCAAGCTCCGGCTCTCGGAGCGCGAGCTCCTGATCGCCCGCGCCATCCTGAAGGAGATCCGCGAGCGGCTTCAATTCCTCGTCGACGTCGGCCTCGACTACCTGAGTCTGGCCCGCGCCGCCGACTCACTCTCGGGCGGGGAGGCGCAGCGGATCCGGCTCGCCACCCAGATCGGGTCCAAGCTGATGGGTGTCCTCTACATTCTCGATGAGCCGTCGATCGGGCTGCATCAGCGCGACAATCGAAAGCTGATCACCACGCTGCTGGCGCTGCGAGACATCGGCAACACGGTGGTCGTCATCGAGCACGACGAAGAGACGATGCGGACAGCCGACTTCATCGTCGATATCGGGCCCGGCGCCGGCGAGCACGGCGGGAAGATCGTCGCCACCGGGACGTTCGACGATATTTTGAAATCGCCCGAATCGATCACCGGGGCGTTCCTGCGCGGCGAGCGATCGATCCCATTGCCGACGCGGCGCCGCAAGGGAAACGGGCAAATGCTGGTCGTCCGCGGAGCAACTGAAAACAACTTGAAGAACATCGACGTCTACTTTCCATTGGGCAAACTGATCTGCGTGTCCGGGGTCAGCGGCTCGGGCAAGAGCACGCTGGTGAGCGACATTCTGTACCGGCGCCTGGCGCAGCACTTCTATCGCGCCAAAGACCGCCCGGGTGCCGCCCGCGAGGTTTCCGGCCTGGGCTTCGTCGACAAGGTGATCAATGTCGACCAGTCGCCGATCGGGCGGACGCCCCGCTCCAACCCGGCGACCTACACCGGCGTCTTCACCTATATCCGCGAGCTGTTTTCCGAAATGCCCGAGGCGAAGGTGCGCGGCTACAAGCCGGGCCGGTTCAGCTTCAACGTCAAGGGCGGCCGCTGCGAAAACTGCGAAGGCGACGGCATCATCAAGATCGAGATGCACTTCTTGCCGGACGTCTACGTCCCTTGCGAAGTCTGCAAGGGCAAGCGCTATAACCAGGAGGCGCTCGAGGTCACCTATCGCGGCAAAACCATCGCCGACGTGCTGGACATGAGCGTCGAGGAGGCGACCGCGTTCTTCGATCGGATTCCGAAGATCAAGCGCAAGCTGCAAACGCTCTGTGAGGTCGGTCTTGGCTATATCCGGCTCGGACAGCCGGCGACGCAGCTGTCGGGTGGCGAGGCACAGCGGGTCAAGCTGACCGAAGAACTCAGCCGGCGTGATACGGGGAAGACCTTCTATATCCTTGATGAGCCGACCACCGGCCTGCACTTCGCCGACATCGAGCGGCTGCTGAACGTCCTGCATCGCCTGGTCGACGCTGGCAACACCGTGGTCGTCATCGAGCACAACCTCGACGTGCTCAAGACCGCCGATCACATCATCGACCTCGGCCCGGAAGGCGGGGACAAAGGCGGCGAAGTCGTCGCCGCCGGCACCCCGGAAGAGATCGTGCGCAACCGCCGGTCCTACACGGGCCAATACCTCAAGCGTGTCCTCGACCCGGAGCTCGCGATAGCCTAAGGACGTGGCGACCGCGACCCAGAAGGCAACTCCGATCACGGAGCGGCCGGAATATCTTCGAGAACGATTGAAGGCCCTGCCGGAGACGCCGGGCGTCTATCTGATGCGCGACGCCCAGGGCCGGGTGATCTACGCCGGCAAGGCGCTCAGCCTGCGTAACCGGGTGCCCAACTATTTCCAGGCCTCAAGCGTCCTGCCAGAGCACATTGCGGCCATGGTCGAGCGCGTCTACGAGTTCGAGGTGATCACCACCGCGAACGAGAAGGAAGCCCTGGTGCTCGAGCAGACGATGATCAAGCGGCATCGTCCTCGGTTCAACATCCGCCTCCGGGATGACAAGAACTATCTCTACATCAAATTGCCCTTGAACGAGGATTTCCCGCGCATCACGCTGGTTCGCCGGCCGGGCAACGACGGCGCCCGGTACTGGGGCCCGTACACGCATGCGATCGCGCTGCGGACGACGCTGAAGACGGTCCGTCGCGTCATCCCCTATCGGAGCTGCAAAGACTCGGAGTTCGCGCTCGGACGCCCCTGCTTTTACTTTCACTTGAATCTCTGCTCGGCGCCGTGCGCGGGCTTCATCAACCGCGAGGACTACCACGAGCAGCTGAACCAGGTGGCCAGCTTCCTCGACGGCCGCTCCGACCACGTCGCCAAGCGGCTCAAGGAACAGATGCAGGCCGCGGCTGACAAGCTCGAGTACGAGGCCGCGGCTCGCTACCGGGATCGCCTTGACGCAATGGAGCGAATGGCGGAACGGCAGAAAGTGCTGGCCATGGGCCGCTACGACCAGGATCTCTTCGGACTGGCGCGGGCGGACGGCCAGGGATCGGTCCGGGTGTTCAGCGTGCGCGAGGGGAGACTGTCCGGCTCCGAGAACTTCGATCTCGTCGGCCTCGACAAGGATCAGACCGACGCCGACATCCTGAATGCCTTTGTCAGCCAGTACTACGTGAACGCGACCCACATCCCGAAAGAGGTCTTCGTCCCGGCCTCGCTCCCCGACCGTGAGCTGATCGAGCAATGGCTCACCGAGCGCCGCGGGAGCAACGTGACCGTTCGGGTTCCGCAGCGCGGCAAGCAGCGGGAGCTACTGCAGCAGGCCGCCGCCAACGCGCAGGAAACGATGCGCCAGTTGCGCATCAAGCTGGACTACGATGCCGACCGCACGGCCTCGCTGCTCAACGACCTGCAGACGCGGCTGGCGCTGCCGACCCTCCCGATCCGGATCGAGTGCTACGACATTTCCAATATCCAGGGCAAGTACCCGGTCGGCTCGATGGTTGTCTTCGAGGATGGCCGACCCAAACCGGCCCACTATCGGCACTTCAAGATCAAGACGGTCCAGGGCGCGAATGACTTCGCCATGCTGCAGGAGGTGCTCCGCCGGCGCTTCAGCCGGCATGCCCGGTCCGAGGAGGGAATCCCGGAGGAGCCCAGCTTCAGCCACCTGCCCGACCTGGTCCTGATCGACGGCGGCAAGGGCCAGCTGTCGGCCGCGCGCGAGGTGATGGAGGCGATGGGGCTCGCCTCGGTGTCGACCTTCGGCCTGGCCAAGGAGCAGGAGGAGCTGTTCCAACCCGGCCAGAGCGAGCCCATCCGTCTCCCGATCGACTCGGAGGCGCTCTTCCTGGTGCAGCGGGTCCGGGACGAGGCGCATCGTTTTGCCATCACCTTTCACCGGGTGGTCCGCAAGAAGGACGCTTTTGCCTCGGTGCTGGACGGCATCACCGGCCTGGGTCCGGTCCGGCGCCGGGCGCTGCTCCGCCACTTCGGCGGCATCGACAACATCCGAAACGCGACGGTCGAGGAGCTGATGGCGGTCAAGGGCATCATCCGGCCGGTGGCGGTCGCCATCAAGGAGATGCTCTGAGATAATGCGGGCCGTGGATCGGCCGGCCCGCCGTTGCTCGTTTTGTGGCAAGAAGCAGGGTGAGGTGCGGCTGGTGGCCGGCCCCAGCGACGTCTATATCTGCAACCTCTGTGTCGCCCTCTGCAACGAGATCCTGGCTCACGACGTCCCACCAGAGCGGCCTGAGCCGCCCGGGTCCCCGGGAAAGCGGTCCGGACGGGGGCCCCTCATCGTGACCGAGGTCACCTCCGGCTAGGTCCGAACCGGCGACCCGGGCCAAAAGTGGCCGAGGTGCCAGCCATGCCGCCGGTTGGCGTTATAGGGGCGTGCCGGACTCGCCGAACCTGTCGAGCGCGCTCGGCGAGACCGTCAACCATGGGCGGCAGTTCCTCGCGCGCGTCGAATCGCTCGCCGAGAGCCTCTCTGCCGAGCTGGCCAGTCACGAGGAGGCGAGCCGCCGCTGGGCCGGTGAACGGCAGGCGATCAATGCCGAGGCGGAAAAGCTGCGCGCCCAGATCGAGGCCCTCAATGCCACCCTGGCGGACCTGCGCAAGACCGTCCACCTCGTCGAACAGGAGCGCGACCAGGTGGCCGCCGATCGCGACCAGGCCCGGCAGGCGCGTGAGGTCGCCGAGCGCGACCTTGGCGGGACCCGAGAGCGCCTGGCGGCCGCCGAACAGGAGGCCACCCGTCGCCAGGCCGAGCTCGCTGGCGTGACCGCCGATCTCGCTCGGCTGCGGGACCAACTCGGCGTCGTGACCAAGGACCGGGACGCCCTGCAGGCCGACCAGATTCAGTGGGGCCTGGACCGGGAGCAGTTGCTCGGCGAGCAAGCGCGCATGAAGGAGCGCTTAGCTGACGTCGACCGCGACCTCGCGGGTCAGCGGGCCGAATATCAGGCGCTGGTCCAGCGCCATGCCGAGCTGACCGAACAGTCCAACAAGCTGGCAGCCGATTGGGGCGCCCGCCGGCAGGCGCTAGCGGCCGAGATCCATGCCCAGGGCGAAGAAATGGAGCAGGTACGTAAATTGCTCCAGGAGAGCCAGGAGCGCGAGCGGCGCGTGGTCGGCCTGCCGCAGGCGACGTCGGTGGCCGGGGCGGCCAGCCCCGAGCAGAGTCACCTCATCAACTCGCGACTCAACGCGCTGGTCGGCTTTTCCAGCGTCTTGCTCGACGAGCGGGCGCATCCGCTCAGTGTCGAGGAGCGTCGCGAGTACCTCAAGTATCTGCACGACAGCGCCATCAAGCTGACCGAGACGGTACGCGCCTTGACCGGCACCCATGCCCCCGCGGACGTCGCCCCGGCTGTCGACCGGGAACGCCGGCCGCCTGACATCCTGGTCGCCGACAACGACCCATCGTCGCGTCAGCGGATCGAGCCCTTCCTCAAGCGGGCCGGCTACGAAGTCGTCTATGTCGAGAATGGCCCGCGCGCCCTCGAGAAGGCATCCCACCTTCAACCCCTCGCCATCCTCATCGACGCACAGCTGCCGCCAAGCGGCGCGCCCGCGCTCGTCCGCGAGTTGCGCAAGGATCCCCGTACCCGCGATATCCCGCTGGTGCTGCTGGTGGCCCCCGACGCCCCGGCGGTGACGATGGCCGATTGCGAGGTGCTGGTCAAGCCGATCGATCGGCAGCAGCTCGTCCAGCTGATGGTGCGATTCGACCTGATGGCGGACGGCAAGGTGGCGAAGAAGATGCCCGCCAACCTGCTGGTGATCGACGACGATGCCCAGGCGGTCAGCCTGGTCAAAGCGATCCTGAAGCCGTATAACGTCCGGGTCAGCTCGGTCGATAACGCGCGGGCTGGGATCGAGCAGGCGTTGCGCAATAAGCCTGACCTGGTGATTCTTGACCTCGTGATGCCGGGGGTCGACGGCTTCGAGGTGATCGCCGCCCTGCGCCGCGACAAGGAAATGAGCCGGGTGCCGATCCTGGTTCACACCGCCAAGACGCTGACACCCGAGGACCGGCAGCGGCTCGAGGGCAAAGTTGAATCGATCGTCGAGAAGGCGGAATTCCAGCCAGAACGCTTCCTGGAACTCCTGCTGAAGCGCGGCGAACGCCGCAAGCGCGCCGCTTAGCCCGGGACTTCCTCCGCGGTCGGTCGGGCTTCCGCCGGTTGCACCTCGCGAGGGCCGGCAAGGCGTTCCGTGCGCAGCAGGTAGGCAATCACGGGGAGCGTGAGCGCGATCACCACGAGCGCGGTCACTTGCGCCTGCTTGAGGCCGCCGAGCACGACGATGTTGTCGCGCAAGAAGAAGATGAAGAACTGGCTGGCGGAGTAGAGGACGATGTAGATCATGGCCAGCATGCCATCGGGGTGAACCCGGGTACGCAAGTTCCAGAGCAACACGAACAGCGCCAGGCTGATCAGCAGCTCATAGAGGCTGGCCGGTTGGACGGGGACGTTGAGGGGCCCGAAGGTGTTGGGGTTGGTGTATTCGAACCCCCAGCCGTTCGTCTTGTAGCCCACGATGTCGCCGTTGATGATGTTGCCGATGCGGCCGATCGCCTGGCCGATCGTCATCCCGATCGCCCCGACGTCGAGCAGGCTCCAGAAGGGGATGTGCCACCGCCATGAGGAGATCGCCACTGCCACGGCTCCGCCGAACATCGCCCCGAAGAAGGCCATCCCGCCTTGCCACACCGCGATGATCTCGGCCGGGTGGTGCCAGTAGAAGCTCGGGTTATTCTGGACGACGTAGTAGAGCCGCCCGCCGATGATGCCCAGGACGGCAGCCAGCAGCGCCACGTTCATCAACTGGTCCCGGCTCATGCCCCGCCGCGTCGCCTCCCGCAAGGCGACCTGGATGGCGACATAGAGGCCAAGCGCGATCATGATCCCGTACCAGTGGATCTTCAGCCCCCCGATCGTCACCAGTACCGGATCGATCCCGATCTTGATCAACACGGCCCCAGTTTACGAGGTCAGGGTTGCAGGATTTCCCGAGGGTAATCTGAGCGCATGGCGCTCCGGGCGTCCTTCACCGATGAGATCAAGGCGGAGCTCGCCAATGTCCAGCCGGCGCGTCCCTGCTGCCAGGAAGCGGAGCTCACCGCGCTGGCCGAGGCCCTGGTCGGAAGGAGCGACAGCGCCTCGGTCATGCTGCGTATCCCCCGCAACGCGGTGGCGCGGAAGGTCGTTCACCTGGCCAAAGTTGCGGGCGGGCGGGTGGAGACCGTGCGCAAGGGCGCGACCGAGAAGCGGCCCAGCTACCGGCTGCGCCTGACCCTTCCGGGTGGACGGGGTTCCGATGACACCTGCTGCGCTCGGGCCATCCTGCGCGGGGCCTTTCTGGCTCGCGGGCTGATGGGCAACCCGGCCGATGCCTACCACCTCGAGCTCGCGCTACCCGAAAGCGGTGGGGCGCTGGTCTCCGCGGCCGCGACCCGCGCCGGCATCCCGCTTAAGCGCACGACACGACGGCGGCGGACGGTCTACTACTTGAAAGGCGCCGAGCCCATCTCCCGCCTGCTCGGCTTGATGGGAGCCAATCGCGCGGTAATGCGCTTTGAGAACGATCGGATCCTGCGCGACATGCGCAGCCAGGCGAACCGACGGGCCAACGGTGAGACCGCCAACCTCGACAAGCGATTGCGTGCTGCGCTGCAGCAGCGCGAAGCGATTCGACGCCTGAAGGCTCGCGATGCCCGGCTGCAGACACTGGCGCCCGCGCTCCGTGAGATCGCCGAGCTGCGGTGGGCGCACCCTCGGGCCGGACTGAAGGAGCTCGCCGAGCTGGCGCAGGTCAGCAAGTCGGCAGCGGCGAATCGACTGCGGCGACTGGTGGTCCAGGCGAATCGAAATGGTCTAATAGCCTGACAAGGAGGAGGACGTCATGCCGGTAAAGGTTGGCATCAACGGGTTTGGCCGCATCGGGCGCAATGTCTACCGTGCCGCGCGTGGTCGAGCCGATCTCGAGATCGTCGCGGTCAACGACATCACCGATACCAAGACCCTCGCCCACCTCCTCAAGTACGACTCCATCCTTGGCAACTTCGAAGGCGATGTCGCCGCCGACGGCGATCATCTAACGGTTGACGGGTCGCGCGTGAAGGTCTTTGCGGAGCGGGATCCTGGCAACCTGCCGTGGAAAGACCTCGGCGTCGACATCGTCATCGAATCGACCGGTCTCTTCACCGACGCCACCAAGGCGAAAGTGCACATGGAGAAGGGTGGCGCCAGGAAGGTCATCATCTCCGCGCCGGCCACGAACGAGGACATCACCGTTGTCCTTGGCGTCAACGCCGATCGGTACGACCCGCGGCAGCATCATGTGGTCAGCAACGCCTCGTGCACGACGAACTGCCTCGCGCCGGTGGCCAAAGTGCTGCACGACAGCTTCGGCATCGAAGCGGGGCTGATGACGACAGTGCACTCCTATACGAGCGACCAGCGCCTACTCGATGCCCCGCACAAGGACCTCCGCCGAGCGCGAGCCGCCACCCTCTCGGTGATCCCGACCAGTACCGGCGCGGCCAAGGCGATGGCGCTGGTCATGCCGGAGCTGAAGGGAAAGTTCCACGGGATTTCGCTGCGCGTCCCCACACCGAATGTCTCGCTTGTCGATCTGGCCGTGATGACCCGGGATCCCGTCTCCGCCGCGACCATCAACGAGGTGTTGCGCGAGGCGGCCGCCAGCGATCTCAAGGGCATCCTGGCCGTCACCGACGAGGAACTCGTGTCGAGCGACTTCAAAGGCAACTCCAATTCATCCATCGTCGACGCACCATTGACGATGGTGATTGGTGACCGTCACGGCAAGGTCTTCTCGTGGTACGACAACGAGTGGGGCTATTCGTGCCGGGTGGTCGACCTCACCGTGTTCATGGGCGACCGGCTGAACTGACCACGGACGCAACGATCGGCGGCGCGCTGCACAAAGCCACCATTCGCGACGTCGACGTCGCCCACCAACGCGTGCTGGTGCGGGTCGACTTCAACGTGCCGATGGAAGAGGGCCGGATCGTCGACGACAGCCGGATCCGCGCGGCGCTCCCGACCATCAAGGACCTGGTCGAGCGCGGCGCACGGGTGATCCTGATGACGCACCTGGGCCGTCCGGACGGCCAGGTCGACGAGGCCTATCGAACGACGCCACTGGCCCGGCGGCTCACCGAGCTACTGGGGCGGCAGGCGCGCCATCTGGATGATTGCGTTGGTCCTGCGGTCGAGGCCGCTGTCAAGGCGATGCCGGACGGCGACATCATCCTGCTGGAGAACGTCCGCTTCCACCCGGGCGAGACGAAGAATGACCCGGCCTTTGCCCGGCAGCTCGCCAACCTCGGCGACCTGTATGTCAACGACGCCTTCGGCGCCGCGCACCGCGCCCACGCCTCGACCGCTGGGATCGCGGAATTCCTGCCGGCGGTCGCGGGGCTGTTGATGGAGCGCGAGATCAAGACGCTCGGCCGGATTATGGTCGACCCGCCCCATCCGTTGGTTGCCATCATCGGCGGCTCCAAAATCTCGAGCAAGATCGGCGTCGTGCGGAGTCTCCTCAAGCGCGTCGATCGCCTGTGCATCGGCGGCGCGATGGCGTGCACCTTCTTCAAGGCCAAGGGGCTCGAGATGGGCCGCTCGCTGGTCGAAGAAGACCAGCTCGAGGTCGCCCGCTCCCTCCTGACCTCGGCCGGCCAGGGCAGCACGCTCGTGCTGCCGCTCGATGCGGTGATCGCGGCCGACGCTAGACCGGGCGTGAAGGTCGACACCGTTGCCATCGACGCGGTTCCGGCCAACATGAAGGTCCTCGACGTGGGCCCGATGACGGTCGAGCGTTTTCTGCAAACCTGTGACGGCGCGCACGCTATCGTCTGGAACGGACCGCTCGGAGTCTACGAGGTCCCGCCCTTCGACCGGGGAACCGATGCGCTGGCCGAGGGGCTGGCCGGCAGTGACGCGGAAACGATCATTGGCGGCGGCGACCTGGTGGCCGCCCTGCAGAAACAGCATCTGGCCGGCCGCATGTCCTTCGTATCGACCGGTGGCGGGGCAACCCTGGAGTTCCTCGAAGGCAAGATTCTCCCAGGCATCGCGGCGCTGCGTGACAAAACCCATGCGTAGGCCGCTCATCGCCGGCAACTGGAAGATGCACTTCACCGTTCCCGAGGGGCTGGAGTACGCGCTGCGCCTGCGCCATGACCTCGAGGCGTTTGCGACGCTCGTCGAGCTGGTGATCCTGCCGCCGGCGGTCATGTTGTGGGAGATTGCCAACGCGCTTCGCGGTTGCCCGGTCGAGGTGGGTGCGCAGAACGCCTCCTGGGAAGACCAGGGACCGTTCACGGGCGAGATTTCGCCCAAGATGCTGGCTGGGTGGTGCCACCACCTGCTGATCGGACACTCCGAGCGGCGCCAGCTCTTCAACGAGACGGACGAACAGCTCAACCGAAAGCTGCAGGCGGCGTTCCGCCACAACCTGAAGGTGATCCTGGCTCTGGGCGAGACGCTCGAGGAGCACGATCTCGGCCGGACGGAGGAGGTCATCACGCGGCAGCTCAGCGCCGCGCTCTACGGCATCGACGTGAAGCGAGCCATCGACCTGACGCTCGCGTACGAGCCGGTCTGGGCGATCGGAACCGGGCGCGCCGCCACCCCCGAGTACGCCGACGAGACGATGGGCATGATCCGCAACCTGCTCGCGGGGAAATTCGGCCAGCTGGCTTCCGAGATTCGCATTCTTTATGGGGGCAGCGTGAACCCGGCGAACGCGCGAAGCCTGATGGAGAAGCCGGAGATCGATGGGGCGCTGGTTGGCGGCGCCAGCCTGAAGGCCGCCGACTTCACCGCGATCGTCCAGGCCACGGCCGAGGTCGTCCAGTCGGCGCGAGCGTGAACCCGGCGCCGGGGCGCCCGCTGGTGCTGGTGATCATCGACGGCTGGGGATACCGCACCGACACTGCCGGCAACGCCATCGCCGCGGCGAAGACGCCGAATTGGGACGCGCTGTGGCAGCGTTGGCCGCATACGACGCTGGCTGCCGCGGGTGAACCCGTCGGCCTGCCCGAGGGCCAGCAAGGAAACTCCGAGGTCGGACACCTCAACATCGGGGCGGGCCGCATCGTCTACCAGGACCTCACCCGGATCAACCTCGCCATCGAGGACAGGAGTTTCTTCAGCAATCCGGTTCTGAGCGCGGCAATGCGGTCGGCCGCGGCGGGCCACGCGTTACACCTGATGGGCCTGGTCTCGCCGGGTGGCGTCCACAGCTCAACCCAACATCTCTATGCGCTGCTCCAGATGGCGCATGGACTGGCCGTTCCCCATGTCTTCGTTCATGCCTTCACCGACGGGCGCGACGAGCCGCCGACCAGCGCGGCCGGCTACATGACCGAGCTCGTCGAGCGCATCGGCTCCGTCGGAAGCGGCCAGGTGGCCTCGGTCAGCGGCCGCTACTACGCGATGGACCGCGACAAGCGCTGGGACCGGACCGAGCGGGCCTATCGCACCGTGGTCGAGGCGAGTGGACCCACAGCGCCCGACCCGGTCGCCTTCATCAAACAGAGCTACGACGACGGGATCAACGATGAATTCCTGATGCCAACCCGCATCGTGCCGCCTGGTCAGTCCCCCCCGCCGCCGATCAGCGATGACGACAGCGTCATCTTCTTCAACTTCCGTCCGGACCGGGCCCGTCAGCTGAGCCACGCCATCGTGGATGACACCTGGGACCACTTTGAGCGGCGGCACCGGCCCCGGCTCGCGCATTTCGTGACCTTCACCGAGTACGAGAAAGGCCTGCCGGCCGAGGTCGCTTTTCCCGATGAGCCGTTGCTCGGGGTATTGGCGGAGGTCGTTGCCGATGCCGGCTGGCAACAGTTCCACACGGCCGAGACGGAGAAATATGCGCACGTGACCTATTTCCTCAACGGCGGACGTGAGGCGCCGTTTCCTGGCGAGGACCGGCTCCTTATCCCGTCTCCGCGGGTGCCGACCTATGACACCCATCCCGAGATGAGTGCGCGCCCAGTTACGGACGAGCTCCTCGACCGGCTGCGCAGCGGACGCTACCGCTTCATCGTCGTCAACTTCGCCAATCCCGACATGGTGGGGCACACCGGCGTCTTCCCGGCGACGGTGAAGGCGGTCGAGGTCGTCGATGCCATGCTCGGCCGGATCGCGGACGCCGTGCTTCCAGCCCACGGCATCCTGGCGATCACGGCCGATCACGGCAACGCCGAGCTGAAGGTCGACCCCGGCGGCGCGCCGCTGACCGCCCACACGACGAGCCCGGTCCCGTTCATCCTGGCCGGGGACGAGGCCATCCTGGCGCTCCGGGACGGCGGCAAGCTGGGGGACGTGGCGCCCACGTTGTTACGCGTGGTCGGGCTGCGCACATCGGCGGAGATGACGGGCGACGACCTCACGGCGTTGACGTCGCCCAGTCCTGCTCGAGCCGGCTGAGAAAGACCCGCGCCAGCATCGCGTCGCGCACCAGCAGGTCGAGCTCGTGGTTGCGCGTAAAGCCGGAGCGCGACCAGTTGCAGCTCCCAAACAGCACGATCTGGCGGTCGAAGATGCCCAGCTTGGCGTGCAGCAGCTCGTCGCCCGCCTGACGATAGACCCGTACCTGCGCACCTGCCGCCTCCAGCTCCGTCATTGAAGCGCCATTCTGTGGCTGGGTCGGGTCCAGAACCGCACGAACCTGGACACCGTGGCGGGCGGCGGCAATCAGCGCGTCGAGCACCAGGCGATCGCTGAGTACGAACATTTCAATCTCGATCGACCGCTGGGCGGCGCGGATCGTGGCCAGGGCCGCGACCCGGATCCCGTCTCCCGGATGGGTCACCAGCACCTGCACCTGCCGGTCCATCGACGGCGGCGGCAGCGGGGCCGCCTCGCCGGCCAGGGCGAGATCCTGGCGGAAGACACGCTCGAGGTTGCCGACGACGGGCCCCGTCGCCAGCACGTCGAAGTCGTGATTCAGGCGCGAGTGTGTGCCCCAGTTGATGCCGCCCACGATCGCCTCCGCCCCGTCGACGATCAAGAGCTTCACGTGGTCGATGGTCAGGCGCTCCACTGGAAACGCGACCACCCGGATCCCGCCTTGCTCGAGCTCCGCCCAGATGGGCCGGCTGCTTCGCTCCGACGGATCCTTGATGCCGGTGACCGTGACGCCGCGGTCGTGCGCGTCGAGCAGTAAGGCCGCCAGGTCGGGTCGCTGGAACTCATAGAGCTCGAGGTCGATCGATGTGCGGGCGTGACGCAGCGCGTCGACGATCACCGAAAACGCGCTCGGCCCATCCGGCAGCGGCAGCAGCTGGTCGGCGCCGGTGACGATCGGCACCACCGGGATGGGCGGGAGCGGCGCCATGTAGTCAGAGGAGGTACGGCCCGGGGCACAGGAGGCAGCCAGCAGCGCCAGGAGGAGGAGGGGCAACCGGAGGCGGTGGACCGGGCCGTACACGCCGGCATACTAATACGGATTTGTATATATGTCAAGACTAGTCATGACAGGTCGTAGGACCGCCGGCACGCCGAATTGGCGGTATAATTCAGCGGCCCTAAATCAGATGAAAGCCTTTCTCGGTGTCGTGGAACTCACGCTCGCGCTGCTGGTCATGCTTGGCGTGCTGCTCCAGACGCCCAAGGCGAGCGGGCTCGGTGGCACCATCGGCGGCGGCGGCGATTCGGGCGGCGGCTACCGTACCAAGCGCGGGCTCGAGAAGAACCTCTTCTATGCCACGATCGGACTCGTCGTCCTTTTCGTGGTGGTATCCGTCGTCTACATCAGAGTTTGATCCGGCGCGGGCTGCTCGCCACCGCGGTGGGCGTGCCGCTCCTCGCTCTGCTGACGGTTCTCGTGCTGGTGTTTCGGGGCGTCATCCTTGCCCCCGAGGCGCCGCGAAGCGGCGGCACCTTCGTCGAGGGCGTCGTCGGTCAGCTCGGCTCGCTCAACCCGCTGTTCGGCGCGGCGACGGCGGGGTCCAACGACCTCGACGCGCTGCTCTTCGAGCCGCTCGTGCGGGTGCTGCCGAGCGGTAGCATCGAGGGCCGGCTCGCGTCGCGCTGGGACGTCAGCCCTGACGGGCGCACCTATACCTTCACCATCCGGCCCAACGCGCACTGGTCGGACGGAACGGGGGTCACCGCCGACGACGTCGTCTTCACCGTCCGGACGGTCCAGGACTCGCAGTTTCCCGGGGTCGTGCTCAACCAGAGCTGGAAGGACATCATCGCGACCGCGGTCGACTCGAACCATGTCCGCTTCGCCCTGCCCGGCCACAATGCTGGGTTCCTGGCCAACCTGGAGCTCCTCGACATCCTGCCCGGGCACCTGCTCGCCGGCAAGGCCATGGGAGAGCTGGCGTCGGCTTCGCCCAACCTCAACCCGGTCGGCACCGGGCCCTTCCGGCTGGTCGCCAACCTCGGGGATCGAATCCAGCTGGAACGCAATCCCTTCGCATGGCGCCGGCCGTGGCTCGACACCATGACGATCCGCAGCTTTGCATCGCAGTCGGCCGCGCTCGACGCCCTCGACCGCGGGCAGATCGACGGGCTCGGCAATCTCACGCCCGCCGGCGCCGCCCAGGAGCGGACCAATCGACAGGTCAGCGTGCTGACCGCCTCGACCTATCAATATGCGGAACTGCTCTTCAACCTCAAGACCGACGAACCCTATTTCCAGGACGTCAAGGTTCGGCAGGCGATCGCGAAAGCCATCGACCGGACCGCCATCATCCGCGACGTGCTGGGCAGCCAGGCGGTGCCCGATGATGGGCCGATCCCTCGCTCGATCAGCTGGGCCTACGACAGTGCCGCGCAGCAGCCGGCCTACGACCCGACGGCCGCCGGCAAGCTGCTCGACGACGCCGGCTGGCCCCTGGTCAACGGCATCAGGACCAAAGGCACGGTCAGCCTCAGCTTCGGGCTCACGGTGTCGAGCGATGTGCCGCCGTACGAGCGCGTTGCCGCCGAGGTGGCGGACCAGCTGGCCCAGGTCGGCATCGTGGCCGAGGTGCGGCCGGTGACCACCGCCTCGCTGATCCACGACTACCTCAACCCGCGCACCTTTGATATGACGCTCACCGCCTTCGACAACGGGCCGGACCCCGATGTCTACACCTTCTGGCATTCGTCACAGTCGCACACCGGGGGCTTCAACTTCTCCGGCATGAAGAAGAATGTGTTCATCGACAGCGACCTCGAGGCTGGTCGCAACACGCTCGACCTGACCGCACGGGCCAAGGCTTACATGACCTTCCAGGAGGACTTCGCCAAGGAAATCCCTGCGGTCTTTCTCTATAGCCCGCGCTACGTGATGGCGATCAGCCGCCGGTTTCACGGGGTCCGCATCGACTCTGCGATCGAACCCGAGGAGCGTTATGCCTACATCAGCGACTGGTACTACGAGGTAGGTCGTTGATCAGCGCGCTCGTCGTCCGAAAAGACCAGCCTAATAAGCGGGCCCCAGCGTGGAAAGGCCCGCGTATCAGCGAGCCCCGGTGTGGGAAGGCGAGCGTATGAGAGATAGAGTGCGGCTGAAAGGACTTGAACCTTCAAGGGCTTGCGCCCACCAGGCCCTGAACCTGGCGTGTTTACCGATTTCACCACAGCCGCGTCGAACTACAGATTTTGCCACAGCCGCCTATGGCGCGCGCGCTCGCTGAGCTGACGGCGGCTGAGCTGGCGGTCTTTCGCCGCCGCCTGGACCAGCCGGCCAAGATCCAACGGTTCCTCGACGAGATCCCCTACAACATCGAGGCGGACGGGGAGACCTTCCGGTCGCCTCGGCGTGTGCTTGCGGATGGGACGGCGAATTGCATCGAAGGCGCGGTGCTGGCGGCCGCGGCGCTCCGGGTGCAGGGCGAACCGCCCCTGATCATGGATCTGACGGCGGTCCGAGACGAAGACCACGTAATCGCGGTGTTTCGGAGCCGTTCACTCTGGGGCGCGATCGCCACCAGCAAATTCACGGGGCTGCGCTATCGAGAGCCGGTCTACCGCACCCTGCGTGAGCTGGCGATGTCCTACTTCGAGCAATACTTCAACTTGGCCGGGGAGCGCACGCTGCGCGGGTACGGGCGCCCGGTCAACCTGGCCCGCTTCGATCGGTTGCGGTGGATGACCAGTGCCGAGGCCCTGTGGCCGATCGCCGCGCACCTCGAGCGGATCCCGCACATCCCGCTGTTACCCGCGACCGCGGCCCGGCGGCTGACATCGCTCGGTCCCGACCTTCGGGCGGCCGGTCTGCTAGCGCATCCCACGGCCGGTCCCACGCGGCGCGGTTGACATTATCGGTAACACTTGTTAAATTAGCGAAACTATCATTCAAATGGCACGGCAATCCGGCCGTGCGGGGCATTCGATGCGGAGGAAGGGAATGAGAAAAGGCGCTACGGAACCGGATATCCCCCTGGAAGCGGTGCAGTCGCTCTTGACCCGAGTCATCTGGCAGGCGGTCGCCGATCTCAGCGTCGAGGCCTACCAGCCGGAGGCCCAGCGGTTCTTTGCCGGCCAGACCTTCGTCGAGTACTGTGACATCCTCGGCTGGAACGTGCGCCGCGCCCGCGCTAGCCTTGGGAAGTTCCTGGATAGCGGCTCGCGGATCTCAGGCAACCATCTTCTGACCGCGCCCGAGCTCGCCGCTCAGCACGGTTCGGCCCCTTCCGCCGTCGCGATCTAAGCCGACTTTTGGCCAGTACCAAAAGCTGGCCGGCTGAACCGCTAGACTTGGAGGCGGTAAAGTCCATGAACCTCCTCCTCGTCGAGGACGAGCGAAAGCTCTCGACGCTGCTCAAGCAGCTCCTGGAGGATGAACGCTACGCCGTCGACATCGCGTCGGACGGCGAGCGAGCCCAGGAGCTTGCTGAAACGGCGCGCTATGACGCCATCATCCTCGACCTCATGATCCCCAAGAAGGACGGGATGGAGGTCTGCCGCTGGCTCCGCCAGAATCGCATCCAGACACCGGTGATCATGCTGACCGCACGGAGTCAGATCCACGACCGGGTCGCGGGCCTGGACGCTGGCGCGGATGACTACTTGCCGAAGCCCTTCGCCTTCGAGGAGCTGCTGGCCCGACTGCGCGCCTTGATGCGACGCGAACAAAAGAATGGTCATGCCAACCGGTTGCAGGTGGCCGACCTTGTCCTCGACTTGAAGACGCACCAGGTTCGGCGTGGCGACACCCCGATCGAGCTGACCGCCCGAGAGTTCGCCTTGCTGGAATTTTTGATGCGGCACCCGAACCAGGTGTTGACGCAAGCGCAGATCGCGGAGCGCGTCTGGGACTACAACTTCGAAGGCACCACCAACCGCGTCGCCGTTTACATCTCCTACCTGCGCGACAAGATCGACGAGGGCCGCTCCCCGAAGCTCATCCAAACGGTGTATGGGGTCGGGTACCGGCTGTCGGGATGATGTTCCGGGGCGCGCTGGTGCGCCTCGCCGCGCAATACTTCGTGCTGCTCGTCCTGATCTTGGGATTCTTCGATCTGATCGTCTACGTCACCGTGTCGCAGTCGCTGCAGGCGAAGGCCGATAACGATCTCAAGCACGCGGTCAGTCAGGCAGCCAAAGAGGTCGTCGCCACCGATACCGTCTCCGTTAATGCGCAGGGGCTGCTCGACCCAAGCGTCGCCGACACCTTCGTTCGCGTGCTCGACGTCAAAGGCCAGGAAGTCAGCCAGCCGCAGCCCGCGCTCAAGAAGCTCTTCAACAGCCCGAGCCTGAAGGACCCGATCGCCGCCGCGAAGGCGGGCCAATCGGGAGACACGCAGGTTTCGAGCGGCTCAGACCTCTATGTCGTCCACACCAGCGCCATCGTCAACCCGAAGTCGAAAAAGGTCGTAGGGGTGATGCAGGTGGCGCAGCCGATCTCCTGGGTCGGGGATGCGTTGTCGGGCCTGGTTCGCCAGCTGGTGCTCGCCTCGGTCATCGGGATCATCCTCGGCGCCCTGGCCTCGCTGCTGATGGCGACCCGCTCGCTGCGACCGATTAGCCGTGCCTTCCAGCGCCAACGTGAGTTCGTGGCCGACGCATCGCACGAGTTGCGCACGCCGCTGACCCTGATTCGAACCAACGTCGAGGCCTGGCTGCGGCGCTCGAATGGTCAGACGCGTACCTATGCCCAGAGCATCGTGGAGGAGGTTGAACAGCTGAATCGGATCGTGGGCGATTTGACCACCCTCGCCCTGGCCGACGCCAGGCAGCTGCGCCTCAATCCCAGGCCGATCGAGCTCAACGAAGTCGTCAAAGGGCTGATCGCGCAGGCCACGCCCTTGGCGGATGAGCGAGGGGTGCAGCTTCGCCCGGATCTGAACGGCGGCGTGCGTGTGGACGCCGATCTGGTCCGCGTCCGCCAGCTGTTGCTGATCCTGATCGACAACGCGCTGGCGCATACGCCGACAGGCGGGGAAGTCGCGGTGGGGGTTGTCCGACAAAACGGGCGCGCCCACGTCACGGTGACCGACACCGGGGAGGGGATTCCAACGAGCGACCTCCCCCATATTTTCGAGCGCTTCTACCGCGCAGATAAGGCGCGCACCCGGGAGAGCGGCGGCAGCGGGCTCGGCCTCGCGATCGCCAAATGGATCGTCGAGGCGCACAAGGGCGACATCGCCGTCACGAGCACCGAGGGTAAGGGGACAGAGGTCGCCGTCAGCCTTCCCGCGATCGACTGAGATGGCCGGAGGCCCAGCCTATCTCGGCGGCAGCAAGCCCAAGAGTCGGCGGAGGCTGGTGATCGGCGGCCTGGCGGTGGTGATCGCGACCCTGCTCGTGCTGGCCGGCCTGCTGTGGTTGCCACACCTGATGTGCTCGGCGGTCGCTGGACAGGCACCTGGATGCGGTCCACCTCCTTCCCCCGGCGGCGCTAGTCGATTTTGATCTCACGCACCGGTTGCAGGGTGAGCAGGGCGATCAAAAAAAAGCCGGTGACGATTCCGAACATCACGCGATAGCCGACCGCGCTCGTGCGGAGGAAGGTGCCAAGCGAGATGCCCACGATCAGCCCGAAGCCCAGGATCCACGGCAGGCTGGGCGCAAAGATCAACAGCGTTGAGCCCAAGGCCCCGATCAGGCAGGCGGCCATGATCAAGCGCTTCTTGCCGTAGCGCTCGGCGAGGAAACCAGCGGTCATACAGAGCACTGCCGCGAACACCAGGATGGTCGCCTGCAGCGCGCTGCTGTAGAGCGAGGCCTTGCCTTCCGAGTAATTGAAGGTGTAGCGGATGAAGTTGAAGGCGTAGGTCCCGATTGCCACCGGCGCCATCAGGAAGAAAAGCCGGGAGACCATCAACCAGGCGAAGTCGCGATACCGCTTGGTGTCGATAGCAACGCTCAACAGCACCGACCGGTGCAGGCGCTGCGCCGATGCGGCGGTGCGGCGGCGGTCGGGCACACCAAAGATCACCAGTGCGCCAGCTACGGCGATCACCAGCGGCAGGGTCAGGATGGCGATCCGGACGTGGTGGGTCGGGATCAAGAGCGCGCCAACGACCAGGAAGCCGACGATCGTGCCCACCATGTTCATCAGGCCGTAGTAGCCAGAGGCCTCACCGCGCTGGTTGTCCGGCACCTGGTCGGGCAGCATCCCCTGGTAGGGGCCCTGGGCCGTGTTCGAGGCGATCTGGAAGAAGACGTAGACCAGCAGCAGCCCCCAGAAGGACGTGATAAAGGCGATCAGCGTCAGGAAGATGATGTCGCCCACGACGCCGATCGCGATAAATGGGCGACGTCGCCCGAGCGCGAAGCGGCTGTTGTCGCTGATCGCGCCGATCGCCGGCTGCCACACGATGGCGAAGGCGGCGCCGACCGTATCAAGCACGGCGACGTAGGTGTTGACATCGGCGGCGATGGCAAGCGGTCCCAGGTGGATGGTCATCGGGTCCGTGAACCGACCGACCAGCAGAGGGATGATGGTTCCGCCGAGCGGTTGCATCACGTAGGCAATCGCGAACCAGAACGAGCTGAGCACGAGCATGTTCGGCCACGACATGTGCGTGCGCACCGCCGACTCGTGCAGCGTCTTCAACAGGCGACGCTCGGTCGCGTCAACCAATGCGCTCGCCTTTCCACACCGGGGCTCGCTGATTGCGCTCGCCTTTCCACACCGGGGCTCGCTGATTGGGCTCGCTGGTGCCTGCCATCCCGACGGAGTGTAACGACGGTTGAGGTGGATTTGCTACGGTAGCGTGCGGATGGGTCGCTCGAAGATCACAGTTGTCGGTGCCGGCAACGTCGGCGCCACCCTCGCACAGCGCCTGGCGGAGCGAGG
>VBIS01000011.1 GCA_005880605.1 Chloroflexota bacterium
ACACGCTCTTTCAATCCGGGCAGGTCAGCGCCTACCCCGAGTACCTTGGTGAGGTGGCGGCCATCGATGCGGGCCACCCGCCGCCCTTCAGCTCTGAGGCGCAGACGGAGCAGATCGCCATCCAGTACGAACAGAGTCACGGCGCGTCGGTGATGATGCCGCCGACACCCTTCTCGAATAGCGACCAGCTGATCGCGCTCAAGAGCTACGCGCAGCAGAAGAATCTGACCACGATTGCCCAGCTCGGCCGGCTGGGCCCGCTGAAGGTCGCCGCCTATCCAGCGGCGCAAACCCGCTATGCAGGCTACGCCGGTCTCCAACAAGCCTATGGGCTGACCAACCTCCAATTCGTCGCCATCGCCGCCGGGGCGCCGACCTACGCCGCGCTCGACAGCCGCGCGGTGCAGCTGGCGGACGGCTTTGCCAACGACCCGCAGCTGGCCAGTGGTTCCTACGCCGTCCTCAATGATCCGAAGAACATCTTCGGTTTCCAGCATGTCGCCCTCATCGTCAAAAGCTCGTTGCTCAGCCAGCTGGGACCGGCATTCCAGCAAACCTATGCAGCGCTCACCACATTGCTCACGACCAGCGCGATGCAGACGATGAACGGAGCGGTTTCGATCGGAGGGCAGCTTCCGGCGTCGGTGGCGCATTCATTTCTGCTGGCGAACCATCTGTTGAATTCGTAAGTCCCGGGACAGATGCCCAGTTGAGCGGCATCAGTCCTGAGGGCGCGGCCCCGATCGGCTATGGACGGGAGAGGGCAAAGACCTGAGGATGGTCAGGCGGTGGGCCATGGGCTCGCCGCAAGCAACCCATGATTGTCGAGCAGCTGCCAGGTCAGGACCGCTTCAACGATCTCATCGTCGATCGGGGGCGACGGCGTGAGGTCATCGGGGCCACGCTGCGCGCGCCCTCCTGGGACCTGACCGACCGGCAGCTCTGCGACCTCGAGCTCCTCCTCAACGGCGGTTTCTGGCCGCTGACCGGCTTCATGAATCAGGCCGACTACCACTCGGTCTGCCGCCGAATGCGATTGTCGAGCGGTGCGGTCTGGCCGATCCCGGTCGTGCTCGATGTCACGGAGGAGGCCGCCGGCCAGCTCAGCGCCGGCTCGCTCCTGGCCCTTCGCGACCCGGAAGGCGTCGTGCTCGCGGTTATCCACGTCGAAGATCTCTACCGGCCCGACCGCGAGGAGGAAGCCAGGCTGGTCTTCGGGACCAGCAGCCGGGATCACCCGGGCGTCGCCTTTCTCCTGGACCAGACCAATGCCGTGTATGTCGGGGGAACGGTCGAGGGGGTGCACCTGCCGGCGCACGTTGACTTCCCGGAGCTGCGGCTGACGCCCAGCCAGGTGCGGGCTGCCTTTGCGGCGCGCGGCTGGTCAACGGTGGTGGCGTTTCAAACCCGCAACCCCATGCATCGCGTCCACCAGGAGTTGACGGTGCGGGCCGCGGCCAGGGTGGGTGCCAGGATCCTGATCAACCCCGTGGTCGGCATGACCAAGCCGGGCGATGTCGATCATTACACGCGCGTGCGCTCCTATAAGGTGCTGCTGCACCGCTATCCCGCCGATACCGCGATGCTCGCCCTGCTGCCGCTCGCGATGCGGATGGCAGGACCACGCGAGGCGGTCTGGCACGCGATCATTCGGCGGAATTACGGATGCACCCACCTGATCGTCGGTCGCGATCACGCCGGCCCGGGAAACGACCGCAACGGCCGGCCGTTCTATGGACCCTATGCGGCCCAGGACCTGCTGCGCCGGTTCGAAGCGGAGATCGGCATCACCATGGTGCCATTCCCGATGCTGGTCTACGTCAGGGAGCTGGACGCGTACCTCCCGGAGGAGGAGGTTCCGCCCGGGCTGACGGCGCTTTCGGTTTCGGGCACCGAGCTCCGCCGGCTCCTTGCCTCCGGGGAAACGCCTCCTGCCTGGATCACGTTCCCCGAGGTCGCGAATGAGTTGCGGCGAACCTACCGTTCCCGCCGGGAGCAGGGCATCACCATCTTCTTCACCGGGCTTTCCGGAGCGGGCAAGTCGACCATCGTCCAGGCGCTGCAGGCCAAGCTCCTGGAACGCGGGGACCGTACCGTCACCGTGCTCGATGGCGACCTCGTGCGCAAAAAGCTGTCCAGCGAGCTCGGCTATTCGCGGGCGCACCGCGATCTGAACATCCAGCGCATCGGCTTTGTGGCGTCTGAGATCGTCCGGCACGGCGGGATTGTCATTTGCGCCCCGATCGCTCCCTATGACGCGGCCCGTCGAGAGGTCCGTGCCATGATCCAGCCCTACGGGGGGTTTGTGCTCGTCCACGTGGCGACGGCGCTCGACGTCTGCGAAGAGCGCGACCGCAAAGGGTTGTACGCCCGGGCGCGGGCGGGCATCGTCAAGGACTTCACCGGCATCTCCGATCCATACGAGATCCCCACCGATGCCGAGCTCACGATCGACACCGCGGCCATCGAGCCGGACCCGGCGGCGGAGCTGATCCTGCGCTACCTCGAGCGGGAAGGGTTCCTGGAACCGTCTCTAGGCAGTGTCGGCCTGACGACGTGAAAGTCCCACCCGCCGGGACGACCAGCCTATTACCAGCGCGCGCCGCCGACCGTACAGTGGCTCTGCCAGCGGGCTGGCGGATCAGTTGATGAAATCTGTGGGAGAGACCGGATTGCGCGTTGCCGTGGTCGGATGCGGCTACTGGGGATCGAAGCACGTCCGGGTCCTGCATG
The DNA here is from genome assembly GCA_005880605.1 of Chloroflexota bacterium. Lineage (GTDB taxonomy): Bacteria > Chloroflexota > Dormibacteria > CF-121 > CF-121 > CF-13. Next base: position 2,734 of record VBIS01000011.1, read on the forward strand.
GGACCGAAGGCGTGGCCGAAGTCGCCCTGGTCGACGGCGTGAACGACCGGTTGCAGAACCTGGCCCGCAATTACAAGACCGCGCCCTGTTATCCGGATCTGCGTTCCGCGCTGCCACATGTGGACGCCATCGTGGTCGCCACCCCGCCCAGCACCCACGTCGCCATCGCGTTAGAGGCGATTGAGGCCGGCAAACACGTCCTCGTCGAGAAGCCGCTCGCGCCGACCAGCAGCGGCGCCCGGCGGCTGATCGAGGCGTCCGCCGACGCCGGCGTGATCCTGATGGTCGGACACACCTTCGAGTACAACCCGGCCGTGCGGAAACTTCGCGAGTTGGTGCGCAGTCAGGAATTGGGCGACCTCTATTACATCGACAGTGCTCGTCTCAACCTCGGGCTCTATCAAAACGACGTCAACGTCATCCTCGATCTCGCGCCCCACGACGTCTCCATCATCAACAACGTGCTGGGCCGCAAGCCGGTCGCGGTCCAGGCGTGGGCCGCCCGTCACGCCCATCGGCGCTTCGAGGACGTGGCCTATCTGCGCTTGTTCTACGACGACTTCTTCGATGATCGCGGCATGTCGGCGAACATCCACGTCAGCTGGCTTGATCCCTGCAAAGTGCGCCGGGTCACCGCGGTCGGCAGCAAGAAGATGGCCGTCTACGATGACCTGGCTGCCGAGGAACGCATCCGCATCCTCGACAAGGGTGTCTTGCCGCAGGACGGCGGCAACCTCACCCAGCCACCGATGTCGTACCGCTATGGCGATATCGTCGTCCCCTTCATCGCCTCCGATGAGCCGCTCGCGGTCCAGGACCGGCACTTTATCGACTGCATCGAGCGGGACGCCAAACCCCTCACCGATGGTGAGAACGGGCTCGCCGTGGTCGAGACCCTGGAAGCCGCGGAGCTGTCGCGGCGATTGGGCCGGCCGGTGCTGCTCGAGGAGGTCGGCTCCAACGGGCACCGGATCCACGCCGCCGGCTGGGGCAACGGGCAGCGGGTCGACGCCAAGCCCGCCAGCGTGCTGGCCATGACGCCGGTCGCCGTTGCATCGCCGCCCCCCTTGCACCTCGAGGAGGTGGGATGAAACCGGTCGTCCCCTTCAGCGACCTGGCCGCAATGACCCGGGAGATCCGCGAGGCCGTCGACGAGGGATGGGATCGGCTGCTGCAAGGCAGCCGGTTTATCGGCGGCGAGGCGGTCGAGGAGTTCGAGCAGGCCTGGGCCGAATACTGCGGCACCCGGCATGCGATCGGCGTGGCCAATGGGACGGACGCGCTGCAGCTCACGCTCATGGCGCTGGGGATTGGTCCTGGCGACGAGGTGGTCGTGCCCAGCAACACCTTCGTGGCCTCGGCGGAAGCGGTGGTCCTCGCCGGAGCGACCCCACGCTTCGCGGACGTCAGCCCGCGCACCATGTTGCTCACCCCCCACGATCTCATGGCCGCCATCACGCCGCGGACTCGCGCCGTCATCGTGGTGCATCTCTACGGCCAGATGCCGGACATGGATGCCCTCTCCCGGACCGCCGACAAGGCCGGCATCTGGCTGCTCGAGGATGCGGCGCAAGCCCACGGGGCGAGCTGGCGTGGCCGGCCGGCCGGGTCGATCGGGCAGGCGGGCTGCTTCAGTTTTTACCCCGGCAAGAACCTGGGGGCCTTCGGCGATGCCGGTGCCGTCGTCACCGCCGACCCCGATCTGGCGAACCGCCTTCGGAGCCTTCGCGACCACGGTCGGGTCGCGGGATCGCATTACCGCCACGAGCGGGTCGGCATGAACAGCCGGCTCGATGCGCTGCAGGCGGTGGTCCTGATGGCGAAGCTTGCCAGGCTGGACGCCTGGAACGAGGCTCGCCGGTCGATCGCGGCGCGATACCAGGCGGCCTTTGCCTCTGGTCCGATTCGCCTGGTCGAGGACGAAGCCGGAGCCCGGGGCGTCTACCACCTTGCCGTCGCCCGCATCCCCGACCGCGAACGCGTCCGTCAGCAGCTCACCGCGATGGGGATCGAGACCGGGATCCATTACCCGATCCCATGTCATCGGCAGGCGCCCTACGTGCGCTTCGCCAGTGGTCCGCTGCCCGTCAGCGAGGCCGCCGCCGAACAAGTCCTCTCGCTGCCGATGTTCCCGCACCTCCGCGACGACCAGGTGGCCCGGGTCTGTGAGGCGGTTTTTGAGGCAGTGACTGCCAAAGAGGTTCAGATTGCCTGACATCCTGGTCGGCGACGGATTGGAGCTGGACCCGAGCGCGATCCTCGGCTATACACCATCGCGAACCGCGCCAGGCGACCTCGTCCTGGGAGCGGATGCGCGGATCCGAAGCAACACGGTCATTTACCTCGGATCGCGGATCGGGGCGCGCTTCCAGACTGGCCACAACGTGATCATTCGCGAAGAGTGCCGCATCGGCGACGACGTCTCGGTGTGGAGTAACTCGGTGGTGGACTACGGCTGTCTGATCGGTGATCACGTCAAGATCCACTCGAACTGTTACATCGCGCAATTCACCGAGATCCAGGATGGAGCGTTCCTCGCGCCCGGGGTGACGATCGCCAACGACCTGTATCCGGGGCAGGCGGCCTCGGCCGCCGTGATGTCAGGACCGGTCATCGGGGCCGGCGCGCAGATCGGGGTCAACGTCACGATCCTGCCCTTCGTGCGCATCGGAGCCGGATGCCTGATCGGCGCCGGTGCGGTCGTCGTCCGTGATATCCCCGACGGATCCGTCGCATACGGCAATCCGGCGACGGTCCGGGGCACCGTCGGCCAGCTGCGGGCGATCGGGGCTCGCGTCGATGCGGTGACCGACTCGGTCAGCCGTTACCGCTTCAACGGACGGGCCCACGCGAAGGCGTCGGCAGCCGGGTCGAGGTCGCGGTGATCCGCCGGGAACCACTGGCGCAACCGGTCCACGCGCCGACGGACCAATCGCTGGGGCTTTCCCCGGCCTGGACCGGGGGCGGGAAGCGCCTGTTCGATCTTGGCGTGGCCGTGCTGTGCCTGGTTGTGCTCTCCCCCCTGCTGGCTGCCGTCGCGCTGATGGTGCGACTGACGACCCCCGGGCCGGCGCTGTTTCGGCAGGTACGGCTCGGCCGCGAGCGGCGTCCGTTCCTGCTCTACAAATTCCGCACCATGTACGACGGCACGCCCAGCGATGTCCACCGGGAGTACGTCTCCAAGCTCCTGACGGATGATCAGCCGCCAGTCGGCGGCCGGCGGGGTCTGTACAAGCTAGAGGACGACCCGCGGATCACTCCGCTCGGCCGGCTGTTGCGCCGGATGAGCATCGATGAGCTTCCCCAGTTGTTGAACGTCATTCGCGGTGAGATGTCGCTGGTCGGGCCGCGTCCTGCCCTTCCTTGGGAGGCGGAATTGATGGCACCAGCTGATTCGCAGCGCTTCCTTGTGCTGCCGGGCCTCACCGGCCTGTGGCAGGTCAGCGGCCGGAGTCGTCTGACCATGAGGCAGGCGCTCGACCTCGACGTTGAGTATGTCCGGCGGCAAAGCTTCGCCCTCGATTTCGGCATCCTGCTGAAGACCGTGCCGGTGGTGCTCTCCGCGCATGGGGCGGAATGAGCGGCGGCAGCCCGTAGCGCTGCCCCACGGAAGCGCCGCTGTGATCGATCCCCAGGACCAGTCCCGGGCCGTTTCGGCCGCGCGCGACTCGATGACGGTGGCGGCCTGGACGATCATCAGCCGCGTCACCGGGGTCATCAGATTCGCGGTGATCGCCGCGGTCCTTGGGCCAACCCTCTTTGGCAATACCTACCAGCTCACGAACTCGCTGCCCAACCTCCTGTACTACGGCTTGCTGGCGGGCTCGCTCTTCTCCTCGCTGCTCGTCCCGGCGCTGGTGAAACACATCGACGCCCATGACCAGCACGCGTCGGAAAGGATCGCCGGCGGTTTTTTGGGCATCACGCTGCTGATGCTGCTGGTGATCGCTCCACTGGCGATCACCCTCGGTCCTCTGGTGCTCGGATTCGCCGCGCTCGGCGGCGGGCCACAGGCCGGCGAGGCTGGGGCACAGGTGCGCGTGGGGCTGCTGCTGATC